>NZ_RAYG01000017.1:0-98589 GCF_003670185.1 Parabacteroides sp. CH2-D42-20 | reverse complement strand
ATCGTTTCATTTAGTCGTTTGTAAAGGTCTGTTTTTTTTTCGACATATACAACTTTTTTGTTGTTTTTTTTTATTTTATCTCATTGCTAATGGGATAGATAACCCCTCTTTTATCCAAAAAGAGTCTTGTTTTTCAAATCATTTTCTTCTCTCTCCAAAAACGCAAGATTTAAACGATCGTTTCAACTAGTCGTTTTATGAAAAAACATTTAGACCATAAGTATTGATGAGTAATAGCTACAAGCTGTGATGTTGTGTCTATATGAAAAAATCAAATTGTTGAGTAGATTGTGTTTTTTTGATTTATACCTTAAATTCTAATTTTATGAGTAATGTAGTATTTTGGAGACAGGTGTTTCTGGGAGCCTCTTTATTCCTTTGCGGCGGATATCCCATCATCGCTGCGGAAGTTGGCGATTTAACACCAAACGTAGGAACTCGTAGCCTACAACAAGATGGACGTAGAGTCATTTGTACTATTTCAGACAAAGCCGGACCAATTGTAGGGGCAAATGTCCTTGTTAAAGGAACCATTATCGGAAATATCTCCGATATGGACGGACGTGTTATTTTAGAAGGTGTGCCTAGTAATGCGATTTTAGTTGTGTCTTACATTGGCTATGTCAGTCAAGAAATTCCTTTAAAAAGTAGTCAGACGAATGTGAGGATTCTATTGGTGGAAGATACTCAAGCTTTGGATGAAGTGGTAGTAGTTGGATATGGTACGCAATCGAAGAAGGACATTACCGGTTCTGTTGCTGTTGTTTCTACAGACGCTATCCACGAGACTCCGGTGGCGACTTTCGCCGAGGCTTTGCAAGGAAAAGCATCCGGTGTGTATATCTCTAATTCCGGAGGTCCCAGCGGTGAGACTACGATCCGTATTCGTGGTGTGGGTTCTCTTAATAGTTCAGACCCGTTGATTGTTGTGGATGGTGTATCCGGGGTGGATATCAGTTCCGTAAACCCGAATGATATTGAGTCTATGCAAGTGTTGAAGGATGCTTCAGCTACCGCTATTTATGGTGCACAAGGTGCGAATGGCGTAATTATCATTACGACGAAGCAGGGTACGCGTGCTGATCGTGTTCGTGTCTCTTATAATGGATATTTTGGTGTCGCTAAGATGGCTAACAGCGGTTATGATTTGTTGAACGGTTGGGAATCGATGGAATTCGAGGAATTAGGACAGCAGAATCTGTATAACTATCGTGGTTTGGCAACCTCTCATCCTCAATTCGGGCAAATCGCCGCTACGGGTGGTAAAGGTATTTCGATGCCTTATGCGATTAAGCCGGCCGGTTATAGCGAACAGCAGATTATTGATATGTATGGGAGCGTAGAGGCTTGGGAAAAGTCGTATGTAGACGATGGAAGCAGCTCTTGGGCCCGATCCGCATATTATCAGATGTTGGCCGACGGTTATTCCGATGCGGAGGCTCGTAAGGGTACCAATTGGTACGATGAGATTGTACAGACCGGAAAGATCCAAGATCACCAGATCTCTTTGGTGGGTGGTGGCGAGAAAGCTACTTATTCTGTCTCTTTGGGTTATACAAATCGAGAGGGTACGATCCAGAATTCTTATTTCAAACGTTACTCTTTACGTACGAATACGACCTATAATCCTAATAAGTATTTCACGATGGGCCAAAATACGAACCTTGCCGCTATGGAAACGGGAGGAGAGTCTGGTCGTCAAGGAGATGCGAACACGTTCGCTAAGACTTATACCATGAATTCGTGGGTACCTATATATAATGTAGGAGGTGATTATACGGGATCCGTGGCACCTAATGCGGGCCGTGATATTTCCGCCGTGCATCAGGTAGCTATGAATGAGAATGATTGGACACGCATGTTTCATGGACAGACTGCGGTTTTTGCCGAGCTTTCCAATCCTTGGATCGAAGGTCTGAAGCTTCGTTCTCAGTTTAGCGCTCGCTTGAATGGTATGTGGAGTTTGGAGATGACCGAACGTCAAAATATGGCGAACAAAGAGGCTTCTGCCAACAATACATTGACTGAGACGGGCAACTGGCGTTTGAACTGGCAGTGGACAAATACGGCTACTTATACCAAGAAGATTCATGAAGATCATAATATTACCGTTGTTTTGGGTACGGAGGCTATCAAACAAGGTGTCGGCCGTTATATGCAAGGAACCCGTATCGATTACATCTTCGAGAGCGATCCGAATACTTGGACGCTGGATAATGGTTCTTCTTCTAATATAGGTAACTCTAGCCGTTATCAAAGAAAAGTGACTATGTTCGGCCTTTTCGGACGTGCGGACTATTCTTATAAGGGTAAATATTTGGCGACATTCACGATTCGCCGCGACGCTTCTTCCAAGTTTGGTTCCAAGAACCGTTGGGGTAACTTCCCTTCCGCCTCCTTGGGATGGCGTATGTCTGACGAGAAATTTATGGAGCCTACCCGGAAATGGTTGGATGACTTTAAGCTGCGTGCCGGTTATGGTACGACCGGTAATTCGAATATTGGTTCTTACAACTATGCGTTCCAGTATGGTACGGGAAATTATTATATGTATCCTATCACGGGATCGGATTCAGAGACTTCTCCCGGTTATGTGCTCTCGAACTTGGGTGACTCGGACGCTAAATGGGAAACCACAAAAATGTTTAATATAGGTTTCGACCTTACGGCTTTGAGTAACCGATTGACCGCCGGATTTGACTTTTATGTAAAGAATACCTCAGACTTGCTTGTGCCTGCTAACTGGTCTGCGCTGGTTGGTAACGCATCAAAGCCTAGTATCAATATCGGTGATATGAAGAACAGAGGTATTGATTTGTCCATTGGATGGAGGGACAAAGTTGGCGAGTTCGGTTATAACATCACGGCTAACATCTCAAGATACAAGAATGAGGTTACCCGGTTGGGATCTTCTGATTTGTTCAACGATACTCGTTTGAGCAAGGTGAATATTACTACGGTGGGCCAACCTGTCGGAATGTTCTACGGGTATCAGATTGATGGTATTTATCAAAATGAGCAAGATGTTATTTCCTCGGGCGTTCTGCCTTATGGTGTGGCTACGGAAAACGATTTGGTCGCTTCCGCATGGGTAGGCCGATATAAGATGAAAGACGTGAACAACGATGGTAAGATCGATGCGGATGACCGTACGATTATCGGTAATCCTCATCCTGATTTGACCGGAGGTTTCAATATCTCTTTGACTTGGAGAGATTTTGATCTAAGTACTTACATGTATTACTCGATTGGAAATGATTTGTACAAACACTACGAGTACTATACGATGTTTGGAAACTTGCAGTCTAATTATTCGAAAGATCGTTTGGCGAAATCTTGGGATCCGGTGAATAATCCGAACGGTATTTATCCTTTGTGGACAACGACCTCGACCGAGGGCCCCGAGGCTGGTAACGAATCGAACTCCAATTATGTGCAAGATGGTTCTTATCTTCGGATGCAGACGTTGACTTTGGGGTATTCATTGCCTAAGAAGTTGCTGAAGAAGATCGGTTTCGAGAAGATACGTGTATACGGCCAGATCAGTAACGTGTTTACGATAACCGGTTATGATGGATTGGATCCGGAGGTTCGTTCGCATACTTCGTTCGAGAACGAATATGTATCAAGCGATATGAATAAAGGTATCGATTATGGATCTTATGGTATGCCTCGTCAGTTCTTGATGGGTGTGAATGTGACATTCTAACGTATGTGCTTTATAAACGATTAATTTGAATTCATTATGAAAAAAGTTCTTATATATTTTGCGATGGCGGTGGTTCTTGCGTTAGGCAGCACATCTTGTTCCGATTTCTTGGAAATCGAACCTGTAGGTGCGGTTAATGAAACCAATTTAACGGATCAGGAAGGTATTAATTATCTTCTTACCGGCATGTATTCAGCGTTAAATATTCCGGCGGCTACGACGAACTCTTATTTTGGGGCAAGCTTGACGAACTATACGTATGGTGATGTGATGGGCGGTGACGCTAATAAGGGGTCAACGGCTGCGGACCAATCGGACTTCACGTTGTTGGAGACTTTTAGCTTTACGACCGATAATTCCTATATCAAGCGTAAATGGGTGGCAGTATACGATGCGGTGGCTCGTGCTAATAATGTCATGCATTTGGCCGGTTTGATTAAAGATGAGCTTTCCGCTATACCGGGACAGGAGAAAGATTTTTATACCGAGGCCATAGCCCAAGCTCGTTTCATGCGTGGTTTTTATTTGTTTGAGGGTATCAAGAATTTTGGGGCGGCTATTCCTTATGTATCTTTGGAGGATTATGAGTCGTCCGTGAACCCACTGATATCGAATGTGGATGAGAGCGGTAACTATATTTATATTTGGGAACAGGTGGCTGAAGATTTGCAGTATGCTTATGATAATCTTCCCGGCGCATGGCCGGAAGAGCCCGGTCGTGCCAACAAATGGGCGGCTGGAGCGTTTTTGGCGAAACTGAGAATATTCCAGTCTTCTCCCTATAATGGAACGAATGGAACCTCCAACAAATGGACGGAGGCTAAATCGATTTTAGAAACGGTTATCGCTAATGGTACGGATAGCAAGGGCACGAAATATACCTTGACCCCGAGTTATGAGACGCTTTACACGGCGGGCGAGAGCGACTGGACGGGCGAGTCTGTGTTTGACGTCCAGATGGCAATCTCCGGTACGCAGTATTATACCAACGCGATCAATGGTAACTCTCATATCTCATTGTCTGGCAAGATTGGTTCCGGCTGGGGATTCTACCAGCCTTCTTATGACTTGGTGAATGCGCATATGGTGGATGAGAATGGATTGCCTTATCTCGATAAGTCGTATCAAAGCAAAACCTCGGTTACGACAATTGATGGCGATAATGTACCTCATACGGATTTGACGGTTTATACGGATCCTCGGGTTGACGTATCTGCGGGTCGTTTCAATGTCCCCTATATGGATTGGGATATACCGGTTACTATCGATGGCTGGATTCGTGATTTGGCGAATGGCGGTCCGTTCTTGAATAAGAAGAACCTGCCGAAAAAGGCGGATAAGGGAGGCTTGAGCTTGACTACAACCGGTGGCTCAACTGCCAAGAACTTCCACTTGATGCGTGTAGCTGAGCTTTACCTGCTTTATGCTGAGGCTTGTATAGAAACGGGTGATATCAATACTGCCAGAGAATATATCAACAAAGTTCGCGCACGTGCCGCACAAAGTTGTATCATGGCTGCCGACGCGAATAACAATATGGCTTTAACTTCTTCTCCATATGTATTGGAGGATAAGGTGAGCGGAAATACCATTGCTAATACGGCGGCTAATTATCGCATCGGCTTGTATCCCGCGAGTGGCTGGACAGTGGATAAGGCGATAAAAGCCTTGCGTTTCGAGCGTAGGATCGAGTTGGCGATGGAGGGGCATCATTGGTATGATCTTGTGCGCTGGAATGCGGCTTCTGAGGAGCTGGGTAATAAAGGTTCGGGCTTCTTGGCTTATGAAAAGAGATATTTGCTGAAGTACCAATCGGCTACGTATCCGGATAGATTAGTGACACTTCCGATCCCTAACGATGAAATTGTCACCATGGAAGGCGTATTAGTCCAGAATGAGAACTGGAAATAAATTGTAGGTTGATAATCATTGTGGGCCGGGCATGTGATATGTCCGGCCTTTTGTATATTTGTACCGTGAATTCAACAACCCGGTGAGGTTCGGTGTTCTTAAGATAAACAATAAATGAGGATCATTATGAGATTGGTGTATATTTATCATAGCGGATTCGCTTTGGAAGCGGATGGCTTTTCGATCTTGATCGATTATTTCAAGGATAGCGATCCGGACCCGGCCAAGGGATACGTGCGTAGCGAACTCTTGAAGCGTGCGGGCACATTATATATATTAGCGTCGCATTTCCATCCGGATCATTTTAATCCGGAAGTATTGAAATGGAAAGAGCAGAAGCCGGATATCAAATATATCTTTTCCAAGGATATATTGAAGCGTCGGAGGGCCAAGGCTGATGATGCTATTTATTTGAAGAAGGGGGATGCCTATCAGGATGAACTTCTGACCATCAAGGCATTTGGTTCCACGGATGTGGGGATCTCTTTCCTGATAGAGACAGAAGGCAGACGGATCTTCCATGCCGGCGACTTGAATAATTGGCATTGGAAAGACGAGTCCACCCCGCAAGAGGTAGCCGAGGCTGAGGGTAATTACTTGAAGGAACTGGATATAATAGCGAAAGAAACCTCTGTGATGGATCTCGTCATGTTCCCGGTCGATCCTCGTTTGGGTACCGATTTCATGAGGGGCGCCCAGCAATTTATCGATCGTATAAAAACAAGCGTATTTGTCCCGATGCACTTTTGGGAACGTCCGGCGGAGGTTATGGCTTTCGGCCCTTACGCCGAATCGAAAGGATGTCGTTATATCGTATTGTCTGTTCCGGGAGAAGGGACGGATATATAATATATTATTAATGTATAGGTTATTTTAAACGCATAAATTTATTAGGTATGGAAGTTAAAGGTAGATTTGACCATTTCAATATTAATGTATTGGATTTGGATAAGAGTATCGCTTTTTATAATAAAGCGTTGGGATTGAAAGAGCACCATCGTAAGGTCGCGGAAGACGGTTCGTTTATCTTGGTTTATCTAACGGATGAGCAAACCGGTTTCTTGATGGAGCTGACTTGGCTGCGTGACCGGAAAGAACCTTATGAGCTAGGCGACAATGAGAGCCATCTTTGTTTCCGGGTAGCCGGCGATTATGAGGAGGTACGTAAATACCACAAGGAAATGGGAGCGGTTTGCTTCGAGAATACCAAGATGGGATTGTATTTTATTAATGATCCGGATGACTATTGGATCGAGATATTACCGTTGCGATAATTCTCCATTATTATATAACAATGTTGCTTAACATAAGTTTTCGAAAAAAGAAGATAAAATGACAGGAATCTGTAAAATTTTCTTCAAATCGTATTGCAACTTGTGTTAAACCTCTTATATTTGCTACCTAGAAAGAGGAAAATCATTATTAATCCTAAATATAAAATCATGGAGAAGCCTTATGTAGTAGGTATCGATATAGGTGGTACCAACACTGTTTTTGGTGTAGTTGACGCAAGAGGAACAATCTTGTATAGTGGATCAATTAAGACTGGTAAATATGCAGACGTTAATGACTATGTAGCGGAACTTGCTAAAGGTCTGAAGTCTGTTATTGATCAGGCTGGTGGTCCGGATAAGATTAAAGGTGTGGGTGTAGGTGCTCCGAACGGAAACTTTTTCAACGGATGTATCGAATTCGCTCCGAACTTGCCTTGGAAAGGTAAGATTCCTTTGGCTCAATTGATCAGCGAACAGATTGATGGTATTCCTGTTGCTTTAACAAACGACGCCAATGCTGCCGCTATCGGTGAGATGACTTATGGAGCCGCTCGCGGTATGAAAGATTTTATCGTGATCACTTTGGGTACCGGCGTGGGTAGCGGTATCGTAGTAGGTGGTAACTTGGTATACGGACATGACGGTTTTGCCGGTGAGTTGGGCCATGTTATCATGCGTCGTAACAACGGTCGTCAGTGTGGTTGCGGTCGTCAAGGATGTCTGGAGGCTTATGCTTCAGCTACCGGTGTGGCTCGTACGGCTCGTGAATATCTGGAAATCCGTAAGGACGAGAGTGTTCTTCGCGACTTGGATCCGGATGAAATCACTTCAAAAGACGTATACGACGCAGCTATGAAGAATGATAAGATCGCTCTTGAGATTTTCGAGGCTACCGGCTCTATGTTGGGAGAGGCTTTCGCTGATTTCGTAGCATTCTCTAGCCCGGAGGCTATCATTTTGTTTGGCGGTCTTACGAAAGCTGGCGATTTGATCATGAACCCGATTAAACGTTCAATGGAGAAAAATATGTTGAAGGTTTACGCAGGTAAGACTAAATTATTATTCTCTCAATTGAAAGAGAGCGACGCTGCCGTATTAGGAGCAAGTGCTTTGGGTTGGGAAGTAAGAGACCAAAGCGCTGGTTTGGAAGTCTAAATCCGGTTTTACGTATAACGAAAAGACATTTGCGAAATAAGGCAAGCCGCATCTATATTTAGGTGCGGCTTGTTGTTTTTAATTGAATTATAAATCATAAAGTATGAGACATCCGTTGTATCAATTTCAGTTTTGCCCGGTTTGCGGGGCAAAAGCTTTCGTGGAACATAACGAGAAAGCGAAAAAATGTATGGCGTGCGGTTTTGTTTATTATTTCAACCCGTCATCGGCTGTCGCTTGTTTCATAAAGAACGCTAAGGGGGAGTTATTGCTGGTTCGCCGAGGAAAAGAGCCGGCTAAAGGTACATTGGATTTGCCCGGTGGCTTCGTCGATATGTTTGAGTCGGGGGAGGAGGCCGCTCGCCGGGAAGTAAGGGAGGAGACGGGGTTGCATATCCAGAATTGCCGTTATTTGTTTTCCTTACCTAATTTATATATGTATTCCGGCTTTGAGGTGCATACGCTGGATATGTTTTATGAGTGCTTGGTAGATGATTTCAATAACGTGCATGCGGAAGATGATGCCGCCGAGATCGTGATCCTTCGCCCGGAGGATGTGAATCCGGAAGACTTCGGTTTAGACTCTATCCGAAAGGCGGTACCAGCCTATCTTAGAAAATAACAATTAGGAAAATTGTACGAAAATGAAAGATGATATATCTTATCGTTGCAACATGATACATCTTGTCGTTGTAAGATAATACATCTTCTCCCTATAAGGTGTATCATCTTCCATAGAGATAATTTTAGAACGTGTTGTCCTAAATATTAATAGAACTTGCCTTCTGTTTGGCGCATATTACTTATATTTGCGAATTAGAACGAATAGGCACTGAAGTAAGTGCTTGTATTAAAAAGCAAATGAGTGATGAAAAGAATACTTATTCCGCTGTGTCTGGTAGTAGGCAGCCACATGGCAAGCGGGCAGAGATCGTATCAATTTGATGCGCCGAACCGTTTGTTTGTCGAAGGCAAGGAGTTGTTTAGTTTGAAGAATTATTCAGGTTGCATCGATAAGCTGGAGGCGTATAAACAGCATTCCACGGATGCTGACTTGATTCAAGAAGCCGATTATATGTTGGTCTACTCCGCTTATGAGCAAGGCCGTCCCAATGCCGTTGAGTTATTGAAAGATTATCTGGATGTGTACCCGGCTTCCCGTCATGCGGACGAGGTGAACTTCTTGATCGGTTCCGCCCATTTCGGACAGGGAGAGTATCAGAAAGCTATCTTTTGGTTTAACGAATCGAACATTGATATGCTAAGTCCGGAACAACAGGAGGCTTATTGTTTCCGTCTGGCTTATTCCTTGTTGCAAATCGGGGATATGGAGAAGGCCCGTGGTTATTTCGCACGGATCGAGCAGATTGGAACGAAGTACCGGGAAGCGTCTACCTATTATGTCGCTTATATCGATTACGCAACCGGTAAATACAACAATGCCTTGGTGGAATTTACCCGCTTGAAGGACTTGCCTGATTATAAAGAGCGATCCTTGTACTATATCACGCAAATTTATTTTATCCAGAATAAATACGAGAAAGTGATCAGCGAAGGTAAGGAATTGCTAGCCTCTTATCCGGATAGCGAGAACAATAGCGAGGTTTACCGTATCATGGGTAACGCCTACTATCATCTGGGAAATGAGGATCAGGCGATTAATATGCTGAGTAAATATGTATCCTCGACGGATAGCCCGTTGAGGGGCGATTTATATATCTTGGGCGTATGTTATTACAATAAGGGTAATTACAGTAGCGCCGTGAACGCTTTGGGGCGGACCGTACGTGAGAACGATGCCCTTTCGCAGAACGCTTATCTGTATCTGGGGCAAAGTTATCTGAAATTAAAAGATAAGAATAACGCCCGTATGGCCTTCGAGGCTGCCGCGACTTCTTCTTTCGATAAGCAAGTGAAAGAGGCGGCTATGTATAATTACGCTTTATTGATCCACGAGACCGCTTTCACGGGCTTTGGCGAGTCGGTGACAATCTTCGAGGATTTCTTGAATGATTTTCCGAATTCCAAATATGCCGATAAGGTAAACGATTATCTGGTGGAGGTTTATTTGACTACCAAGAACTATCAAGCGGCTCTGAACTCTATCGATAAGATCAAGCATCCGAGCACGAAGATCTTGGAGGCGAAGCAAGATATCTTATTCCAGTTGGGAACGCAGGCGTTCACGAATATGGAATTGGATAAGGCGGTCGATCTTTTCAGCCGTGCGATCTCGTTGGGCGCTTATAATCTGGAATCTCGTAACGACGCTTATTTCTGGCGTGGGGAATCTTATTATCGCCAAGGTGAGTATAACAAGGCGATTTCCGATTATCGTACCTATTTGAATAATACCCGCCAACGTAATACGGATATGTATGCCTTGGCACATTATAACTTAGGTTACAGCTACTTCAAATTGAAAGAGTATGGCGAGGCGTTGAACCGCTTCCGTCAATACGTGAATTTGGAAAGCAATCAGCAGACTCCGGCTTATGCGGACGCTTATAATCGTATCGGCGATTGTTTATTCCACAACCGTCAGTTCGCTATGGCGGAAGAGAATTATACCCGTGCGGCGCAATTGCAACCGTCCGCCGGAGATTATTCGGTGTATCAGAAGGGCTTCTTGCTGGGATTGCAGAAAGATTATAAGGGAAAGATCAGCGTGATGGATCGCTTGATCCGTGAGTTCCCGGAATCACAATATGTGGATGATGCCTTGTTCGAGAAAGGACGTTCTTACGTGTTATTGGATAACAATCAAGCGGCTGCGGCAAGCTTTGAGCAATTGATGCGTGATTTCCCGCAAAGCAGTCTGGCTCGTAAGGCCGGCGTACAGCTTGGTTTGATTTACTTCAACGACAATCAGCCGGAGAAAGCGGCCGACGCTTATAAGAGCGTGATTAGCAATTATCCGGGTAGCGAGGAGGCGAAAGTGGCCTTGCAAGATTTGAAGTCCGTATATATCGAGCTGAACGATATCAATTCGTTTGCCGCCTATGCGAATTCGTTAGGTGGAAATGTTCGTTTCGAGGTGAGTGAGCAAGACTCCTTGACCTATCTGGCGGCCGAGAAGTTATTTATGCGAGGCGATAATGAGGGCGCTCGTCGTAGCTTGACGAATTATTTGCAAACCTTCCCGCAGGGAGCGTTTAGCTCGAACGCTAATTTCTATTTGGCAAGTATCGCTTTTGCCAAGAAAGATCTGGAGGAGGCGAAACGTCTGTTCTCGTTGGTATTGGAGAGCGGTGATACGAAATTCAGGGAAGAGTCTTGGGCTCGTAAAGCTGAGATCGAGTATCTGGATAAGGATTACGCCGCCGCTATGGAAAGTTTCAAGCATCTACAGGCGGTAGCGGAGAATCCGGAGAATAAGGAGGCCGCTAAATTGGGCTTGATGCGTTGCGCCGAGTTGATCGGTCAGCCGCAAGAGGCTTTGCTTGCCGCCAACGATTTGCTGAAGGAACCGAAGCTATCTCCGGAGATCATGTCCGAGGCCCGTTATGTCCGTGCGAAGGCTTATATCAGCTTGAAGCAGGAGAACAAGGCGTTGGCCGACTTGAAGGAGATCAGCAAGGATACCCGTACGATACACGGGGCGGAGGCTAAATATCTATTGGCTCAATTGTATTATGATAATAAGGATGATAAGAATGCCGAGACTGTCTTGATGAACTTCATCGAGAACGGTACGCCTCACCAATATTGGTTGGCACGGGGCTTTATCTTGTTGGCTGATATTTATATCCGCCAAGGTGATGATTTCCAAGCTCGTCAATATCTGACCAGTTTGCAAAACAACTACAAGGGCGATGATGAGATCGCCGCGATGATCGAAGACAGATTGGGTAAACTAAAGAAATAAAAGAAAGCGATGAAGACTATATATAATGTAAAGGCGTTGTGTGTGGTAGCTTTGCTGGGTTCGGCTGCTGCTGCGAGTGCGCAAGAGGATGTTACGAAAGAAAAGAACCTGAACCGAGAGATGACGCTTGAACGGGAGTATGATCCTTCCGTGCAGGACGCTAGCAAGGTAAATACGCTTCCCGTGGTGAAAGAGCCGGAGGTTCGTAAGATCCCGATCGATTACTCGAATTATACGATCGCCGCCGATCCGCAGAAAGAGATTAGTTTGTTGCCTTCCGGAAATATCATGACGCAGATGGATTACAACAAGCGTCGGGGATATTTTAACTTTGGTATGGGTACGCGCATGAATATCAACGGAGACTTGGGCTATCATATCCTGAGTACTGAGAAGGATCAGCTGAATCTATGGTATTCGCATCGCTCCACGAACGGAAAGCCAAAGGATTATGATGTCAAGGCGAAAATCAATGACAACTTGGGAGGCATCAACTACAAGCACGCTTTCGAGAAGACGATATTCAGTATCGGAGCGAAGTACGGCTACTCCGCATTCAATTATTATGGGGCGGCATTGTCTGATCCTACATCCAGTTATGCCCCTTCGGAGGATTTGTTACAGAGAGATCGCGAAACCAACCAAGTGAACCAGACGATCGCTGCTACGATAGGTTTCGAGTCGAAGGAGGAGGCTGAGGTTGGCTATTTGTTGGACTTAGGTTATACTAATTTCTCGCATAAATATGGATTAAGTAGGGTGATGGACGGCCCTACGGAGCATACTCTAGAGGCAAAGTTTGATCTGAACGCTGGTTTCAATGGGAATATGCGAGTAGGCTTGGGCGGTTTGGTCGAATATTTCAATTACAGTTTGCCGGAGGTAGGAGGTTATGAATATGAGTTCAAGAACCATGTCGAGGCGATGTTGTCGCCTTATTATAAGGTAGAGGGTGATAATTGGAATTTAAAGCTGGGTGCGAACGTGATGCTGGCTACGGGCGACGAGACAAAATTCATGGCCTCTCCGAATGTAGCCGCCGATGTGGAGGTGGCCGACAAGACGGAGCTATACGTGAACGCTGGCGGCAAGATGTACTCCAACAGCATGTACGAGATGTCGCGTGTGAACCGCTACCTCTACCCGATGGCAGAACTATTGCCCTCGCGCAATTGGCTGGACGCTGTCTTGGGTATCCGGAGCGGCGTGGCACCGGGCTTTTGGTTTGATGTGTTCGCCGGATATAAGATAACGAGCGATGATGTGCTGTTTACTCAGTCTGATGTTTGGTCAGCGAATTATTTCGGCAGTTTCAGTGTTGCGGAGCCGGGTATCGACACGAAGCAACTTTTCGTGGGAGCCAACTTGAAGTATAGTTGTCAACAATGGTTCGATATTGCTTTGAAAGGTGTATATAATAATTGGAAAGCGGAAACGGATGAAGGCGAGTTGCCTCATGCGTGGGGGAAGCCGGAAATGGAACTGAATGCGAACCTGACCGTCCGCCCGATTGAGAAATTATCTATCGCTTTGGATTATTATTTGGCTACCGGACGTTATGCGAATGTACGGACTTGGGGTGTCAATGGGAACACTGGTATGACGTACGATAAAATGAATGAGTTTAAGATGGATAACATCAACGAGCTAAACCTAACAGGTACCTATACCTTCAACGATACCTTTGGTGTTTATGCCAAGTTGACCAATATTCTTTGCCAGAAGTACGAACTGTATTACGGTTATCCGATGCAGAGTTTTAATGCGATGTTGGGCGTGAATATCAATTTCTGATATCCGGAGGACAGGAAGGATGGGCGACATAAATATCAAACAACTGGAAAGCCTTCGCTGGAGGATGCGGGTGATCGAGACGCTGACCGTGATCGGGACGGCGTGGATCGCCTTGGCGGTTTACCAGAAGAAGGAAGAACTGGTTTATTATTTGGTGGGAGCCGTAGTCCTTCTATTCCTGTTAAAGTATTATACGCAATTCCGTCTGCGAAAAAGACAGTTCGTCTCTAATCTCGTTGAACAGCGGACGATGGAATTGCGTTTCCAGCGGGATGCGATGCAAGCGGAGTCGGAGAAACTATCCCGTGCCCTTTCTGCCTTGGCGGACGCTCAAGACGAGTTGGTTCGTAAGGAACGTCTGGCATCGATCGGCCAACTGACGAAAGGTCTGGTGGATCGTATCTTGAATCCCTTGAATTATATCAATAACTTCGCTCATTTGTCTGCTGCATTAGCGAAAGATATCAAGCAGAATATCGATGAGGACGAAGAGACCGATAAACACGATAATTATAATGATACGCAAGAACTGCTGGTTCTTTTGACTGGCAATCTGGATAAGATAGCCAAGCATGGTGATAACACGGTGCGGATCGTAAAAGCGATGGAAGAATTGCTGAAAGATCATTCGGCGAATCGAACCTGCGTGGATATTAATGATTTATGTAAGGTCAATCTGGATATCTTGCGAAAGAATTATGCGAAGGAGATCGAGAAGAATCAAGTGGATCTATCATTCTCTGGGCTTTCCGTACCGTTGACAATCGAGGTGAATATCGATCAGATGGGAAAAGCCTTGTCGCAGATATTGGATAATAGTATATATGCGGTCTTGAAAAAGGCCGGGGAACCGGGATATCAGCCTTCTGTCTCGTTGGTATTGCGTATTCAAGCGGATAAGTTGCAAGTGGTTATCCGTGATAATGGCGTCGGTATAGAAGAAACGATAAAGACGAAAGTCTTTTCTCCGTTCTTTACCACCAAACCGACCGCGGAAGCGGCAGGAACAGGTCTTTACTTGAGTCGGGAGGTCGTGTTGAACCATAAGGGTACGATCGCTATCGAGTCTGAGAAAGATAAATATACGGAAGTTACGATTACGTTGCCTATTTATAGTTAGGAAAGGAGGTTCATCATGATACAGGATTTACATACCGAGATCGATCGGTTAAAAAGGCGAATTAAACTTTGCGAGCGGGTTACGCTGGGTAGCTTGGTCGGTATTTGTGTATCTGTGAAGTTCGGTCATCAAGAATGGATCGGATTGCTTTTCTTGATTCTGTTTTGCCAGATCTCTAAGTTGGTTTTCAAGCGGAAACTCAAACAAAAAGAGTATTTGGTGAAAGAGGTAGAGGAGCGTACGCAGGAGATCCGTTCGGAGAAAGACGCTATCCAAGAGGAATCCGAGAAATTGGCGGCGGCTTTGAAAGCCTTGGGTGAGGCGCAGGACGAGCTGGTCCGTAAGGAACGGATGGCTACCGTAGGGCAATTGACCCAAGGTTTGGTGGACCGTATCTTGAACCCACTGAATTATATCAATAACTTCGCAAATCTGACATCGGGGTTGGCCAAGGATCTCCGGGAAAATCTGGATAGTCAGAAAGAGCATCTGAAACCGGATGTGTATGATGACTCGGTAGATTTGCTGAATATGATGACCAGTAATTTGGAGAAGATCTCTGAGCATGGTTTCAATACGGTCCGTATCGTTAAGGCGATGGAGGAATTGCTGAAAGACCGAAGAGGTAATCTTACGCTTACCAACATAAACGGATTATGCCGGATCGCCTTGGATAAATTGAAGAAAACGTATGAGCAGGATATTCAAGAGAAGAATATCCGGATTGTTTTCGATAATTTGACGCTGTCTTTGATGATGGAGGTAAACGTGGAGCAGTTCAGTAAGGTTCTGGCCGGGATATTGAAAAATTCCATGTATGCCCTGTTGAAGAAATCGGAGACCGTGACTTTTAGTCCGGAGATATTCCTTGGATTGAAAGTCAATAAGGATATGCTGGAAATAACGATCCGGGATAACGGGTCCGGTATCGACGAGAATATAAAAGATAAGATATTCGCTCCTTTCTTCACGACAAAGACAACGGGGGAAGCGGCCGGCGTAGGGCTTTACCTATGCCGTGAGATCGTGCAAAACCATCGGGGAACTATCGAGGTGGAGAGTAAGAAAGGAGAATATACCCAGTTTCTAATTACGATCCCTGTATATCAACCGAAAACAATTACACCGCCTAAAGAGGAGGAATAGATATGGAAGACCAGAGTAAGGAAATAGAACGGCTACGTTTGCAAGTGAAGAACTTAGAGAAATTATCTTCTTTAGGTATGTTGAGTGCCGGGATCGCGCATGAGATCCAGAATCCGCTCAACTTTGTCATCAATTTCAGTAAGCTGTCCTCTAAGTTAGTGGATGACTTGGAAGATATATTAGAAGAAGAGAAAGATGTCTTGCCTCCGGAATCTTGGGAGAAGCTGACCGCCTTGCATGAGGAGTTTAGCGAGATCGTTAATGATTTGCATGGTAACTTGAAGAAGATCGAGGAACATGGAAACCGGGCGACAAGTATCATCCGGGGTATCTTGCTTTATTCCAGAGGGAAGGATGACGAGTACATCCCTACGGATATCAAGAATCTGGTGAAGGAATATGTTTGGCTGGCTTATCATTCGATGCGAGCGAACTATAAAGGTTTCAATATCGCGATCCGGGAGCATTACGAGGAGGGGCTTCCGATGCTGAAAGTGATCCCGCAGGATTTGAGCCGTGCGGTATTGAATGTCATGAATAACGCTTGCTATGCGGTCTATAGTAAATCCAAGCTCTCGCCGATCGGGTATGAGCCGGTTATATCCGTGGATCTACGGAAGGAGGGAGATTCTTTAAGATTAAGTATCGAGGATAATGGTATCGGTATGCCGGAGAATATCCGGGAGCAGATATTCTCCGCGTTTTTTACCACGAAACCGGTGGGAGAGGGAACTGGCTTGGGGCTATCTATCACTCGATCCATTATAGAGGAGAAGCATGACGGGAAGATAGAGGTGGAATCGAAAGAAGGTGAGTTTACCCGTTTCATATTCCTTATTCCATTAACGAAATAAACAGAAGAATTATGGCGATCAAGATATTAAGCGTAGACGACGAACAGGATCTGGAAGCGTTGCTAACCCAATATTTCCGTCGGAAGATCCGTAAGGGAGAGTATGAGTTCTCCTTTGCCCATAATGGCTTGGAGGCGTTGAGGATGATGTTGGACCATCCGGACTTTGATATCATATTGAGCGATATCAATATGCCGGAGATGGATGGCTTGACATTGCTGACGAAGATTAACGAGATGCGTAACCCGGCCTTGAAATGTATCATCGTATCGGCTTACGGGGATATGGAGAATATTCGTACCGCCATGAACCATGGTGCTTTCGACTTCGCTACCAAGCCGATCGATATGGAGGATCTGGAACGTACGATCGAGAAGGCGGTCGAGCAGATTTCTTTTATCAAGGAGGCCCAAAAGGAACATCATCAGCTAGAGGAGATACAATATGACTTGAACGTGGCACGTGAGATACAGCAATCGATTTTGCCGAAGCAGTTCCCTCCGTTCCCGCAATATAAGCAATTCGATCTTTATGCGACCATGAGTGCGGCGAAAGCCGTGGGGGGTGATTTCTATGATTTCTTCTTGGTGGACGATAATCATCTGGGTTTTACGATCGCTGACGTGTCGGATAAGGGGATTCCCGCCGCTATTTTCATGGCGATCAGCCGTACGGTGATCCGTGCTACGGCGCTTAGGCAGCTTTCCCCGGCGGTCTGCATGAAGGAATCGAATGATCTATTGTGCCGTGAGAGTGTCAATGGGATGTTTGTCACTACTTTTTATGCGATCTTGAATATCCATACGGGCGACGTGGTTTATTGCAATGGGGGGCATAATCGTCCGGTTTGGATTCGTAAGAACGATAAGGTATCTCTTTTGCCGATGACTGGTGGGATGGCCTTGGGAGTCGTGCCGGGATTAGCTTATAAAGAACAATCCTTGAAACTGGAGGCGGGAGACAGCTTGTTCCTCTATACGGATGGAATCAGTGAGGCGATGAACCTGAGGAATGAGCAATATGGAGATATCCGTTTGGTAGAGGCTTGTAGCTCCGTAAAGAACCAATCCCCCAAATCTATGATCGAAGGTATATCCGAATCCGTCCAATCATTCGTGAACGGCGCTACGCAGAGCGATGATATTACGATGTTGGCGCTGACTTATAAAGGGCAGATTTTATGAGAACGAGGGTGTGACGGATTTAGAAGTGACTATTCGGAAATGTTACTGATTGTAACTACTAAATTTAAAAGAGAGCCGTGTCAAACTCTATTCTTGAGTAATGACACGGCTCTTTTTGTTCTGATCATCGGATGAGAGGCTGATTAGTATCATTCGGAAGGCTTCCAGTCCTTCATTTGTTCTATGATATAGGCTATTGCTTCCTCGTCTGAGTCGTAAACATGATATTCTAAGCTGACGTTTTTATCAGGTGATAGCTCTTCTTGATAATAGAACTCACTTTTTGGGAAGATTGTATCATCGTCAGCGATATCATCCGGATAAAGGATCGTTGCGTGTAATAGATTGTCTCCATCCGTTTTTAAATAAAAACGACCACCTAGCTGCTCATGTACCAATAGCTGATCGGGGGTGATTAATCCATTTCCTTGAGATTCATACATGTATTTATGTCCGACAAGTAATAGTATGTTCCCTAGTCCTTTCTCTCGTTGATAAGCGTTCCATTTCTGCCATAGAGTGTCTTTGCTACTTATCTGTATTGGAATATATAGCTTACTGTCATGGAACCAAATAGTTGAGGGCGAATCAGCAAGATAGGATTTCCCTTCTTGCATTATTTCTGTCGAGCCATCTTTCTTTGTAAATGTCTTGGATGTCTTTATTGAGAAGAATCGGTTTTCCATTGTTACTCGAAATTCTTCTCCACTCAGTTCATCGTCTTTATCGCATGTACAGAAAAAGACCAAGGAGAACATAGATAGCATGAGGTATTTAAATAGTGATGTATTCATAATTAAAAGGATTATTTTAACATATAACGTTCTGTGTCATAAGTGGTATTTGATACCCAATCGCTATAGGAGCTAGCCTCGAGCCATAAATAATCATACGAGCCATCGTATCCCCAGTTCATTCCTAATTGATGTGTCGCATTTGTTAGGTTTTCTCTCTCATAAGTGAAAGTGTATCCTATTATGTTTCCAGCTTCGTCACGCTCGTTAGAGTCATTTCCTAGATTGTCTGTACCGACCCAACCGAAGGTGCTTGTCGTGGTTGTTGTGATTTTCTTATATCGGTCACAAATGAGAGTATGTCCGGCATCTTTATTGAATATGGAGATAACAGTTGGTATATTATTATACAACTGAGTTATGATGTATGAATAGTCGATGTCCTTGACTGTATAGTTGTATCCTAATTGGTTTAAGAAATCAGCTAAATAATATCTGTTTGAGCCACTCTCATTTATTCCATATTTAGTGTTGATCTGCTGCCCTACATATCCGATGAATATCGCTGCTGCCGCTTGTCCTGAACTAGCACTTTGGTTTTTTGCCATTTGATTCCATACCGTAGAACTATTACCTGTGTAGGTGTAGGTATTATTGCTACTGTTATAAGTGGCAGTGGTTACTGTAGAAACGGGCTTGTTATTTTTGTAATGTAGATAATACAAATATTGCGCTCCGGCTATGGCTGTACATCCCGCGGGACAGTGGCTTCCGGAAGTGCCATATTTGTAAGGAACATATTCGTTCCAAGGCGAATCTTGTCCCCAATTTGTTTTTATTATGTGACCAATGTTTGTGGTACTTGTTTTAGGTGCGCTTGTGCTAATTAATTCCCAATAACCGGATCCCGGGCTTAGTGCTGCGGCTTTCGGGAGCGTTTCCAAAACCTTTGGGTTGATTTGGATTGAATCCGGGTTTATCTCTTTGTTGCTTAAAGTGATGGCTTGCCATAGGTTGTATGTGTTTTCTTGTGTGTTTTCTATTTGTTTTATGAAAAATAGCTCTTTTTCTAAACTATTGAGATAGGCAAGAAGCGCAGGATTCATGCTCGTGGTATCACTTATATTAAATTGCCCTGTGTCGGAAGAGGCCATGACTAAAGGAACTCTATGATCGGTGGAGAGTAATTCCCAACCATCCTCGTAATTAGCAATATACATGATAGTATCCTCTTTGTATATGTAAGGAGTCAATGTATAACTTGTCAGGACACGGGCCTGCTTTCCTTGAAGTTTAATTTGGGAAATATAATTTCTTAAATCTTTGACAATTGCAGGTTCATTTTCGCTTATGGATAAATTCCCGGATTTTGTTTGAGTAATATTTTGCGTACCGATCATGTCCAAATCTTCCGATAAGTTAGTACATGAAGATAAGCCTGCTAATAATGTGAAGGTTAATAATGTTTTTTTCATGATGATTTAATTTAAAAGATTAATCTTATAGCCTTTTACATAAATGGAGTTTATTCTTTCCTCTTGGCTGCCGCCTTCGCCGCGCCGACGCGCTGGTTGTAGAGGGCGGTGGTCTCGTCGATAAGGGCGTTCAGCTCGTTGACGAAGCGGGCGGTCTCGGCGGTGGGAGCCGCTACGCTCTGCACGAAGGCGATCGTGGTCATATCATCGTAAAGGTCGTCCATACGTAGGCGTACGACCGCGCTCGCCTCTTTGATGGAGGCTGCCCTGTTGCCGGTGCGCTGGGCGGTCAGTTTCGCGTATTCGTCGTTCGCCGCACGGAGGCTATCTAGTATCTCTTTCAGCCCCAATGTCTGTATCAGCGCCGGAACCCCCTCCTTGTCGAGATCTAGCAAAAGACCCTGTATCTGCGCCGTCTCTTGCTGGTTGGCCGATTTATAGATGCCGATATAGGGTTTGATAATATTGTAGACAGTCTGTGCCGCCGTGCGTTGCGCCTCGATGGGGCTTTTCCTCATTTGCGACACCGAGGTGGTGAGATAGACCACGAGGTCGTCGCGTTGTTTGTCCAAGTCTAGCAACTGGGCGGTCTCGTCGCTGATGTGGGATTGGTTCACGAGGTCGGTCATTAGGGGCAGCTCCTTCTCGAAGGCCGTCTTTTGCGCGTCGGTGATGCCTAGCGGGTTATTGTCCAGACTGATCTCGTCGGGGCTTTCGGAGTCACCACCTCCCCCTCCGGCAGCGAACGCCAGCCGGTAGAAGGCGTTCATGAAGTTTGTGTACTCTGCGTTGTTCAATTTAGTCAGGCCCGCGGGTTTGATTTTCGTGTATGTTCCCATTTTTTTTTATTTAAGGTTTAACTTATTGTTTGTCCTCAGTGGCTAAAGGTAGGAATTAATTTGGATACTATGCTTATTTGGTAAATAATAGTCGCCGCCGGAGTCGGAACGGTAGCGAAGTGGGGGGCGAGGGGCGCCATACGTTTCGCTTTGCTTTGGAGTCGTGCGGCGGGGGTCGCCGTGCGTTTCGCTTAGCTTTGGGGTTATGCGGCTAGGGTCGCCATGTGCTTCGATACCGTTCCGACTCCGGCGGCGGGGGCCGTTCATCATCTTCTTAATGGTTGTACATATCCTTATTATAAAAATCCAGCACCTTGATCGCCATATCGTAGGCCGCTTGTGCCGGGCTTTCCGGATTGATCTCTATCGCTTGCAGGTAGCTGTTGAGGGCTAGGCGTACGTTGCCTAGTTTATAATGAGCTTTTCCGAGGAGAAACCAAGCCTCGTCGGATCTCGGTTGCTCCGTGAGGTAAGCGTCCAAGAGCCGGATCGCTTCTTCTAGTTTATTCTCTGAAATAAGTCGCTTTATCTCTTCCATATTTTTGAATAGCTTTTTGATTTTGTCCCGCGAAGGTAAATAGAAACGCATGACTATATATATAATGTATAGGAAAAAACGCTTTTTTAGTGATCGATATACTGCGTACGTTAATTATTTGTGTAAGTTTGCACCCGATTTCTAACCAGCAAAAAATAGATATGCAAAAGAATTTGGTAATAGTGGAGTCACCCGCCAAGGCAAAAACCATCGAGAAGTTCCTCGGAAAGGACTATAAGGTTATGTCTAGCTATGGTCATATCCGCGACTTGAAAACGAAAGATTTCAGTATAGACCTCGAACACAATTATGCCCCGGAATACGTGATTCCCTCTGACAAGAAGAAACTCGTGACCGAATTGAAGAACGAAGCGAAGAAAGCCGAGCAGGTTTGGTTGGCTTCCGATGAGGACCGGGAGGGAGAGGCCATCTCTTGGCATTTATATGAGGTATTAGGATTGAAACCTGAGAATACGAAACGTATCGTTTTTCATGAAATTACCAAGAACGCTATATTACATGCGATCGAGACGCCGAGAGATATCAATATCGATTTGGTGAACGCGCAGCAAGCCCGTCGTATCTTAGACCGTATCGTGGGTTTCGAGCTATCCCCCATTCTTTGGCGTAAGGTGAAGCCGGCTTTATCCGCGGGGCGCGTGCAATCGGTTGCCGTACGTCTGATCGTAGAGCGGGAGCGAGAGATCAACGAGTTTGTCTCGGAGGCCGCCTACCGTGTGATCGCTAGCTTTATCTTGCCGGATGGTACGACAATCCTCAAGGCGGAGCTGAACCGTCGTTTGAAAGATAAGGAAGAGGTGGAGGCATTCCTTGAATCTTGCAAGGACGCTTCTTTCACGATCGATGATATCTCGAAAAAGCCGGTGCGTAAAACACCAGCCCCTCCTTTTACGACATCTACCTTGCAGCAGGAGGCCGCCCGTAAGTTGGGTTATTCGGTCTCGCAGACCATGATGATCGCCCAACGCCTGTATGAGTCCGGATTGATCACGTATATGCGTACTGACTCCGTGAACTTAAGTGATTTGGCTTTGGGGACGGCAAAAGAGGCTATCTTGGATACCTACGGTGAGAAATATTATAAATTCCGTCAATATCATACCAAGAGCAAGGGAGCGCAAGAAGCGCACGAGGCGATTCGTCCGACCTATATCAGCAATGATGAGATAAGCGGGACCGCTCAGGAAAAGAGATTATACGAATTGATCCGCAAACGTACGATCGCTTGCCAGATGGCGGACGCCGAGTTGGAGCGTACGACGATCTCCGTAGGCATCGGCGGCAAGAAAGAGAAGTTCGTGGCTACCGGTGAGGTCATTACTTTTGACGGTTTCCTTCAGGTGTACCGCGAGAGTTTTGATGACGAGAATGAGAAGGAACAGGAAAACGGCCTTCTTCCTCCGGTTACCTTGAACGAGGTATTGAGTATGAAGGATATCGTCGCTACCGAACGTTTCACGCAACGTCCTCCCCGCTATACGGAAGCAAGTTTGGTTCGCCGTTTGGAGGAATTGGGAATCGGTCGTCCTTCTACCTATGCTCCTACGATCCAGACGATCCAGAATCGAGAGTATGTCGTGAAAGGGGATAAGGAAGGAACGGAGCGTACTTATAATATCATAACCTTGGCTCAGCATACGATCAAGGAAGTCCAAAAGACGGAGATCGTAGGAGCGGACCGGAATAAGTTGATGCCAACCGATATCGGTACGGTCGTGAATGATTTCTTGATGGAGTATTTCCCGGGCGTTATGGATTATAACTTCACGGCGAGCGTAGAGAAGGAATTCGATGCCGTAGCGGAAGGCGAGATGGTATGGACGGATGCGATCGATAAATTCTATAAACTATTCCATCCGATCGTGGAAGAGGCAGCCTCTGTCCGTACGGAGCATAAAGTGGGTGAGCGTGAATTGGGTATCGATCCGAAGAGCGGCAAACCTGTTTTCGTGAAGATCGGTCGTTATGGCCCAGTCGTACAGATCGGGCAGGCGCACCCAGAGGATAAAGAGGCTCCTAAACCTCAGTTCGCAACCTTGATGAAGGGGCAATCTATCGAGACGATTACTTTGGAAGAAGCCTTGAAATTGTTTGATCTACCCCGTACGATCGGTGAATATGAAGGTAAGGTCATGGTTGCCGCTGTCGGACGTTTTGGCCCGTTTATCCGTCATGACGGAAAGTTCGTATCCATACCGAAGGGCTTGAATCCTTTGTCGATAACAGCCGAGGAAGCTATCGAGTTGATCGAGGCAAAAAAACAAAAAGATGAGCAACGATTTATCAAGAAGTTCGATGAGGATCCGGAAATGGAGATCTTGAATGGTCGCTTCGGCCCTTATATCTCTTATAAGAAAAAGAATTACAGAATTCCTAAGACGATAGAGAAACCGGAGAACTTGACCTTGGAGGAATGCCAGAAGATAATCGCCGAGGCGGGAGAAAAACCTGCCGCGACGAAGAAACGTACGACACGGAAAAAGGCTTGATTATAGCTCTAAAAATTCATAGTTATGATTTACTAAACTCATAACTATGAATTTTTCAAAACATAACTATGATTTTTTTAGACATCGATGCCCGTAAATTCTTTTAACGCATATCCGATCAAGAAGCTTAATGCGGCCACGCTAAAACTAAGTACTGCCATCTCGGTAAAACGCTTCCGGAAACTCTCGCTTCTCGCTATGGAATAATAATAGTTGAAAAGGGCGATGATACTTAACGCTATGATGAGCATAAGCCCTAAAGCCATTAATACGTTTGATATAAAGATAAATGGAGCGACCAAGGCGACTACCGTAAAGATATAAGCTATTCCCGTATAGATCGATGCCTTGACGGGATGTTTCCCGTTTTCATTTCCATTCTCGGACTTGGTAGATAGATATTCGGAGGAAGCCATGGATAATGCGGCGGCTATTCCAGTGATGCTTCCGGTCAACGCTATTAATCTAGAGTCGCTCAAGGCAAGGGTAAAGCCTGCTAAAGCACCTGTAAATTCTACCAAAGCGTCATTTAGCCCCAGTACGACAGAACCCATATATTCCAACCGCTCCTCATTGATCAAGGCGATCAACCTCTGCTCATGCTCATCTTCGTCACGTGCGATTTGTTGCAAATCCGGATACTCATCATAAGAGGCGTAATCATTCTTGGCGCTTTCCTCGCTACCTTCCATTAGCTTAATGGCGAAAGTAATCCCCAAGATACGTGCCAACCAGTAGTATTTGGTGATGCGTAATTTATTCGGGGAGATCTCTTGCCCCGTATACTTTTTCAGGATCGTATAATGTCCTTTCTCGTCATTCGCTATCTGTAGTAATACTTCCTTGTTGCTTGGATCTTTCTCGATAGCGGCGAGTTGCGTATAGAGAAGGCTCTCCGTGATTTCATTTTGTTGAAATCGAAGGAGAGCCTTTCTTGTTTTCTCGTTTATGTTCATCTTCTATCGTTACATTCTTTCCGGAACCTCGATGCCTAATAAATCCATACCGGATTTCACGATCTTAGCTACATTGGCGGATAAGACTAAACGGAAGTTCTTCAATTCCGGATTCTCTTCGCGAAGGATGGAGAAATCGTGATAGAATTGATTGTATTCCTTTACCAGATCATAAATATAGTTGGCGACACAGGCCGGGCTGTATAGCTTACCTGCCTCTTTCACGATCTCCGCATAATCGGCGATCATTTGGATCAGGTTCTCTTCTTTCTCGGAAATGGCGAAAGTAAGCGGTAACTGCTCCGGTAATGCGATGCCCTGTTCCGCTGCTTTGCGCAATACGGAACGGATACGGGCGTAGGTATATTGGATGAATGGTCCCGTATTTCCGTTGAAGTCGATAGACTCTTTCGGGTTGAACGTCATATTCTTGCGAGGGTCTACCTTTAATATGAAATATTTCAAGGAGCCAAGACCTACGATACGGGCGATATTCTCAGCCTCTTCCGGAGTCATCTCGTCCAATTTCCCTAATTCTTGGGAAATCTCGCGTGCGGTACTGATCATCTCGGCCATCAAATCATCGGCGTCTACGACCGTTCCCTCACGGCTCTTCATCTTACCTTCCGGTAGCTCTACCATTCCGTAGGAGAAGTGGACCAATCCCTTGCCAAACTCGAAGCCTAACTTATCCAATAAGATCGATAATACTTGGAAGTGATAATTCTGCTCGTTCCCTACCACATAGATCATCTTATTGATCGGGTAATCATCGAAGCGCAGCTTGGCGGTACCGATATCCTGCGTCATATAGACGGAAGTTCCATCCGCACGAAGCAATAATTTCTCATCCAGCCCGTCTTTCGTCAAATCAGCCCATACGGAGCCGTCTTCACGGCGATAGAAAATCCCTTTCTCTAGGCCTTCCATCACCTTACCTTTTCCTTCCAGATACGTTTGAGACTCGTAATAAATCTTATCGAAATCTACGCCCATCATCTTATAGGTCTCGTTGAACCCGGCGTATACCCAATTATTCATCATTTCCCAAAGCGCACGCACCTCTTTGTCTCCGGCTTCCCATTTACGAAGCATCTCACGGGCTTCCGCCATCAAGGTGGATTGAGCCTCGGCTTCTTCCTTGGTAAGGCCTTTCGCTTCTAACGCATGGGTCTCCTCTTTTAATTTGTTGCTGAATAATACGTAAAAGTCACCGATCAGATGGTCGCCCTTCTTTCCGGTAGACTCTGGGGTAGCTCCATTTCCCCATTTCTGCCAAGCCAACATGGATTTACAGATATGGATACCACGATCGTTTACGATATTCGTCTTTACGATCTGGTTACCGTTCGCTTTCATGATCTTCGATAAGCTGTATCCTAATAAGTTATTGCGGACATGGCCCAAGTGAAGCGGTTTATTTGTATTGGGAGAGGAATATTCGATCATAACCAAAGGCGACTGCTCGGTAACCGGAATGATACCGTAAGCAGGCTGCTCATTGATCGAGTTTAGTAAATCGATCCAGCAAGAGCAAGCGACCGTCAGGTTAAGGAATCCTTTGATTACATTGAATTCAGCTACCGCTGGCTCGTTTCTCAACAAGTACTCACCGATTTCCTGAGCGGTCTGCTCCGGAGATTTCTTCGACATGCGAAGGAATGGGAATACGACTAGGGTCAAGTGCCCCTTGAATTCTTTTTTCGTTTTTTGTAACTGCACTTGGCTAGCGGTGACATCCGCTCCGTACAGCTCTTTGATGCCGGCTATGATAGCTCCGGTAATCTGTTGTTCGATAACCATATTCGTCTAACTATAATTCGGATTTTATTTGTACGCGAAGGTACACAAAAAAAGGATACAATTTGCATCGTATCCTTCTTCTATAGAGAATAATGGTGTTTCTTATTTGATTAGCTCGTTCAATTCAGCACCAGCCTTGAACTTCACGGCCTTGCGAGCTGCGATTTCAATGGTTTCTTTAGTTTTCGGGTTAACACCTTTACGAGCGGCCTTCTCTGACACAGAGAATGAACCGAAGCCAAGTAGAGCGACTTTACCGCCTTCTTTTAATTCGTTAGAAACTGTGTCAACAAAAGCTTCTACTGCCTTTTTGGCATCCACTTTGCTGAGACCTGATTTTTCAGCGACTGCACTAATAAATTCTGATTTGTTCATGATGGTTTGACTGTTAATATATTAAACAAAACTATGATAACCGATAGACGGCTCCAAATGTAGTTTTATTTTGAAATATCACAAAAGAAAAACCTACTTTTTTTACCGATTTACATATGTTTTAGTATTATTATGGGCAAAAACGGCTAAAATATATTTACCTTTGCCGCTAAATTAACGTAGTATATGATGAATCAGACAAATTCGGGGTTCTTGAATAGTATCCCGCCGGTAACGAAAAATCTTATCATTATAAACTTGCTATTTTGGGTAGCCAGCCTTGCACTGCCGAAAGTCGGCGTCGATTTAGTGGATTTATTAGGGCTTCACGTCCCGGGTGCTACCGACTTCAAGGCTTATCAGATCGTTTCTTATATGTTCATGCACGATACCCATTCGTTTGCGCATGTGTTTTTTAATATGTTCGCCGTTTATATGTTCGGCCGGGTATTGGAGAACGTATGGGGCCCCAAACGTTTCTTGATTTTTTACTTCGTGACGGGTATAGGCGCCGGTTTGGTACAAGAGGTGGTATGGTTCTTTAATTTGCGGGATGTGATCTTCGCTAGCCAAGACATGATAAACTTGAATGGAGCCCAGATTATCAGCAAAAGCGAGTTCTTGAATTATTTCGTGACCATTGGCGCTTCGGGTGCCGTATTCGGAATCTTGTTGGCATTCGCGATGATCTTCCCGAATGTCCCTTTGTACTTGATGTTCATACCGATCCCGATTAAAGCCAAATATTTCGTAATATTTTATGGTCTTGCCGAACTATTTATGGGTGTGGCTAGTTTTGGTGGCGATACGGTAGCGCATTTCGCTCATTTGGGGGGTATGTTATTCGGTTATTTCCTAATTCGTTATTGGAAAAAGAAAGATGCAGACAATGGACGGTATTTTTACTAATTTGAAGCGTATGTTTCAGTCGGGTAATATCCTGTCGAAACTGATATATATAAATGTAGGCTTGTTTATCTTGATACGTTTGGCCAGCGTATTGTTTATGCTCTTTAATGTGCAAGGGGTACCTTTTTTGCAGTATTTGCAGTTACCGGCTTCTCCGGAACTTTTGCTCTTCCGTCCGTGGACGTTGTTTACTTATATGTTCACTCATTTTGACTTCTTGCATATCTTGTTCAATATGCTTTGGTTGTATTGGTTCGGGGGATTGTTCTTGAATTTCTTCAATGAGCGGCAGTTGGGAGGCTTGTATATATTGGGAGGTCTTGCGGGTGCGATATTGTTTGTCCTTGCTTATAATATTTTCCCTTATTTCCAGAACGTGGCTTCTTTTAGCTATTTGATGGGGGCTTCAGCATCTGTTATGGCGATCGTTTTCGCC
Source organism: Parabacteroides sp. CH2-D42-20 (assembly GCF_003670185.1). NCBI lineage: Bacteria > Pseudomonadati > Bacteroidota > Bacteroidia > Bacteroidales > Tannerellaceae > Parabacteroides > Parabacteroides sp. CH2-D42-20. The sequence goes on along the minus strand of NZ_RAYG01000017.1, from coordinate 69,999 downwards.
GTGTCGTTTTACCGGAAGGATTTGGAGATTAATTTATTCTTGATCGGAAGGATCAAATTAATTTATTTGGCTATCTTTACGCTGGTGATCGATTTGTTGGCGATGACTTCTGATAATGCGGGAGGACATATCGCCCATATCGGCGGGGCTTTGTTTGGTATGTGGTTCGCTTCCCGTATTCGTAATGGAAAGGACTTGACCGCTCCAATGAATCGGTTGATCGACTGGTTCGTGAATTTGGGCAAACGGAAACCGAAGATGCGTGTGACTTATAAACGTAACGAAACGGATTATGAGTATAACGCACGCAAACATCAGGAGTCGGTGGATCTAGATACTATACTGGATAAATTGAAACGTTCCGGTTATGAGAGCCTTTCCGCTGAAGAGAAAAAGCGACTTTTCGACGCCAGTAAGAAATAACAGATACTTATGAAAACTCTACGGATTTTTCTTCAATTCTTATTTGTCGTAGCGAATGTGGTGGCTGTCGTGTTGTTGATAGTCTCGGCTTACTCGGATCGGGTGTCTCCTGAGACGAGTATGACGTTATCTTATCTGGGATTAGCCTTTCCAGTCTTATGTGTAGTCAATCTTTGCTTTATTATCTATTGGCTGTTCTTATGGGAATGGAAGTTCTTATTGATCGGCATATTCTCCTTCTTGTTATGTTGGGGTCCCGTGAAACGCTATTTTCCGTTTCACTCGCATAAGGATGTCCCTCGGGAAGAGGTACTGAAGGTGCTGACTTATAATGTGATGGCTTTTGGGTACAAGAATCATACGAAGATAGCTCCGAACAAGATTATCCAATATATCGCTAACTCGGACGCAGATATTGTTTGTTTGCAGGAATATGCCACGGCTAAATCAGAGAAGAGCCTTACTGCCTCTAAGATCTATGATGCGTTGAGCATGTATCCTTATCGTTCCGTATTTTATCAAAGCTCCACGAAATTCCAGAGTTTCGGCATCGCTGTGTTCTCCAAATATCCGCTGTCGAATTCCCGGATGGTGAAATACGATTCGGATTATAACGGCTCTTCCGTACATGAAGTGAACATCAAGGGAAAGAAGTTGACCTTGATTAATAACCATTTGGAATCCTTTAAGCTGACGATGGAGGATCGGACCCGTTATTCATCCCTTATAAAGAGCTTTAGCTCGGATGGGTTGGACGATTTGAAAGGAGCGTTCGAGCAAAAGCTAGGACCTGCTTTCCGGATTCGGGCTAAGCAAGCGGAAGCGGTATCAAAAGAGATTAAGAACGCGAAAGGAGATTATGTCTTAGTATGCGGTGACTTTAATGATACGCCTATTTCTTATGCGCACCGTACGATCCAAGGGGATTTGACGGATGCCTTTGCCGAGTCTGGCCGGGGAATGGGCATTACCTATAATCAAAATTTCTTCTGGTTCCGTATCGATAATATCCTGCATTCCCCGAACATGACCTCTATGAATTGTTCCGTGGATAAGGTCGCTTATTCAGACCACTACCCGTTATGGTGTTATCTGAAACTTGAATAAAAGGGTTTCATCACTCGGATTCTGCGTTCTGCGCAGCGTCAAATACGTCGGCGAACAAGTTCTCGACAAAGAAGAAGGTAGCGTTACAGAATAGCTTAGGATCTTTGATCAGCGCTATCGTATTGCTATCCCCATTATTGGCGATTACATCTTCCGCTTTATAGGTCTTGTACTTTTTATCGTTTAGCGGATCATATTGATATACGATATCGCTCGCCTCGATCGTGTACCGGTTGTCGAAGCAGGTGATACGCATTTTATATTTAATGATAGTCTTGTCTGTATCATTCAACAATAATTCAACCTTAGAGCTTACGAAGATGGTCCCTTTGTTCTTGTTCGAGTTTACGTTGGATAAGAAGACATCTTTTCCATAAGATTTCTTAGCCCATGCGTTAATAGCGTTGAATATTTCTAGTTTAGAGGTATTCTCGATCTCTACATCATCGCTATAGCATACCTTCCCGTTTTTCATGGGGGCGCATTCGTCTACCTCGCCTTTATGCCCCTGCGCCATGACTAGCACAGGGAACATCATATATATTAATAATAGAATCTTTTTCATAAATGCAACTCTCTTTTTCGTTATTTGATCCATACATTCGTAATCTCGCCGATTAACATCGTTTGCTGTCCTTCGGAGGTCTCGCCTTGTTTACGGCACTCGATAATAATCCATGGCGCATCGGCAGATGTGCCGGGCTTGGAGAAGGATAATCGATATACATCGTTATTGCCAATCGCTTTATAAGCAGGACTATCTTTGGATATGGAGATTGTACTGATCGTTTTACCGAACATATTGCCTATGCCTTTCCATTCAACGTTTGCGTCGGTCGTATTTCCTTTTACGGCTTTGATTTGTAAAGCGTTGTCCGGTAACATTTGGAGGATCGTGCTAGGTATTTTGTCAGCTTGGAACGCTACGAAACCTTCCATCGGTGCCACAGCTCGTGTTTCCCGTTGCGGAGCGGATACTGGTTCTACCGGTGCGGTTGTCAGCAACTGTGCGCCTAATGTGTTGGTTGCGCTATCGAACGTCTTGTCTGCGAAGTCAATCGTGGCCTTACGGAACTTACCGCTGATACGGTTCAATTTCGTCTTGCTCTTATTCAAGGCATACTCGTCCGTGATCCATTCCTCGGCTAGGTATTTCTCCGGCTCGTTCTGGTAAGACACGTTATATTCATATCGGATGCCCGCAAGTTGCAGGGTACAAGCATGTTCCTTACATTCAATGATAATACGGTATTTCATCATCGCCCGATCGAGGGATAAGGCTGTGCTGGAGAATACTATATATTCTTCTCCGATAATGGCGATCTCGCCTTTTGCCTCATTTTGATAAGCTACTCTACTTTCCTTTGTGTTAAAATTTTCTTGTCCCCATTTTAATAGTTGTTGGTAGATTTGTGCCTTGCTTAAAGAGGGGGCATTAATCTCTCGGGTAAAAACGACTTTACCGTCTGCAACCGGAACGGCCCCTGCCAGATAGTGTTGATCCTCTTGCGCGAATAGCAGGGCGGGGATAAATAACAGAGCGAATAATAACTGTTTCATGGTATATTTTCCTTATTATTTTAGCCCCAAAGATATACATTTGCGTTTGAAATAAACTATGAGCGTGACAAATAATTATACTAATTGCTCTTTATCAAAGAAAAAAAGTCTATATTTGCACCCTGTGAAAAAACGAATATAAATAATGTAATAACATAAACCTAAGATTCAGATGCAAAACAAAGGATTTGTAAAGGTCTTCGCGGTGTTACTTACGCTTGTCTGTTTGTTCTATTTGTCGTTCTCGTTCGTGACGCAACATTACAACAGTAAAGCCGCTGAGTATGCGGGTGGAGATCCTGCGAAAGAGAGTGCTTATTTAGACTCACTATCTACTCAGAAGGTATGGTTAGGCTATACGCTTAAGCAATGCCGTGAAATGGAAATTAGTTTAGGTCTTGACTTAAAGGGCGGTATGAACGTTGTCCTTGAGTTGAACGTGGCGGATGTAATCCGTTCGTTGTCTAACAACAACCAAGACGAGAATTTCAACAAGGCGTTGGATTTAGCTTATGCGCATCAAGCGACTAGCCAAAAAGATTTCATCGACCTTTTCGCTGAGGAGTATAAGAAGTTAGATAGCGGCGCACGTCTTTCCGCTATTTTCAGTACATTCGAGTTAAAAGATAAAATCACGCCCCAGAGCTCAGACGCTCAGGTTGTTTCTGTTTTGAAACAAGAGTTGCAGAGTGCGATTGATAACTCATTCAACGTATTGCGTACTCGTATCGACCGTTTCGGTGTGGTTTCTCCGAACATCCAACGTTTGGAGACAGCGGGTCGTATCTTGGTTGAGTTGCCGGGTGTGAAAGAACCGGAACGTGTTCGTAAGTTGCTTCAAGGTAGCGCTAACTTGGAATTCTGGGAAACTTATAAGTTACCGGAAATCTATCAACAATTGGTTGCCGCTGATAATGTGTTGGCTACTATCCTAAGTAAGGAGGCTTCCGCTGATTCTGTAGCTACCGATAATGTTGAGAAAATCGCTGATGCCGCTGATGCGAATGTAAGTGAGGCCGATTCTTTGTTGGCTGAGCTTGGTCAAGATAAAAAAGATACGGAAGCTAATCAAAGCATGGAAGAGTTCGCTAAGCAACATCCATTATTTGCTTTATTGCAGATTAGCCAGTACAACGGTCAGTTGTCTCCGGGTTCGACGGTAGGTATCGCTCAAGCAAAAGATATGGAGAAGATCAGCGAATACCTGAACATGAAACAAGTGAAAGAGGTATTGCCTCGTAACTTGGCTTTAAAATGGGGTGTAAAGGCGATCGATGATAAAGAGCAGTTCTTTGAGTTATATGCCTTGAAGGTAACGAACCGTGACGGAAGTCCCGCTTTAGGTGGTGACGTAGTAACAGATGCTAACGCTGACTTTATGCAACAAGCCGGTCGTTCAGAGCAAATGGTTAACATGGTTATGAATGCCGAAGGCTCTAAGGCTTGGGCTCGTTTGACGAAAGAGAATATCGGTCGCCAGATCGCTATCGTTTTGGATGAGATGGTTTATTCCGCTCCGAACGTAAACGATGAGATCACGGGAGGTCGTTCACAAATCACCGGTCACTTTACACCGGAAGAGGCGAAGGACTTAGCGAACGTATTGAAATCGGGTAAGATGGCTGCTTCCGTACATATCGTTCAAGAAGACGTCGTTGGTCCGTCATTAGGACAAGAGGCTATCAATGCCGGTGTGATCTCTTTCGTGTTGGCATTGGTGTTGTTGATGATCTATATGTGCGCATTCTATGGATTGGTACCGGGATTGATCGCCGATGGTGCTTTGGTATTGAACATTTTCTTCACGATGGGTATCCTTGCTTCTTTCCAAGCGGTTCTTACCTTGCCGGGTATTGCCGGTATGGTGTTGACGCTAGGTATGGCAGTCGATGCTAACGTATTGATATATGAGCGTACGAAAGAGGAACTTCGTGCCGGTAAGTCTTTAGGAAAGGCTATCGCCGACGGTTACAGCAATGCGTTCTCCGCTATCTTCGACTCAAACTTGACATCTATCATTACCGGTATCGTATTGTTCTATTTCGGTACGGGTCCTATCCGTGGTTTCGCTACGACGATGATCATCGGTTTGTTCGCTTCATTCCTTACAGCCGTGTTCTTGACTCGTATCGTTTATGAGGCATTGTTAGCGAAAGATAAATTGAAGAACGTGACATTCACGACTTCTATTACGAAAGACTTGTTGACAAACCCGAAGATCAATTTCTTGGGTGCTCGCAAAGTCGGTTATTTGATTCCGGCCGCTATTATCGTATTGGGTGCTATTTCCATGATGACGATCGGTTTGAATAACGGTATCGATTTCACGGGTGGACGTAACTACGTGATTCGTTTTAATCAAGAGGTGAAGACTGACGATGTTCGTAATATGCTGGATGCTCAGTTAGACGGTTCTGTTAGTGTTATCCAGATCGGTACAGCAGATCAAGTACGTGTGTCTACCAACTATAAGATCGATGATAACGATCCTACGGTAGATCAAGAGATCGAGAATAAATTGTTTGAGGGCGTGAAATCCTTACTTCCGGAAGGAACTACATTAGATGAGTTCACGACTACTTTCATTCAGAGTTCGCAGAAGGTGGGTCCTAGCATGGCAGACGATATCAAGAATAGCGCTATCTTAGCGGTAATCTTCGCCATGATCTGTATGGCCGCTTATATCCTGCTTCGTTTCCGTGATGTGTCATTCTCTGTGGGTGCGTTCGCCTCTGTTGCTACGACTACATTGTGTATCATTTCTTTCTATACCTTGTTATGGAAGGTTCTTCCGTTCTCAATGGAGGTAGACCAGACGTTTATCGCAGCTATCTTGACGATTATCGGTTACTCTATCAATGATACCGTGGTTGTATTCGACCGTATCCGCGAGACGATCGCTTTGTATCCGAAGCGTGATCGTTATCAAGTGATCAATGATGCGTTGAACTCTACCTTGTGTCGTACATTTAATACATCATTGACTACGTTGGTGGTTGTATTGTGTATCTTCATCTTGGGCGGTAGCACGATCCGAAGCTTTACGTTCGCTATCTTATTAGGTATCATTATCGGTACATACTCTACTTTGTTCGTCGCTACTCCGATCGCTTACGAGTTGCAGAAGAAGAAGATCAATAAGAAAGCTGCTGCTGAGAAAGCCGGAAAATAATATATTTCTTTAAGGATTTTATGAAGATCCTCTATCTTTCCTGTGTAAACGGAGAGATAGAGGATTTTTTTATGTATTAATTCTTAAGGAGATAAAGTATGAATGAGAATGATTTTGTGGTGGGTGTACTTACGTATATCACCTGCCTGCGTGAGAAAAAGCGTTATTCCACGGCGAAGAGTTATCAAGATGCGTTGAGATCGTTTAAATGTTTTTGTGGCCGGGAAGAGATTCCTTATGCGTATATTAATCGGGATACACTTTTGCGTTATCAATCTTGGCTGTTGGCCAAGGGATGTGCTCGTAACACGGTATCTACTTATATGCGCCGGATTCGTCACATCTATAATTTAGCGGTAGAGGTGGGTGAGGCTGCCTATATCCCTCATTTGTTTAAGAATGTGTTTACGGGGGTTGAGAGTAAACGTAAAAAGGCGTTGCCTTCGGAAAGCCTGCGCTTGCTGATGACAAGCCCAGTGACAGATCCGCAACAGAAGAGGACTCAATCAGCCTTTTGCCTGATGTTTTTGTTTTGCGGGATGGCTTTCGTAGATTTGGCGCATTTGCGAAAGGAGGATATCAAGGAAGGGATCTTGTCTTATTATCGGCAGAAAAGCGGATCCCTTATACAGGTGGAGATCCCAGCGGAGGCACAAGGGCTGCTGAATGAGTTGGCAGCCGATACAACCGAGGATTCGCCCTATCTGTTTCCATTTTTAGAGGGAATGAAGACCGGTGAGGATGCCTACAAGGAATATAATACCGTATTAGGAGGTTTTAACCGCAGATTGAAAACACTGTCGGAATCCATCGGTATTCGTACTCGGGTTACCTCATACACGATTCGTCACTCTTTCGCCACGACCTTGAAGGAGCAAAACGTACCGATTGAGATGATCAGTGAACTGTTAGGGCATAAATCTATCAAGACTACGCAAATATACTTGAAGAGTTTCTCTTTAGAAAAGCTCTCGACCGTAAACAAACTTTGTTTCGAGAGTGTGTATAATTATGCGCCGAAAGTAGGGTGAAGAAAAGTACGCTACTTGGCGAGTAGCGTTCATTTCATGCCGCAAATGTAGTAAAAAATAACATAACACAAGCAAACATTAGGCTTTGTTTGTGTTTCAACCTTGATTCTCTTTAAATCTTCGTTCTTATTTCTGATGTATAGACATGGCAATAGAAACGAAATGGCCTCGTATTCCCGAAATCATCACGTTATCCGAAGTAAATTCTACATACATCATATAGAGACGGAGCGTGCTCCGTCTCCCACCGCCTGATAGTAACTAAAATACCATTTTAAGGGGATGAAACGGAACACGCTCCGTCTCTACAACTAAGGAATATCCTTTCACTCCTCTTGTTAAGGCTACTCGCCAAGTAGCAGTCAGTTTGGCTACTCGCCAAGTAGCATGAGTATTGAAGGGATGCAAATTTTCAGTAATTCCTTTTTGTTTTCATGTAAGTATTTATTTATCAGGATATTACGATGATATCTTGATAAGGCTCTGAATTATCTTCCTCAATGAATATCATGACAAGTAATAGCTCTGATAGAGCTATGAAGCATATACGCAATCGCCGTAGTCAGGAGGCTGTACGCTGGTACGTATTGACACTTCCTACCGCTGTTGGGGGACGTGATAATATCTATTCGTCAAAAGGATTAGATGCCGAGCTTTCCCGTCGTAAACGTTGTGGGGAACCCTTGTTCGAGTACTTTGCCCCCTCGTATGTCGAGGCTCGCAAGGTGGGAGGCAAGATGGTCAATACGAGGAAGCCTCTTTTATACAACTATGTGTTTATCCATGCTTCGGAGAATGAGATTTTCCGTTTGAAACGTATCATGCCCTTATATAATCTTCTTCCTCGGGTATCCGTGGGCGAACACTCTTATTTCCCTTACCTGTCAGATCATGAGATGGAGACCTTACGCTGGATGGCAGAATCTTACTCCAATGAGCTTCCGGTGTACGTACCGGATAGCGGTCGCTTGCTGAAAGGTGACCGTGTACGTATCACCTCGGGTTCTTTCATGGGGATGGAGGCTGAGGTGGTGGTGCAACCGGGTGGAGGTCATAAGGATGTCATGGTACGTATCCTTGACTGTATGTGGGTTCCTCTATTTGAGGTAAGGCAAGGCGAGTATGAGCTGATTGAGTTGAATACGAAAGGCAAGCACGTTTATACCCATTTGGATAACGATCGTTTATCGGAAGGTATGCACAAGGCGTTGGGGCGTTATTATCTCTCGGGCAAATTGGGAAAGGAAGACGAACTTCTGGTTCGTGAGGTGCTGAAGGGCTATGCTTCCCTTCGTGTGGAGACCGACGTGATGCGTTGCAAGGTTTACTCATTACTCCTTCCGGCCTATAAGCTGTTGGATCAGGAAGAGGAGTTTGAACGCTTGTATTCCACCCTACGCAATATGCTTCCATTGGTTAAGGCAGTGAATTCTCGTGCCTTGCTGCTCGTCACGCTTTACGGCTGCACGAATAGCAACCTGTATTACCGTATGGCGCATGAGCTGGTAGATCCCTGGCGTGATGACCCTTCGCCTAAGAGAAGCAAGGCGTTGTTGATACAGCGTTTACACGATTACGATATTTGGCTAAAACATTAAATAGTAGACTGTCATGAGCAAGGAAAGCGAAACTCCTTCCGGTATCCGTTTGATGCTATTGCTGAAAGAACATTTGAGAGAGATCATGAATCGTGAGTGTGCGAATCAGGCCTCGATCCATTTATATTGTACGGGATCTTATTGGGTTGCGTTCGAACGTTCCGCTTATCAATTGCGTCGTGCCTTTCCGGATAGTGAGATCACGCCGATGCGCCTGTACGCTTATCCTTTTCCGGTTGTCATGGTTTCCGTAACGGATCGATCACTTCGTTTGTATGAACGAAAACATATAGCTAAGCAGAACGGGGCGGATTACAAGTTATTAACTGTACCTGAACTCTCCGCTCCCGCCTACCAAGCGTGGCATACGAGGGAGGTGAAGGGACTCCCTGCGTTAAACTAACGATTGATATTGGTTGACAGAATGTTGACTGCTAGAGGATATAATCGGCAGAATACGGGGCAAAGCGAGTAAGACATGGAAGAGAAAGTATCCGGTGGACAGGAACTCTCGCCGGAGGCGAAACGTCTGTTTGCCTATATAAATAATGTAGAGGAACTCACGGTGTTTCTAACTCGCCTATCCGGTTGTACCACTGCTGCGGAGTTGGCGTTAGTTGTGGTTAGTATGGTGGAGAACAAGATCGGAGTCAGCAAGGAACTGATGGTACGAGAAAGTTTTATCAAGTTACTCTTACCGTTTACTCCGGGAATCACGAGTGGGCGGTCTATCGATAACATCCGTGCCCGTATCAATGACGCATGGGCGAGAAGACCTAAAAAAGTATGTTAGCTGACTTGCGCTACACACCTAAGATACTTTGGAATAATAACCTTAAAGAAAAAATTACGATATGACAGAAAACCATGAGCGGGCGGAACAAGCACGTTTCGTCTTCCATATCTACGGTTGCAATGTGCAGATCCTGCCCAATGCAATCCATGCGATCCAAATCATCCACCAAGGTGATGGTACGATCTTGCGGACGGAAAGCTGTATTACGCCCGCCGCTTCGGGACGCCACGAGTCACAGGCGCCGCCGTTGGGAAAAGTTAGGGCACTGAATATAAAACAAACAAAATACAAATGATGGATTTTCATAAGGGCAGATGGCGATTGGCCTTAGGCCGTCTGGTGAATTTGCGGTATATCAACCGTTGGATCATTTTTAGTGCGGACCTTTTCGTTTCGCTCTCCGTGTCGTTGCTGGGCGTACTAGGAATGTTCTCCATTCTGCATATACGTATAGGAGAGTCTGATGTGCTGAAAGTAGGCCTCTCCTCATTTGTGGGCAGTATCGTTTCGTTCTTGCTGTTCAAAGCATATCATGGGGTTATTCGCCATTCCACGCTGCGTGGCTTGTGGCGGATCGGTGGTGCTGCGATCGGCAAGTCGCTCTTAATGTTCCTGCTGCTTTGGCTGTTGAAAGCCCGTTTCAGCCCTTCTATCTATTGGTTGGGTGGAATCATGGACAGTACGTTGACGATCGTGATGTTGGTCACGTTGCGTGTCTTCGTGATCAATGTCTATAACAGCGTCCTCCTGCAACTCGGCAAGAAACGCAAGCGGGTACTGGTCTTTGGCACGGAGGAGGAGAGCGTGATGATCGCCACATCGGCGAACCGTCAGGTATTCATGCAGAATTATAGCATCATGGGCTTCCTTTCCTTTGGCAATTCCAAGAAAAGCATCCGGATCGCGGAGTTGCCAGTCTACCAGATCGAGAACGTGGAGGATCTGTATCGCTTGATCCCTCGCAACAGCTTGGATGGCGTTCTCTTCCCCAATATAAAGGTTGCCCATCAGGAGCGTGACCGTTTGATCCGTTATTGCGAGCAGGCCTCCTTGAAGACATTGGTAGTCCCGGAGATGGAGGAGCTACGTGGAGGTGAGGCGAAGCGTTCGGTCCGTGAGATCCGTATCGAGGATTTGTTGGGTCGTGAGGAGATCCATATTAATCTGGATGAGATCGGCAATCTGTTGGAAGGGAAGACCGTGCTTGTCACGGGAGCTGCCGGTAGTATTGGTAGCGAGATCTGTCGCCAGCTGGCTCATTTCCCGATTAAGAAGTTGGTTTGCTTCGACTCCGCTGAGACCCCGATGCATAATCTCCGTCTGGAATTGGAAGAGAAATACAAGGGACTAAACTTTGTCCCAGTAATCGGCGATGTCCGTAGCCCGGACCGTGTGGATTATGTGTTCCGCAACTGGCCCCCCCAAGTGGTGTTCCATGCGGCGGCCTATAAGCATGTCCCCTTAATGGAAGAGAACCCCTGCGAGGCGATCCGAACAAACGTGTTCGGTACTCGTGTGATGGCGGATGCCGCTGTAAGCTATGGTGTGGAGAAATTTGTGATGATCAGTACGGATAAGGCGGTGAACCCCACGAACATCATGGGCTGTAGCAAGCGCTTGGCTGAAATCTATGTACAGAGTCTGAGTCTTGCGATCGAGCGAGGAGAGGTGAAAGGCGAGACGCGTTTCATTACGACCCGCTTTGGCAATGTCTTAGGTAGTAATGGTTCGGTTATCCCCCGTTTCCGTGAACAAATCGCTCAAGGAGGCCCAGTGACGGTCACCCATCCCGATATTATCCGTTACTTCATGACCATCCCGGAGGCTTGTCGTCTGGTATTAGAGGCCGGTACGATGGGTAAGGGCGGTGAGATCTTTATCTTCGACATGGGAGAGCCGGTGAAGATAGCGGATTTGGCGAAGCGCATGATTGAACTGTCCGGATTGCAGGTAAACAAGGATATCGAGATCAAGTACACAGGTCTCCGCCCCGGTGAGAAATTGTATGAAGAGTTACTGAATAATAAGGAGAACACGAAAGAGACCCCTCACGAGAAGATTCGGGTGGCGGCGGTTCGTGAGTATATCTATAAGGATGTAGTAGAACATATTAATAGATTAACCGAATTGTCTCTCCGTGTCCAGATCCTCTCGATGGTGAGGGAGATGAAAGCCTTCGTGCCTGAGTTCAAGAGCCAGAACTCCCGGTTTGAGGAGTTGGATTGAATGTATTCGTAGGAGTGTCATCCCCTCGTGTCATGGTGAACTAGTCGCCTTCTATCCTATCGGTTGATTATCTATGTGGAACAAGATCCATCCGCATGTTTATCTATGAAGAGGGTACTGTGGAGTAAGGAAAACTTCTTGAGGAGTCTTGTAAATTATAGTGGAGGTATGTAAGAGGATCAAAAAACGGTTTATAGGAACGAGCGGTTAAATTATAAGGTAACTCAGCCTAGGATTTCAATGGATCACATTGACTACTAGCTAATATTAAAATTAGAATTAATTATTAACATAACTCGATTTAGGGTATTGCAAAGTACTTTTGTATGTATATTGGGTACGTTATAAAAACTTGTTTCTTTAGGGCTTAACAGGTCTAAAGTGACTGCTTATATTTTAATGTCTGAATCTCTTAAATATAAAACAATTAAGGGCTTTATTTGGAGTGCTGTCGAACGTTTTTCTGTTCAAGGTGTACAGTTTTTGATCATGATTGTGATGGCTCGATTGTTATCTCCGAAGGATTATGGTTTGGTTGGAATGCTGACTATATTTATCGCTGTTTCTCAGTCTTTGATAGATAGTGGTTTTTCTCAGGCATTGATCCGGAAACAGAATCGCAAGGAAACAGATAATTCTACTGTTTTTTATTTCAATGTTGTGGTTGGTTTTTTACTTTATGGGATGTTATTCTTCATGGCTCCTTTTGTTGCTGATTTTTACGATACCCCGGAGTTAACCAACTTGATGCGTATTATTTGTATCAGTATTTTATTTAATTCTTTTGCGGTTGTTCAGCGAGCTTTATTGACGATTCGTATTGATTTTAAGACACAAGCTAAGGCTAGTTTTACCGCTGCTATTCTTTCGGGAATAGTAGGTATAAGTATGGCTTATGCTGGTTATGGCTATTGGTCTATTGTGGTACAACAATTGACTGATTTAGGTATTAATACTTTACTTTTGTGGTCACTTACTCAATGGAGACCTAAATGGGTTTATTCTTGGCATTCTTTTTGCGAATTATTTACCTTTGGATCTAAGTTAATGTGTTCTGGTTTATTGGATGTCGTGTATCGGAATATGTATTTGTTGGTTATAGGTAAGGTTTTTAATGCTTCTTCGTTAGGATATTATACCCGTGCCCATCAGTTTGCGGCGTTCCCCTCATCTAATTTGACAGGAATCTTGCAACGTGTTACTTATCCGGTTCTCTGCCAGATACAAGATGATGACGAACGATTGGCATTGATTTATCGCCGTTTTTTGCGTATTTCCGCATTCTTGATATTTCCTTTGCTGATGGGACTCTCTGCCTTGTCAAAGCCTTTGGTGTTATTATTGTTGAAAGAACAATGGCTATTTGCTGCGACCTTGTTGCAAATTATTTGTTTTTCCATGATGTGGTATCCTATACATGCTATTAACCTGAACTTATTACAAGTAAAGGGGCGTTCAGATCTTTTCTTGAAATTGGAGATCGTTAAGAAGATGGTGGCAGTATTGGTGTTATGTGTCACTGTTCCCATAGGATTGGTACCAATGTGTGTAGGACAGATAATGACTTCTGTTATTTGTTTGGTTATCAATACACATTATACAGGTAAGTTGATACAGGTGGGTTTTCTATGCCAGATGCGAGACTTATTCCCTATATTATTACTTTCCTTTAGTATGTGGATAGTGATTTATTTTTTTAGCACAATCTTGTTAAATAATCTCATTCAGTTGTTCGTAGGCGTAATGGTTGGAACCATCTATTATATGGCTGTTTCTTATCTATTTCGTTTTCCAGAGTTAGATGAACTACTTACCATTATCTACAGGAGATAATGTGATTTCAAGCCATAAACTAAGAAATATATATAAATGAAATCAAATGAATTGATTACGGTGACCTCCCCGTTGTTACCTGATCTTGATGGGTTTTACGAACTGTTGAAAGATATTTGGAAACGAAAATGGATCACGAACAATGGCTATTATCACCAAGAATTAGAAAAGGCTCTTTGTGAGTATTTGAAAGTACCATACATAAGCTTATTCACGAACGGTACTCTTCCATTGATAACAGCCTTGCAAGCGTTTCGCATCACGGGTGAGGTCATTACTACGCCTTACAGCTTTGTGGCTACCACCCATTCCCTTTGGTGGAACGGTATCAAGCCTGTATTTGTGGATATTGATCCATCTACGGGAAATATAGATCCTGACAAGATAGAGGTTGCCATCACACCTAAGACGACAGCCATTATGCCGGTTCATGTATACGGTAAGCCTTGTGATACGAGACGTATTCAAGAGGTTGCGGATAAGTACGGGTTGAAGGTCATATATGATGCCGCCCATGCCTTTGGTGTGGAGGTGAATGGTGAAGGTATTCTTAATGCGGGTGATATGTCCACATTGAGTTTTCATGCTACCAAGGTATACAACACGATAGAGGGGGGGGCTTTGGTAATGCACGATGCTCAGACCAAGAAGCGTGTCGACTATCTAAAAAATTTTGGTTTTGCAGGAGAAACGGAGGTGGTAGCCCCTGGTATCAATAGCAAAATGGATGAGGTGCGTTCCGCTTACGGTTTACTGAATTTGCGTCAGGTAGATCAAGCGATAGAGGCTCGTCATCAAGTTGCCATAAAGTATCGAGAGGCTTTGCGTGAAGTAGAGGGGATTACTTTCTTTGAAGATATGCCAGGTGTGAAGCACAACTATTCTTATTTTCCTATTTTCGTAGATGAAAAGAAATATGGGATGAGTCGTGATGAACTCTATTTCAAGTTGAAGGAACGAGGGATATTAGGTCGTCGTTATTTCTATCCGCTTATCAGTACGTTTACGACTTATAGGGGATTGGAAAGTGCCAATCCTAATAATCTGCCAAATGCGCATAAGATGGCTGAGGAGGTAATATGCTTGCCGATGTATCATGCGTTGAGCGAAGAGGATGTGGAGAGGATAATCGAACAAATAATCAAATAGTTATGATACAGAAGAAACTATTATTATTAGGAGGATTGCGTTATTTGTTGCCTGTGATTGAGGCAGCTCATAAGCAAGGTTATTATGTGATTACTTGCGATTATATGCCTGATAACGTAGCCCACCAATACGCTGATGAATACCATAATGTGAGTATTATAGACAAGGAGTCCGTTCTTAGGCTATCAAAGGAGTTGAGTATTGATGGCATTATGTCTTTTGCCGTGGATCCGGGTGTGATGACTGCCGCATATGTACAAGAACAAATGGGATTACCTGCTTTTGGCCCGTATGAGTCGGTTTGTATTTTGCAGAATAAAGATTGTTTTCGGAGTTTCTTGGCTGAGCATGATTTTAATGTTCCCAAAGCAAAAGGTTTTTCTTCTTTAGATGAAGCGTTGGCTGATAAAGATTGGTATCCTTGGCCTTGTATTGTAAAACCAACTGATTCAGCAGGGAGTAAAGGCGTGATGCGTGTGGATACTTTGGAAGAGTTAGAGCGTGCCTTGCGATACGCCTTTGAGCATTCGCTATCTAAAAGGGTTATTGTGGAAGAATTTATTGAAAAGCAGGGGTGTTCTTCGGATTCAGATTGTTTTTCTTTGAATGGGAAGTTGAAGTTTATATCCTTTTCCGCACAACGTTTCGATGAAAATGCGGTAGGGCCATATGTTCCCTCTGCATATTCATGGCCTTCATCTATGAATATGCAGCAGGAGACAGAATTGACATCTGAAATACAACGCTTGTTGAGCCTTTTGAAAATGCGTACCAGCATTTATAATATAGAGACGCGTGTGGGTATGAATGGTAAACCTTATATTATGGAAGTGTCTCCCCGGGGAGGAGGTAATCGATTGGCTGAAATGTTATGTTTTGCGACGGGCATGGATTTGATTACAGCCTCAGTTCGTGCGGCGGTAGGAGATGAGGTGGGTGTCATTGAACAATGTACCTATGATGGGCATTGGGCGGAGATAATACTTCATGCTGATAAGGATGGAAGTTTTGTTGGCTTAGATATAAATTCAGAATACAGGGAAAAGTATGTAAGGCAAATTGATTTGTGGGTGAAAGAGAATGATAAAGTATTGGCTTTTAAAGGAGCTAATAACGCAATAGGCACTCTTGTTCTGCAATTTGATTCTAAAGAAGAATTAGAGAAAGCATTAAAATATCAGAATGCATGGTTACAAGTGAAGGTGAATTAAAGGAGGCGATAGGAGGATATTTTGAATTAGAGTTATCAAAAGGGGAACACTATCATAAGGGGGCTCTGAGACTTAATACTGCACGTAATTGCCTTGAATATATAATGTTGGCTCGTGAATATGTAAAGGTTTATATTCCTTATTATACTTGTGAGGTGATGTTACAACCTTTTCATAAATATCATATCGCTTATGAGTTCTACCAAATTAATGAGTTTTTGGAGCCTACGGTCATAAAACCTTTACGAAAAGATGAGGCATTTTTATACACCAACTATTTTGGGGTAAAACAATCCTGTGTAAAAAAACTTTCTTCTATATATGGGAAGCGGCTAATAGTAGATAATGCACAAGCCTTTTATGCTCCACGGATAGATGGTATAGACACGTTTTACTCTCCTCGCAAGTTTTTTGGCGTGTCGGATGGTGCTTATCTTTATACGGATTGCTTACTGTCTGAAAACTTTCCACAAGATAAATCAAGTGATCGCATGCGACATTTGCTTTTAAGAATTGAAGATGGAGCAGAAAAAGGATATTCTTTTTTTAAAGAGGTGGATGATTCTTTGGATAATATGCCAATATTGAACATGTCAAATTTGACAACTGCGTTATTATGTGGTATTAACTATGACTCAGTAAAAGAAAAAAGGCGAAATAATTTCTTATATGTAGCTGAGAAACTAAATTCTTCGAATAGATATAAGTTTAAACTATTACCAGAAGAGGTACCGATGGTATATCCATATTGGTGTGAAAAGAAAGAGATTCGAAAAAGATTGTTTAACAAAAGAATATATGTTGCGCAATATTGGAAAGATATTTTGTCTTATATCCCGGCAAGTTGTATAGAACGAGATTTGGTAAATTATTTGTTGCCATTACCTATTGATCAACGTTTGTCGGCTAAAGAGATAGATTTAATAGTGGAACAAGTTTTAAATGAATAGTGTATGAATACAATATTTTTGCGAGGTCTTGAGTTAAATGATGCATTGGTTATTAATAAGTGGAGAAATAATTCTGAGATTCAGAAATTAGTTTCCACTTCTTTTAAATATGTTTCTTTAGAGATCGAAAAGGAGTGGGTGAAGTCTAAAATGATGGATAATCGGAAAGATATATATTTGGCTATATGCTTAAATGATGAGACTCAACAGATGGTTGGTTATGTATCCGTAAACGATATAAATTATATTAATCGTACGGCAGAAGGCGGTGGTATTGTTATTGATCCTATTTATCAGGACGGAATTGTCAGATATGAAGTGGGATTACTTATTCGAGAATTAGTGTTTGATCATCTCAACATCAATCGTTATGAAGGAAAATGTTTGTGTGAACATACCACTTCAAGAATAATAATGGAAGCAACTGGTTATAAATTAGAGGGTGTTCTTAGAAGTGCGGTTTATAAAGATGGTAAATATCATGATCAGTGTGTATATTCACTTTTGAGGAGTGACTATTATGATTGGATGGAGCGGAATGAATATTCTTTGGCCTCTTTTGCTAAAAAAGTCAAACTGTTGCGTGGACTTTATGAAAAATGTTAGGCTTGTAGTTTTCATCTTTTTATCTTTGATGGATATTGGGATGGGTGAACTTTTTGCAAAGAACTCTGAATCTTATCTTAACAGCCAAATTGATTCTATTTTCAAGAAAATGAAAATGACAGGATTAGGAATAGCCGTAACAAAGGAAGACTCAATAATCTATATAAAATCGTTTGGTTACCGGGATATTCCTTCTGCTGATAATGATAATATAGGAGAACCGTTAGACAATGAAGATCTATTTCGGATAGCTTCAATTTCAAAAACTTTTATAGCAACGGTTATATTACAACTTGTAGAGGAAGGTAAATTGAATTTAGATGATGATGTCCAAAATTATCTTAAGTTCCCATTGAGAAATCCACTCTTCTTTGATGATCCTATTACAATAAAGATGTTGCTTACACATACTTCAAGTGTAAATGACTCTCAAAAATATTGGTCACTTGATATTATTAATCCAAATGTTTCTAAGGAATATTTTGAATGCTATTCGAAGACAAAACCCGGCGTAGTATATAAATATTGTAATTTTAATTATCTGTTATTGGGTGCAGTCATTGAAGGTGTAACGAATAATAGGTTTGATGTGGAAATAGATCAGCGGATTATGAAGCCACTCGGCATTCATGGTGGATTTAATTGTAATGTATTGGAGTCTGAAAAATTCGTCAAATTATACCGATATGATAAAGATAAAGGAACGTTTAAAGAAGATGATGAGGCTTATCGTCCTTATAAATATCAAATTCAAGATCATTATGTTTTAGGAGAATCACTCGGCTTGGCATATCCTCCTTCTGGAATGAAAATAACGACCTCGAATCTTGCTAAATACATGATGATGCATATGCATGGAGGAATACTGAATGGTGTAAGAATACTATCAGAAGATAGTGAAAAAAGAATGCGGGATAATTACGTAGGAAAACATAATTATGGATTCTCATTTCGGCAATATCGAAATTTGATTCATGATACGATACTTTATGGGCAAACTGGTGGTGGTTTTGGTTTAAAAAGCGCCATGATTTTTGATCCGACTCATAAAATGGGTTTTGTAATCATTTCTAGTGGAAGTGCGTCTGAATATATTGATGGATATGGTGATATACATAAGCCGTTGATTCAATTATTATATTCTTTTTTTAAATGAAGAGTAGTCTTTGTTATAATAAGAAACTAAGGGTAAGTAGTGCTCTTTGGCCTTTGAGTATAGGTGTTATACTTTTGATGTATAAGTCTAATCGTATACTTTTTGTAAGACCTATCCCAGAAAGTTTAGTTTTTTTCTTAGCTTTTATTTTGTTTGTTATTTATTTTAAAGTAAATATAGGCAAACTAGTTAAAACGTCTTTGTTTAAATTTATAAGTGTTTTTCTGATTACTGTTATTTTCTGGTATGATCAGTTTATAATTGGAACATTTAGTATATTAGCCTATATTTGTACTTGTGTTAAAATTCTTGGGGCGACTGTTATTGTTCTTCTTAATGATAAGAAAAAGCAATGGATTCTTTCTTCTTTTATTTCTTGTACTCAGTTTATAGTAGCAATAGGTTTGTTTGGATGGATATTATATATTTTTAATGTATCACTTCCTCATTATATAGATTTATCTGATCCATATTATGTTCATACTATATATTATCTTTTTAATCTAAATGGATTACCAGAATTTCAAATTGTTCCAAGATTTTCTGGTTCATTCCTAGAACCAGGACATTTAGGTACTATGTGTGTATTCTTACTCTATATTAATCGATTTAATTTAAGGAAAAAAGGTAATATGGTATTGCTTATAGGAACATTGCTGTCATTTTCACTTGCTGCCTACGGTCTTTTAGTGGGAGCTATACTAATTATTTTGTATCAATATCGCAAATATTTATGGATCTCTGTATTATTGAGTATGTATCTTGGTGTTGGCTTGTTTTCCATAACCTATAATGATGGAGATAATGTTCTAAATATGGCTATTGTAAGCCGATTAGAGATGACTGATGAAGGAGAGATAGCCGGAAGTAATCGGACATCAATGGCGTTTGATTCGACTTATGAGAAATTTCTTAGAAGTAATGAAATATGGACAGGAGTTGGAAGTAAAGCTTTTGGTGTGCGAGGAGATGGGAGTGACAATGTAACGATAGGCTGTGCAAGTTATAAACGGTATTTCTTTTTAAGAGGAATAATAGGCTCTTCACTGATCGTTATATTTCTTATTCTTTATTGCTTTTATTATCATTCATCATGGAGTTGGGGTTTTTTAATAATTTATGTAGTAGCTAATTTGATTAGAGACTATCCGACAATGGAAATGTGGATGTATTTGTATTTGCTGGCAATTCCATATCTGTCAAATATACAGAAACAGCGGCTAAATATTGTGTAGTATTAATTCGTTAGGTTTCGATTTTTTGACTGTTTGTTTTTACTGTCTTTAAAGTAATGTGATTTTTTTATTTTAAGGTGCTTGTTTATGTTTGCATTGCATTTGTGTTTTGATGGAAATTTTATAAGTGATAGCTATTTTGTGTTTGAAAAATATTATCCAAATAGTAATTTATTCTTAATAGGCAAGGAATTATACAAGTGTAAATTGATAAAATGTAAGGAGAATTTTACTTATATTGATTTTGAAAATCCAGATTATAGAATTATTGATGATGTGTGTAGAACCAAGAATGTTGATCGATTAGTTTTGCATGGAATGTCATTGACTTATATTGGATTGATCAAGTATTTATCCATAAATAAGAATTTAAAAATTTATTGGCTTTTTTGGGGCTATGAATTATATATATCATTAGCGCAAATGGGAAAGTATAGTTTGATAGATGGTTATTCTATATTTTCTCCAATATCTTATATTGTACCAGGAAGGTATAATGTCTTTCTTAGAAGGTGCATTGGAAAAAAAATAATTTATGAATATTTTCAAGAAATGCTTCCTTATATAGATTACTTTTGTTTTTGGAACTACGAGGATTATAAGTTGTTAAAGCAGAATTTTAATGTTGATATTCAATATAAATTTTTTGCTTATAATGCGGGATATAAACTAGGCTTTGATGAGCTATATGAAAGGAATTTAGAATATAGTGAAAGAAGGAGTATTTTAATTAATCATCAAGCTTCTTTGACTGGAAATCATTTAACTATAATGAACCGTATAAATGCTATTGATTGTAATAATCAATATAAGAAAATATGTCCTTTATCCTATGGTAGTAAATATATACGGAAAATTGTTTTAAAAAAAGGAACAGATCTTTTCTTGGATAAGTTTTTTCCTGTTCTAGATTATATGCCTCGTGATGAATATTTTGATTTGATAACCTCTGTAGATGTTGCTTTTATTGGTGCTAAGCGTCAAGAAGCATCAGGAAATATTATTAATCTTTTGGGAAATGGAGTTAAGGTGTTTTTGCGAGAAGATAATAACCTTTTGAGGTATTATAGAGATAAGGGATTTATTGTATTTTCTTTTGATAAGGATTTTAATTCTATAAAGGATTTAGAACCTCTTTCTTTAGAAGAACAAGAGTGGAATCGTGATTGTAGGTTGCGGAATAGAATTTATTATGAGCAATTTATGCCTTCTTTTTTTAATGATTAAAAATGAAAAATCTTATAATCATTGCCGCCGGAGGCATGGGACGTACTTTATATGACATGTCTCGTGAGAGCATGGGATATGGTGATGAATTTGTTATTAAGGGATTTATCGATGACAACCTCCAAGCATTGGATGGTTTTGTAAACTATCCTCCTGTTTTAGATAAAATAAGCACTTATATTCCACAGGGAAATGATGTTTTTATATGTTCTATAGGTGGAGCGGTTCGTAAGAAATGTATGGAGGAGCT
The DNA here is from genome assembly GCF_003670185.1 of Parabacteroides sp. CH2-D42-20. Lineage (NCBI taxonomy): Bacteria > Pseudomonadati > Bacteroidota > Bacteroidia > Bacteroidales > Tannerellaceae > Parabacteroides > Parabacteroides sp. CH2-D42-20. Next base: position 48,469 of record NZ_RAYG01000017.1, on the reverse strand, counting down.
AATAAGTAGGGGCGCTCAATTTATTAATCTGATTCATCGTACGGCACGTATCGGGACTAATGTACAGTTTGGTCAGGGAAATATAGTTGGTGCGTACACCAGTATTGGTGCGGATGCTAAGATTGGTAGTTATAATCTGATACAATCATATACGGTGGTCGGTCATGATGTACGTATGGGGGATTGGAATCGGATAGATACTCATGTTACCTGTGTGGGTGGAACTATAATAGGGAATGAGACGGATATTTATACTTCTTCTGTGTTAAATCGTGGAGTTGTAGTAGAAGATAGAGCGCATGTGGGTGCGTGTAGCTTTGTTATAAGACGTGTAAAAGAAGGGACAACCGTAATAGGGAATCCGGCTAAGAAATTAATGTGAAAGTTAAATATATTAATTATGGAAATTAAAGATTTCATTAAGAATTTTGTGGAGCAGTTTGATGATACCGCAATCGAGAGTATTCATGTAGATACTAAATTCCGGGAATTGGAAGAATGGTCATCTTTAGTCGCTTTATCTGTTATTGCGATGGTTGATGAAATTTATGGTGTCACAATCAATGGAGAGGACATGCGTAATGCGCAAACTGTAGGTGATCTATTCGAAAGCGTACAAAACAAGAAATAATGTATAATCCTTTTTCTTTAGAAGGTAAGACGATACTTGTAACGGGTGCTTCTTCCGGTATCGGTAGGGTAACGGCTATAGAGTGCGCTAAATTAGGGGCAACTCTTATATTGACAGGCCGGAACGTACAAAATTTACATGAAACGCTTCAAAATCTGGAAGGAGAAAAGGAGCATCGGGCCATTGCCGCAGATTTGTCTGATGTGGAAGAATGTGATGGGTTGGTTACTTCATTGCCTATGTTGGATGGCTTTGTTTGTAATGCCGGTATAGGTAAGATGCTTCCCATACAGTTCTATTCCTCTGATGTATTGGCGGAAGTGTTTGGTGTCAATGTATTTGCGCCCATGCTTCTTATGAAATTATTGGTACGAAAGAAAAAGATGAAGAATCCATCTTCGGTAGTTTTTACGGCTTCTATTTCCGCTTATGAAAATGTGGCTCCTGCCAATGGAATTTATGGGGCTTCCAAGAGCGCATTAAGCACTTATATGAAGTATGCGGCTTTGGAATTGGCCGGTAAGGGTATTCGTTGCAATGCTGTGCATCCCGGAAGGATTCAGACTCCATTGATTGAAAATAGACTTTTGACAGCGGAAGAGATAGCCAAGGATATTGATATGTATCCGTTAAAACGTTATGGAAAGCCGGAAGAGGTGGCTCATGCTATTATCTATCTATTGTCGGATGCTTCATCATGGATTACAGGTTCCAATTTGGTGATTGATGGTGGTCGTAGCTTGAAATAATTGAGATGGAAAGATTTTTACATAATAAAGTATGTATTATTACCGGTACTGCACAGGGCATCGGAAAATCGATAGCCGATCGTTTTGCCGGTGATGGTGCTATTGTATATGCTTGTGACCGACAGGAAGAGAGCATGGATGTATGGGCGGAGCAATGTGCAGCTGCACAAGGAACTCGTGTGATTCCATTGTATTTTGATGTGACGGATACTGCGGCTGTCAAGTCTGCTTTTATGTCGATATTCAAACGAGAGGGACGCATTGATGTGTTGGTTAATAATGCTGGTGTGGTGTTTAATAAGAAAATCGGCATGATTGTTCGACCGGAAACAGAACTGATGTTCCGGGTAAATGTGATTGCGGTCATAGAAATGGTGCAGTTGGTATCTCGTTTAATGGCCCGTAATGGTGGTGGATCGATTGTGAATATAGCATCTGTTACGGCAGTATTGGGGTCTCCCGGTCAGTCTGCCTACTCGGCTACCAAAGGAGCTATTATGTCGTTTACCAAATCGGCTGCTAAGGAATTGGCTCCTCTTGGTATTAGAGTCAATGCTGTAGCACCGGGTATCGTGAAAACGGAACGATTCTCTGAATTGTATGAAGAGAGTGGAGAGAAAATAAATACACGCATTCAGAAAATAGCGTTAGGACGTTTGGGTACACCGGAAGATGTGGCAAACGCTTGTGCTTTTCTGGCCTCTGACAGGGCTTCCTATATTTCTGGTCAGATATTGGGCGTGGATGGTTGCGCTTCCATTTAGAATAAAATAATCAGATGATATTAGGTTTGAATGAGCGACCGCAGGATACGGTTGCCGCAATAGATGCTTTGGGGGCTATCTTGAGGTATGGGGAATTGTTGTCCTTCTCTGAGAGAATCGGATCTTTGCTTCCTGTACGTTCCTTATTGTTTTTGTTGACAGAAAACAATGTAGGGGGAATAGCGTGGAGCATGGGTTGTATTAATTCGGGTAATGTCCCTTTGATATTGAACGCTCATATCGAGGAGGGGCTTTATCGTAATTTGTTTGAAATATATCGTCCTTCTTATGTGTGTCTGCCAGCAAGTATGGCATCCGCATCGCGGTATGAGAAGGTGTGTGAGTACTATGGCTATACATTGTTACATACAGGTATGGAGCCTTGTGCGCTACATGCCGACTTGTCTCACTTGTTGCCAACTTCCGGCTCTACGGGAAGTCCTAAGTTGGTGCGCCATAAGTACGAGAATATAGAGGCGGCAGCTTTGAATATATCGACTTTCTTTGGACTTACGTCTAATGACAGGCCATTGCTGGTATTACCCTTGTATTATACAATGGGATTGTCAGTCGTGTTCAGTCACTTGTATGTGGGTGCCACTGTTTTGATAACCAATCAGAGTATGACGGACAAGGCTTTTTGGAACTTTATGAAGGAACAACGGGCAACTAGTTTTACGGGAGTGCCTTACAGTTTTGAGATATTGAACTTAATGCGCTTTTTCCGGATGGATCTGCCAGACTTGACCTTACTTACTCAAGGTGGTGGTAAAATGTCTCGTCAGTTGAATTTGAAGTTTGCCGAATATTGTCGTGACAACGGGAAACGCTGGATCGCAACTTATGGACAATCGGAGGGGACTGCTCGTATGGCTTATTTACCTGCGGAATGGGGCATTGAGAAAGTCGGTAGTATAGGCTGGGCTGTACCTAATGCGGAGTTGTCGTTGATAGATCGTGAGGGAAATCGTATAGAGGGGGCCAATACCGAAGGTGAGATGTGTTATCGAGGTAAAAATGTGACAATGGGGTATGCCCGTAATCGGGAAGACCTGTCGCTGGGTGATGAACGCAATGGTTTTATGCGTACCGGTGATTTGGCTTATCGGGATGAGGATGGCTGTTACTACATAGTGGGGCGCATGGGGCGTTTCTTGAAACTGTTCGGTATGCGCATAGGATTGGATGAGTGCGAGCAGATAATCAAAGGAAAATATCCGATAGAATGTGCTTGCGTAGGTACGGATGAGAAGATGACCGTTTACTTGACCGATGAGCGATATGCGATGGTGGTAAAAGAAGTGTTGGTAGAAAAAACCAAATTGGTGGCCTCGGCATTTGAGATAAAAGTGATTGATGAAATTCCCAAGAATGAGGCGGGAAAGATATTGTATAGTAAGTTAAATTCATAAAAGTAAATAGCTATGACAAATATAGAGAAGTATAATAATGCTTTTGTAGAAGTGTTTGGTGTAGAAATCGCAGTGTTGGATGATGACTTTTCAAAAGGCAGCGTGGATGCGTGGGATTCTGTTCATCAATTGAATATAATCGCTTTATTGGAAGAGTCTTTGGATATTATGTTTGACCCAGAAGATATCATGGAATTTACCTCATATGGTAAAGGACGTGAGATCTTGAAGAAGTACGATGTTGAGCTTTAACGGTTGGACTTATGGCAAGATGGGAAATTAAGAATGTTGGCATGAAAGGAGTGGCTATGGCTGTTCCTAAGAATGTGGTAACAACTTCCGAATTAGGACTTTTTTCTCAAGAGGAAGCGGATGTGTTCGACAATACGGTTGGTATAAAACGTAGGCATATAGCCCCGGATACCATGTGCGCTTCGGATATGTGTCAGGCTGCCGCTGAAAAACTGCTTGTAGAGTTAGGGTGGGAGAAAGATAGTATCGATGTATTGTTGTTCGAGTCTGTTACAGGCGATTATCGTACTCCCCCGACCTCTTGTGTGCTACAGGATAGGCTTGGCTTGTCGGAAAATTGTTTCTGTATGGACATACCCATGGGATGCTGTGGTTGTATGTATGCCATAACGGTTGCCGGTAATCTGTTGACGGCGGGTAATGTGAAGCGTGCGTTACTACTTATAGGGGATACGGCCTTGCGAATGGGTTCCATGAAAGACAAAAGCCGTGTACCTTTATTTGGAGATTGTGGTACGGCGATCGCATTGGAATATGATGAGGCCGCTAACGATATTGTAGTAGACTTCCATACCTACGGAAAAGGATATGAGGCTCTGATGACCCCTCATGGTGGTTTTCGCCATCCGGCTACTTTTACTTCTTTTGAATATGAGGATTTTGGTAATGGCATTGTCCGTGCGCCTATTCATTCGTTGATAAACGGTATGAATGTATTCTCGTTCGCTATATCCCGTCCTCCCAAGTCTGTCGAGACCTTTCTGGCTGATTATAATATCAATCGTGAAACAGATATAGATTATTTCTTGATTCATCAAGCGAACAAGATGATCGTGGATCGTATCGTGAAGAAATTGAAGTTGCCCAAAGAGAAAGTGCCTTACAATTTGGAAGAGTTTGGAAATTTAGGAGGTGCTTCGATTCCTTCATTGATGGTAACAAGGATCGCAGATCAACTTAGGACTAAAGAAACGACACTGTTAATGTCTTCGTTTGGACTGGGATTGAGTTGGGGGACGATGTGGATGAAGACGAAACCGATGGTGATTTCACAATTAGTAATATTAAGGTGATAGTCTAATTATTTATAAATGATATTATATGCCAATTTTTAAAGATAAGGTTCTTTTAATTACTGGTGGAACAGGTTCTTTCGGTAATGCTGTCTTACGTCGTTTCTTAAGTTCAGATATCAAAGAAATTCGTATATTCTCTCGTGATGAAAAGAAACAGGATGATATGCGTCATGCTCTTCAAAATCCCAAGGTAAAGTATTATCTCGGCAATGTTCGTGACAAATCATCTGTAGATGTTGCAATGAATGGCGTGGACTATGTATTTAGTGCAGCCGCTTTGAAACAAGTGCCTTCTTGTGAATTCTTTCCTGTAGAGGCCGTTAGGACTAATATTATAGGAACTGAAAATGTTTTAAACTCAGCCATAGAGCATGGTGTGCAAAGTGTAGTCGTCCTCTCTACTGATAAGGCGGCTTACCCAATTAATGCTATGGGAATGAGTAAAGCTTTAATGGAGAAAGTGGCAATAGCCAAAGGCCGTGAGTTGGGAGAAGGTGCTCAAACTACGATTTGTTGCACTCGCTATGGCAATGTGATGGCTAGTCGTGGCTCTGTGATACCTTTGTGGGTGGAACAAATGATGGAAGGTAAATCTATAACTATTACTGATCCTAATATGACACGCTTTATGATGACATTGGATGATGCGGTTGATTTGGTAATATATGCTTTTACTCATGCTCATAATGGTGATTTGTTTGTACAAAAAGCTCCTTCTGCTACATTGGAAACACTAGTACGAGCATTGAAGGATATATATGCTAAAGTTGACAGAAAGTATCTTGATACAGAAGTGAAGGTGATAGGTACCCGTCATGGTGAGAAGTTATATGAAACTTTAGTAACTCGTGAGGAAATGGTTCGCGCTATTGATATGGGGGATTATTACCGTATACCTTGTGACACTCGTGATTTGAACTATGACAAGTATTTCACCAAGGGGAATGAAGAGGTTTCTAAGGTAGAGGATTATCATAGTCATAATACTCGTCGCTTGGATGTGGAAGGCATGAAGGAATTATTGTTGAAACTCCGTTTTGTCCGTGAAGATATGGGACTTGAGCCTAAGGCGAAGGCTCGTGAAATCAGAAGTGAATAATAAAAATATAAGTATGGCTATGTTGAAAGTAATGACAATTGTTGGTACTCGTCCTGAGATTATAAAGTTGAGTCGGGTAATGGCTGAACTAGATAAATATACGGAGCACATAATCGTGCATACTGGGCAAAACTATGACTATGAGTTAAATGGCATATTTTTTCAGGAGCTTGGCATTCGTAAACCTAATTATTTCTTGGATGCTGCCGGAAAGAATGCTGCGGAAACGATAGCCAATGTAATTCGTAAGTCTGATGAGTTGATGGAGGAGGTGAAACCGGATGCTGTACTGCTATATGGTGATACTAATAGTTGCATCTCTGTGATCTCGGCAAAACGCAAAAAGATTCCCATCTTTCATATGGAGGCAGGTAATCGCTGCTTTGACCAAAGAGTGCCAGAGGAAATTAACCGAAAAATAGTTGACCATCTGAGCGACATTAACATGCCTCTATCTGAACATGCTCGTAAGTATCTTCTAGCAGAAGGGTTACGCCCAGAAACCGTTATAAAGACCGGATCTCCAATGACAGAGGTTCTTTTATATTATAGAGACGAAATCGAAAGAAATACGGTTTTGGAAAAGGAGGCTTTGACAAAGGGAGAGTATTTTATAGTCAGTACTCATCGTGAAGAAAATGTAGATTCTGAAGATAATTTCTCTAATTTGTTAATTTCTTTAAATGCTATTGTTGAGAAGTATCATAAGAAAGTGATTGTATCTACTCACCCTCGTACCCGGAAGAAACTGGAATCTATTGGTTTTATAAATTCTAATCCAATGATAGAGTTCATGAAACCTTTTGGATTTATGGAATATATCAAACTTCAGCAAAATGCTTTTTGTGTGATTTCGGATAGTGGTACGATTACGGAAGAGTCTTCTATCCTTCATTTTCCGGCGATAACAATTCGTCAAACTCATGAACGTCCTGAAGGTATGGATGAAGGAGTATTGATAATGAGTGGATTAAGAAGCGATCGTATTTTGGGTTCAATAGATGTTGTTACATCTCAATATGCAGAGAATGTAAATGCTATTCATTCTCTCCCGGACTATGAGGCAAACAATGTTTCTAAAAAAGTAGTCCGTATTATCCTTTCCTATACAGATTATGTTAATCGTACGGTATGGCATAAGACTTTCTAAACCTACATTTAAATATTCGATGAGAAAAGTTTTATTGTTTGGTGCCACAGGTATGGCTGGGCATGTTACTTATTACTATCTCCAGAGTACGGGCAAATATGATATTTCCAATGTAGTCTATCGTACTCCCTTGACCGAAGATAGTATAATTGTGGATGTAACAAATTGTGATGCGGTTGCTGATGTGGTTTATAGAGTGCGTCCGGAAATCATAATTAATTGTATCGGTATTCTTGTCAAAGGCTCTAAAGAGCATCCGGATAATGCTATTCTTATAAATGCTTATTTCCCGCATTTACTAAAACGATTATCAGATGAAGTTGGAGCCAAGTTAATTCATATAAGTACGGATTGTGTTTTTTCAGGAAAGAAAGGGAATTATACAGAAGATGATTTTCGGGATGCTGATGATGTGTATGGCCGTAGCAAAGCTTTAGGTGAGATCATAAATGATAAAGACCTAACGATCCGCACTTCTATTATTGGTCCTGAACTAAAGAGAAGAGGTGAAGGATTATTTCATTGGTTTATGCATCAACATGGGGAGGTTAATGGATTCAAGACAGCTATATGGGGGGGAGTGACAACTTTAGAATTAGCTAAAGCAATCGATGTAATCATTGAAGAAAATAAAACAGGATTAGTGCAATTAAGCAATGGGGGCGGAATATCAAAAAATGACTTATTGTGTTTGTTTAAGGAATTGTGGCATAGGAATGATATTGAGATCATACCTTGTAATGCTAATGGAGTAGATAAGTCTATAGCGAGATCTGTGCGATTTAATTATAAAGTTCCGAGTTATAAGAAAATGTTGGAGGATCAAGTTGAGTGGATGAAGAATCACCCAGATTTGTATAATCAGTATAATAATTAAACTATACTAAATAATGAATATTATTTTTTTGACGCTAGGACGTATTTACAATATAGAAGATAGTGGAATTTATACGGATTTAGTGAGAGAATTTATTAGGAACGGTCATTCTATGTATATCGTGACTCCGGCAGAACGCCGTTATCATCAATCTACGAGGTTGTGTGATAATGGAAATGTACATATATTGAGGGTTAAGACTTTAAATATACAAAAAACCAGCTATATAGAGAAGGGGATAGGTACGTTATTACTTGAAATACAATATTTGTGGGCTATTAATAAGTATTGGAGGAATATAAAATTCGATCTTATACTTTATTCAACACCACCTATTACTTTTAATAAAATCATTTGTACTTTGAAAAAGCGTTGGCAAGCTAAAACCTATCTGATGCTGAAAGATATTTTTCCTCAAAATGCGATTGATTTGGAGTTGTTTTCGAAGAATAGTATTATGTACAAGTTCTTTCGTAGAAAGGAGGAAAGACTATACTCTATTTCTGATTATATAGGGTGTACTTCTCCCGCTAATATAGAATTTGTATTATCTCATAATCCAACAGTTGATCCAAGTAAGCTGTGTATATGTCCCAATTGCGTAGAACTTATGGATAGAGCCAAAGAAGATAAAAAACAGAGTAAATTACTGAAAGAGTTAAATATCCCTATGGATAAAGTGCTGTTTATATATGGAGGAAATTTGGGAAAACCGCAAGGAATAGATTTTTTGTTGGAAATATTAGAAGCCAATGAAAAGAAAAGTAGTTCTTATTTTATTATAATAGGAGCTGGTACGGAATATGATAAAGTGAAATCTTGGTATAATATTCATAATCCTCAAAATTCTTGTTTGTTATCTTATTTGCCTAAAGACAAGTATAATGATTTAGTGGGACTCTGTGATGTTGGATTAGTCTTTTTAGATAAACGTTTCACTGTCCCTAATACTCCTTCAAGAATTTTGCCCTATATGGAATATTGTATGCCTATACTAATGGCGATTGACACACATACAGATATTGGTTCCATCGCTTTAAACAATGGTTTTGGATTATGGACAGAAAGTGGAAATATTGATGCATTCATGGAATTGGTAGAATATATGGTAGAAGATGAACAGCGTAGGAAGGAGATGGGAAAGAAAGGCTATAAATACTTGTGTGAGAATTATACAGTAGAGAAAGGATATGAGGCAATAATGAAGAACTTTTGAAAGCGTTTATAAATAGTATTGATTGCCTACTACGAAGTATAATATGGTGGCGTGACATTTAATTTAAAATCAAATTTTGTAATTTTGTTTGTTATGTATCTGGTGTTTAAGCGTTTGTTTGATCAGCTTGTGTCATTTGTTATTTTGTTGTTCCTATTCCCATTTTTGATGTTGGTGGCCCTCTTGATAAGGCTAGACTCAAAAGGACCTATTTTTTATTTGCAGAATAGAGTGGGAAAGGATGGATATCTTTTTGGAGTTTATAAGTTTCGTACGATGACAGATATGGAGAGAGATCCCAATGTGAAGCAAACCTATTTACAAGATCCGGATATTACAAGAATTGGAGGATTCTTGAGGCGTTTTAAGATTGACGAGTTGCCTCAAATATGGAATGTGTTTATTGGTGATATGTCTTTAGTTGGCCCTCGCCCTGCGTTACCGAGTTTATATGAGAAATTTGGAGAAATTGCAAAGAAACGATGTGAAGTTAGGCCGGGAATGACAGGTTGGGCGCAAGTTAATGGTAATATCTATCTTCCTTGGGAAGAGCGTTTATGCTTGGATCGTGAGTATGTTGACCGTATGTCGTTTATGTTGGATTTGAGGATTCTTGTCAAGACCGTGGCGATTGTTTTGTTTGGAGAAGAAAAATATATTAAGAAATGAGGGTTGGATTGATTGGTAGTGTTGGCAGTAGTTTGCTGACGTTACAAAAGTTGGTGGAACATTCATTTAATGTTGTTGGAGTTTGGGGGTATGAACCTCACTCGACTTTAAATGTAAGTGGTTATTGTTCGATGCGTAGATTTGCGGAAGATAATCATCTTTCTTATTATCCTTTCATAAAAATAAATTCGAACGATATCAAGGAGCAAATTAGGAATGCTTCGGTTGATATTCTTTTTGTGGTTGGTGTCTCTCAGTTGGTTGATGAAGATATTATAAGATTACCTCGATTGGCTTGTGTAGGATTTCATCCAACGAAGTTGCCAAAAGGACGAGGTCGGGCTCCTATGGCTTGGCTGATATTGGACAAGGGAGAAGGTGCGGCAACTTTTTTTAAAATAGACACAAATGCTGATGAAGGGGATATTTTTGTGCAGGAACCTTTTTCTATAAGGGAAGATGATGATGTTACTTCTATTGGTGTTAAGTTGAAAGAGGCTATGGTTCGGGCTTTGGATCGTTGGCTTCCTTCTTTGTCTTCTGTCGGATTAAAAGGGATTCCTCAAGATGGGAAGGCGGCTACTTTCTATGCTAGGCGGGCTCCTTTGGATGGTTGTATAGATTGGTCGAACACGGCAAAAGATATTGATCGTTTGATAAAGGCTAGTACATCGCCTCATCCCGGGGCTTTCTCTTTCTATGGTAATAATAAGGTTCTGGTATGGAAATCAAATTATTATGCTTCTGGATATGCGAAAGGTGTTATTGGTCGTGTAGTGAATTTCAATAATGATAATCCTGTTGTTCAAACAGCTGATGGTTATGTTGAATTGGTGAAATATAACATGGTTGATTATTTGGATAGACCTGTCGATGAGCATTTGGTTGTAGGTTCTAGATTAGGCTATTATGATCAATATGAGATTTTCCGTTTGCGGAATGAGATAGAAATGATAAAGCAAGATTTAACGTTGTTGAAAAATGAAAAATAATGTTTTGTTTATCGCACCTCATGCGGATGATGAAATATTGGGCTGTGGGGCAACTATTTATAAGATGATACAAGAAGGTCATAATGTGTATGTGCTGATTATGACAAATGCCAGTAAATCAGATCCAAATATTTTTCCCGAAAAAGGTATTCAGCGTGTTAGAACAGAGGCACTGGAAGCTCATCGTTTACTAGGTGTAAAACAGACCTTTTTCTTTGATTTTCCGGCTCCTGCATTAGATCAATATCCAGGTTATATCATGTCTCGTGAAGTTTCAAAATGTATATCCGAAAATCAAATAGATACAGTGTTTATTCCCCATAGAGGAGATATACATAAAGATCATCGGATGGTCTTTGACAGTGTATTAGTCGCTTGTCGTCCTGTTGGAGATTATACGGTTAAGCGAGTTTATACCTATGAAACGTTATCTGAAACGGAATGGGCTGCTCCTTATGCGGATGATGCTTTTATTCCCACGGTATTCATTCCTTGTAGTCAAGATGGAATAAAAATGAAATTGAGAGCGATGGAGTGTTATCAATCTCAACTAAGGCGGTTCCCTAGTTCTCGTTCTTTAGAGGCTTTGGAAGCTTTGGCGAAATATAGAGGTGCTACAATTAGCGTAGAAAGAGCTGAGGCTTTTATGCTGATCCGAAGTATTTTCTAAAATCACAATAATAATGAATAAACGAATTTATCTTTGCCTTGCTCACATGAGCGGCAAAGAACAAATGTATATCAAAGAAGCCTTTGATACGAACTGGGTCGTGCCTCTAGGTCCGAACGTGAATGGATTTGAGAAAGATCTGGAGGAATTCGTGGGTGAAGGTAAACATGTGGTGGCTCTGTCTGCCGGTACTGCTGCGGTACATCTAGCGTTGCTTGCTTGTGGCGTGAAGCCGGGGGATGAGGTGCTGGTACAGAGCTTTACCTTCTGTGCTTCCTCGCATCCGATCACTTATTTGGGGGCTACGCCTGTATTCGTGGATTCGGAGGTGGATACTTGGAATATGGATCCTGTGTTGTTGGAAGAGGCTATTAAAGATCGTATCGAGAAGACGGGAAAAACACCGAAAGCGATTGTCCCAGTGGCCTTATATGGGATGCCTTATAAGGTGGATGAGATTATGGCGATCGCTGATCGGTATGGGATTCCGGTCATTGAGGATGCGGCGGAGGGTTTTGGTTCTCGTTATGATGGACGTATGTTGGGTACGTTTGGAAAATATGGGGTGCTGTCGTTCAATGGGAATAAGATGATTACGACCAGTGGTGGTGGTGCGTTGATTTGTTCGGATGAGGAGGCTAAGCGGGAGATCATGTTCTACGCTACGCAGGCTCGGGAGGCTTATCCGTATTACCAGCATGAGCGGATCGGGTATAATTACCGGATGTCGAATATTTGTGCGGGTATCGGGCGTGGTCAGATGACGGTAGCTGACGCTCATGTGGCTCATCATAAGCATACGTGTGATTTATATCGGGAGCTGTTGAAGGATGTGAGAGGGATCACCTTGCATGAGAATCCTTCTGGTCGTTTTGATAGTAATTATTGGTTGAATACGATTGTCTTGGATCCTTTATTGAGGGTGAAAGGGCAGGAGAATGCTTATCAAGCAACGGTACAAGGTGCTGTTGGTGGTGCGGGCGGTGTGACTCACGTAGCGGTTAACGCACATACGGATTGCGAGCCGAATGCCAATGTCGAGGCGATGCGTGTGGGACTTGATGCGATGGGTATAGAATCCCGTCCTTTGTGGAAACCGATGCATAAGCAACCTGTCTATAAAGATTGTCCGGCTTACGTGAATGGGGTGAGCGAATCTTTGTTTAAGGTCGGGTTGTGCTTGCCTTCCGGCCCGTATGTAACGGATCGGGATATTGAGTATATCATTGGAGGTATAAGGGGCTTGATTGAGCGTTGATTTTAACAGCTATTCCATGAGTTAAATTCGTTTTACTGTGTAGGCCTAAGTAAAGGCTAATCATAAAGATTTTATTTTCGTTACGAGGAGGGTGTGTCATTTTTTGATGTACCCTTTTTGTGTTCTTTAGCTGAACTTTTCCTTCGCCCCAAAGTCTTACTCTATTCGAGAGCGGAGTTTATGACCATGTGTGAGAGAGCTAGGATCGTGTTCCTACGCATTGGGTATTGGGAAAATATTGCAAATCGGCTCAAATATTGCGGTAAAAATACGAATATCGGCTCAATTTGAGCCGATAGTTGAAGGGAAATTAGTACTTTTGAGCCGATTTAGTGAAAGGAATGTTATGACTATCGAAACAGAAATCCTACGGGTATTGCACTATCATCCGCTATCAAATAGAGGAGCGATAGCTTCCATGCTGGTAAATGCACCAAGCGACAGCACCATGAAAAGACTCTTGGCTGATGCTGTCAGCAAAGGTCTTATAGAAGTGTATGGAAAAGGACCTGCTACCAAATACTCGCTTACTCCACAAGCTCAGGTAACGATGCCTTTGGATATTGATACCTATTTCAAGAATGAAATGGATGATCGTACTGTGCAGGAAAATTTCAATTTCGAACTCATAAAACAGATTCTGCCAAAGGTTTCACTTTTCACAGAAGAGGAATGTAAACGTTTGGATAAAGCTCAGTCCATTTTCAGAACCCACCTTGAAGAACTTTCTGAAACAGATTACAAAAAGGAGATGGAAAGACTGGGAGTTGACCTGTCATGGAAATCTTCACAAATCGAGGGCAATACTTATTCCCTGCTAGAAACGGAGCGCCTGCTGAAAGAAAGACAGGAAGCTACTGGTAAGACAAGGGAAGAAGCTATCATGCTGCTCAATCACAAGGATGCGCTTGATTTTGTTCTCAATGTGCCCGACTATCTTAAGGAAATATCCGTCCACCGCATAGAGGACATCCATTCTTTACTGACCAAGGACTTAGGTGTGGAAAGAAACATACGACGCCGACGTGTGGGTATCACAGGTACGAACTATCGTCCCCTTGATAACGAGTTCCAGATTCGTGAGGCATTGGAAGATTCCTGTAAACTTATCAATGGCAAAGACAATATCTTTGAGAAGTCATTACTTGCACTGGTTCTCCTTTCTTATATTCAGGCATTTTCGGATGGAAACAAACGTACTGCCCGTATCACAAGCAATGCCATACTGATAGCCAATGGTTATTGCCCAATCTCATTCAGAACGGTTGATTCCATAGACTACAAAAAAGCTATGCTGATATTCTATGAACAGAATAACATTGCCGCTTTCAAGAAGATATTCATAGAACAATTTGAATTTGCTGTCAAAACTTATTTTTGATTTCTTTTGTGAAAACTAACGGACTATTGTATTTACGAAACAACTTCTACTACTGAACAATTATAATTATGCCCCCGTCTTTCTTTCCCTTAGGGAGGATGAGAGAGACGGGGGCTTTTTTATGCTTCTAAACATGGAATGATAATTGGCTGGGATTTGGATAATCGCTAACTTGTCGGCGCTGAATCCGTGAAATTCCTTGCAGATTGTAAGCACCTACTAAATCATTCACGTTATGGAAATACATCTTGATAATTATTTGCCGGAATATCCTTCCTTCGTTTCCGGTATTCGCCGTGCTCCCGATCGCGGCTATTCGCTTACGCCCGCTCAAACAGAAACGGCATTGATGAACGCGCTTCGTTACATCCCTGTTGAATTACATGAGAAGCTAGCTCCTGAGTTCATGGAGGAATTATTGACCCGGGGACGGATCTATGGTTATCGCTACCGTCCGCAGGGAGACCTGAAAGCGAAGCCTATCTCTGAATATAAAGGTAAATGTATCGAGGGAAAGGCCTTTCAAGTAATGATCGATAATAACCTCTGCTTTGATATCGCTTTGTACCCTTACGAGTTGGTTACGTATGGCGAGACTGGGCAGGTCTGCCAGAATTGGATGCAATATCGTTTGATTAAGAAGTATTTGGAGGAGCTGACCGAGGAGCAGACCTTGGTGATTGAATCTGGGCATCCTCTGGGATTGTTTCATTCTAAGCCGGATGCCCCACGGGTGATTATCACGAACTCCATGATGGTGGGAATGTTCGATAACCAAAAGGATTGGCATATCGCCGCCCAGATGGGAGTCGCTAATTATGGACAGATGACGGCCGGAGGTTGGATGTATATCGGCCCGCAAGGTATCGTACACGGTACGTTTAATACATTGTTGAATGCCGGACGTAAGAAATTAGGGATTCCACAAGATAAGGATTTGCGAGGCTATCTGTTTGTATCTTCCGGTTTAGGAGGAATGAGTGGCGCTCAACCTAAAGCCGCCGTGATTGCCGGTGCTGCCAGTATAATCGCCGAGGTAGACGCTTCCCGTATCGAGACACGCCGATGCCAAGGATGGGTCCAGCATGTGACGGATGATATGGGGAAAGCTTTTTCCTTAGCCGATGAGGCGATTCGTAAGAAAGAACCGATCTCTATCGCTTTTCATGGCAATATCGTGGATTTATTGGAATATGCCGATAAACAGGGGCTTTCCATCGACCTTTTGAGTGACCAGACCTCGTGTCATGCGGTCTATGAAGGTGGTTATTGTCCGGCAGGCGTGACGTTTGAGGAACGTACGGAATTATTGGCTCATCACCGGGAAGACTTTTGTGCTTTGGTCGATAAAACGTTGAAGCGACATTTCGAGGTGATCAAGCGTCTGGTTGCCCGGGGTACCTATTTCTTTGACTATGGGAACTCCTTCATGAAAGCGATCTATGATGCCGGTGTACATGAGATTTCCCGTAACGGTGTGGATGAGAAAGATGGTTTTATATGGCCTTCTTATGTGGAAGATATCATGGGGCCGGAATTATTTGATTATGGGTATGGCCCTTTCCGCTGGGTATGTTTAAGCGGTAAGCCGGAAGATTTGATTCGCACGGATCATGCGGCTATGGCGTGTATCGATCCGACTCGAAGAGGGCAGGATATGGATAATTATAATTGGATACGTGACGCGGAGAAGAACCGTTTGGTGGTGGGTACGCAAGCCCGGATCTTATATCAAGACGCTGAGGGGCGCTTGAAGATCGCCCTTGAGTTTAACCGAATGGTACGTGATGGGGAGGTAGGCCCGATTATGTTGGGACGAGACCATCATGACGTGAGCGGTACGGATTCTCCATTCCGTGAGACCTCTAATATACGGGACGGGAGCAATGTGATGGCTGATATGGCGGTGCAGTGCTTCGCTGGAAATGCCGCCCGGGGTATGAGCTTGGTCGCTCTTCATAATGGTGGAGGAGTTGGTATCGGTAAGGCGATAAACGGAGGTTTCGGTATGGTTCTCGATGGTAGTGAGCGGGTGGACGAGATACTTCGCTCTGCTATGATATGGGACGTGATGGGGGGTGTCGCTCGTCGCTCATGGGCCCGTAACCCGAATGCGATGCGTACGAGCGCTACTTTCAATGAGAACCGTGGCGAACAGTATCATATTACCCTTCCGTATATCCCGGAGAGGGCGTTTATTCATGAAATCGTACAAACATCATTAAATAAAAAGGTATGAGTACTTGGAATAAGATTATGGAATGTGTCCCTAACTTCAGTGAAGGACGGGATCTGGAGAAGATAGATAAGATCGTAGCGCCTTTCCGGGCTAAGACGGGTGTTAAACTGTTGGACTATAGTAATGATGAGGATCACAATCGCTTGGTTGTTACCGTGGTAGGGGAGCCAGTCGCTTTAAAACAAGCCGTATTGGAGGCCATTGGAGTTGCCGTTGAGCTGATCGATTTAAACAAGCATAGCGGTCAACATCCTCGAATGGGGGCCGTAGATGTGGTTCCTTTTATACCGATTCGCGGATGTACGATGGAAGAGGCGATCGCCTTGTCTAAGGAAGTAGGGGAGGAAGTGGGCGCTCATTATGCCGTGCCGGTCTTCTTATATGAAAAATCGGCTTCCGCCCCTTACCGGGAGAATCTGGCGGCGATCCGTAAAGGAGAGTTTGAAGGGATGGCAGAGAAAATCCATCAACCGGAGTGGAAACCTGATTTTGGTCCGGCCGAAAGACATCCGACAGCCGGTACGGTCGCCATAGGAGCCCGCATGCCTTTGGTCGCCTATAATGTGAATTTAGGAACGAATCAATTGCAGATCGCTACGGATATAGCGAAGAAAATCCGTTTCATCGGCGGAGGTTTACGCTATTGTAAAGCGATGGGGGTTGAGTTGAAGGAACGTGGTATCGTACAGGTCTCTATTAATATGACCGATTATACCCGTACGGCTTTGTACCGGGCCTTCGAGTTAGTTCGTATCGAAGCTCGCAGATATGGTGTTCCGGTGGTGGGGAGCGAGATTATCGGCTTGGTTCCTATGGAGGCGTTGATCGATACGGCCTCTTACTATTTGGGATTAGAGGACTTCTCTATGAATCAAGTATTGGAAGCTCGTATTATGGAATAGCGTATGGAGAATAGCAAGATATTAATCAGGAATGCTGCCCAGATCGTCACTTGTCATGGGGATAAGGCACGACGGGGAGCGGAGATGTCTGATTTAGGCGTTATCGAGGATGGAGCCGTAGCGATGTCTGATGGGGTTATTACGCATGTAGGACCTACGGAGGAGGTACTTCGAGACATCCATGCGGAGGATTATTTGGAGATTCGGGCGGAGAACCAAGCGGTGTTACCCGGATTTGTTGATAGCCATACGCATTTTATCTTTGGCGGTTACCGGGAGGAGGAGTTCTCTTGGCGATTGCGGGGAGATAGTTATATGTCGATCATGGAGCGTGGTGGAGGTATCGTGAATACGATGAAAGCTACCCGTGAAAGTGATTTCGATACACTATGGGACAGAGGGGAAGAACGTTTGGATGAGTTATTCTCCATGGGTGTTACCACGGTGGAGGGGAAAAGTGGTTATGGTTTGGATTTGCAAACAGAATTAGTTCAGCTTCGTGTCATGTCGGACCTGAATGAGTCTCATCCGATGGATGTCGTATCGACCTTTTTGGGAGCTCATGCTGTTCCTCCTGAATTTGCCGGTCGTACGGACGATTATGTGGATTATATGATCGAGGAAGTTCTTCCTGCCATACGAGCCGAACATACGGTTACGTTTTGTGATGTGTTTTGTGAGAAAGGCGTTTTCTCGTTAGAACAGAGTGAGCGCTTGCTTCGTGCCGCCCGTCATCATCGTTTTAAATTGAAGATGCATGCGGATGAGATCGTTCCTTTCGGAGGGGCGGAACTGGCGGCCTCCTTGAAGTGTGTAAGTGCTGATCATTTGTTACATATATCGGACACAGGCATCAAACGTCTGGCAAGAGCGGGTGTCGTGGCTACCTTACTTCCGCTGACTGCCTTTTCCTTGAATGAGCCGTATGCGCCTGCCCGGAAAATGATAGATGCCGGTTGCGCGGTGGCTTTAGCTTCCGATCTAAATCCGGGAAGTTGTTTCTCGGCCTCGATCCCGATGATGATAGCCTTGGCCTGTATCTATATGAAGATGAGCCCTGAAGAAGCGGTAACGGCATTGACCATTAATGGAGCCGCAGCTGTGGGACGTGCCTCCGAGATTGGAAGTATCAGCGTGGGAAAACGTGCGGACGTGATCTTGCTGAAATACCCGTCTTATAAGTTCCTACCTTATCATGTGGGAATGAATCTCGTGGATACTGTAATTAAGGATGGGGAACTTTATATGATGTAAGATAAGAATTGTTGAATCATTTAAATCAAAATACTATGTTAGCAGACTTGACAATTAAAGATTTTTTGGCGGAAACGGCGGGTAGTGCTCCCGTTCCCGGTGGTGGAAGTATATCTGCCTTGAATGGCGCTATAGCGGCAGCTTTGACAGAGATGGTGGCCCATCTGACTGTTGGCAAAAAGAAATATGCGGAAGTGGAAGGACAAATGAAGACGATCGCTATCGAGGCGGCTTTGATCCGTGAGCGTCTTACTGAATATATTGATAAGGACAGCGAGGCTTATGATCGTGTATTCTCAGCTTTTAAGTTGCCGAAAGAAACGCCTGACGAACAGGTGATCCGTACGAATGCGATACAGAGCGCTACTAAAGAGGCGGCTATTGTTCCGATGAGGGTGGCGGAGGAGATCGGTTCCGTAATGGAGACGATAATCTATGTGGCTCACAAAGGTAATCAGAATGCCGTCACGGATGCTTGCGTGGCGATGATGGCTGCCCGTACTTGTGTATTGGGGGCTTTATTGAATGTCCGAATTAACTTAACGTCCATCCAAGACGAGGTGTTCGTCGGAATGATGCGGAAGAAAGCGGATGAACTGGAGGCGAACGCTATCCGTGTAGAGCAAAAGTTATTGGATTGGGTGAAGACTAAATTATAGCATATGAGTAATGTTTATTATGTGGGTTCCGAGCCTCTCTCTTTTGAGGGAATCGAACGGATACTTACTCAAAATATGAAGTTGGAGCTTTCACCCGAGGTGAAGGAGCGCATCCAGCGTTGCCGGGATTACTTGGATCATAAAATCGAGCAGCAGGAGGGGCCTTTGTATGGGATTACTACCGGTTTCGGGTCCTTATGTAATAAGAATATCTCTCCGGACGAATTGAGCACCTTGCAAGAGAACTTGGTGAAAAGTCATGCCTGTAGCGTAGGGGATGAGGTAAGTCCGGTGATCGTCCGTTTGATGATGTTATTGAAAGCGCATGCCCTTTCGTTGGGGCATAGTGGCGTACAGGTGATCACTGTACAACGTATTCTGGACTTTTTCAATAATGACGTGCTTCCGATCGTGTATGATCGTGGCTCTTTAGGCGCTTCCGGTGATTTGGCGCCTCTGGCGAATTTGTTCCTGCCTCTGATCGGCGTGGGTGACGTTTATTATAAGGGCCGCAAACGGGAAGCGATCAGCGTATTGGACGAGTTCGCTTGGAAGCCTGTGAAGCTGAAAAGCAAGGAGGGGTTAGCTTTATTGAACGGTACGCAATTTATGAGCGCCAATGGCGTATTCGCCTTGATGCGTGCGTTTAGCCTGTCCAAGAAAGCGGATCTGATCGCCGCTTTATCTTTGGAGGCTTTCGATGGGCGTATCGATCCTTTCATGGATTGTATCCAGCAGATGCGTCCGCATCCCGGACAAATCGAGACCGGGGCCGCTTTTCGACGGTTATTGGAGGGAAGTGAGTTAATCGCCCGGAAAAAGGAACATGTTCAGGACCCGTATTCATTCCGTTGTATCCCTCAAGTGCATGGGGCTACGAAAGACGCTATCAATTATGTGGCGAATGTCCTGCTTACCGAAGTAAATTCCGTGACGGATAACCCGACGATCTTCCCGGAGGAGGATAAGATTATTTCCGGCGGTAATTTCCACGGTCAGCCCTTGGCGATTTCTTATGATTTCTTGGCGATTGCCTTGGCTGAGTTAGGAAATATATCGGAACGTCGTGTCGCTCAATTGATCATGGGTTTGCGGGGATTGCCTGAGTTCTTGGTCGCTAATCCCGGCCTGAACTCCGGTTTCATGATCCCTCAATATGCGGCCGCTAGTATGGTAAGCCAGAATAAGATGTATTGCTATGCGGCGAGCAGCGATTCTATCGTGTCCAGTAATGGGCAAGAGGATCATGTGAGTATGGGAGCGAATGCGGCGACGAAGTTGTTTAAGATCATGGACAACTTGGATCATATCTTGGCGATCGAGCTGATGAATGCGGCACAAGGAATCGAGTTCCGTCGTCCGGCTAGGACTTCTCCGGTATTAGAGAAGTTCTTGAAGGATTACCGGAAAGAGGTGCCATTTATCGACGAGGATATTATCATGTACACGGAAATACATCGTACGGTGGCGTTTATTCGTAGGAAAGACTTTGTATATTAATTTTAGGAACACGGAGCACACGGAATACACGGATTTGTTTTGCGATATGTAATATTGATCTGTGCGATGCCGTGTATCCTGTGTGCTCCGTGTTCTTTTTGTATATTCGCCAACTATTACGAATGAAACTAAATGAGCGGATTTAATAATTAAGCCCGAACTGCCACAAAGGGATTACATTCATGTATCCTTGTTCGATATTGTCCTTTACAACGAAGCCGTTCTCTATTCCTTGCAGTTGCTTTTGCTTTTTATTTTTTCCTCCAACTTCGAAAGTATAGTCGGCTATTTGAAAATCCGATATAGGGGAGGTGATGACTTCTTGCTCCACACGTGTTTGATTCAAGAAGAATGTTTCTCTGATGTTCCCGATGTTGGATATTTCCTTCCCCAAATTGTACATAAGAGTAGGATTATCCAGATAAACTTTATCTACTTTGCCTAGCCCTCTGATGCCACCGACTCCATCACGTAGTTGGGAGATTAATCCGGATTCCTCGAGATAAAGAAAGTAATCGGATAAATTGTTGCGACTTACTCCTAGCATAATCGCTATGCTACTCATATTCGGTTTGAATGGTACGCTTTGAGCAATGATGGTGAGCAATTGCTTTAGTTTTCGTGCTGTTGATATGCTCATTTCTGAATACTGCGGTATATCAACTTCCAACGTTGTGTTTATTACTTGTTGTAAGCGTATATGAAATTGGTCTTCTTTCGAGAACGGATAATACCCTTTCTCTAGATAGGATTGGAAATAAGCATAAGGACGGAATTTCCCGGGGAGTTCTATGCGGTGTTCTACGATATCGGCTAGTGTATGGGTCTGGATCTCTATGTTGTGAAACATATTAAGATATTCGCGAAATGAAAGCCCTTGCATAGAATAGACGATAGCCCGTCGGCTCAGGTCTGCCGATCCCTTGTTGATATCAAGGATGGAGGAACCTGTGAAGAATATCTTTAGATCTGCGTGATAGTCATACATCAGTTTTAGCTCGCGGGCCCAGTCCTTGTATTTATGGATTTCGTCTATAAGAAGATGGGTCCCTCCTCGCTTGACGAAGTCATCAGCTAAATCCACTAAGTGGTGGCTGGAAAAGTACAAATCATCAGCGTTGACGAACAAGGTCGTATTTCTGTTCAGTTTTTCTTTGGCATATTGCAACATCAAAGTAGTTTTCCCAACGCCACGCGGACCTACTAAGCCCAATAGCCGGTTGTTCCAATTAATGCGGTCGAACATATATCGATGGAATGAGGTAGGTGTAGTACGTAACATCGCATCGAAACTTGTTTGTAACTTATCCATATATTATAATGTTTTCGCAAATATACTAATTTGCACTGTGAATAGTGCATTTTTCGTAAAGAATTGCACTACTTGCGGTGCAATTTATGTTATCTTTTCTTGATTCTTGGTTGCGATCACCCGTTCTGTCGGGTGAAGAGCGAGAGCCGGAGCTATATAGCCGTGGATACGATGTATGACTATTCCTTTTTTTGTATATTCGCCAACTATTACGAATGAAACAGTTATTTATATGGAACAAAAGCAAATCTCTACCGTGAAAACTCATGTCGTATGGTTGGACGTTGTTCGCCTGATCGCGATGTTTACCGTTGTTTGCTGTCATTGTACAGACCCGTTTAATTTCTATCCCGGAGATTCTCCGATTATTGGGGATATTAAGTTTTGGGGAGCTGCCTATGGGGCTTTTCTTCGTCCTTGTGTACCTCTGTTCGTTATGATTACGGGAGCCTTGTTGCTACCGGTCCGGGAAGAGACTCCTATTTTCTATAAGAAAAGGATATTGCGTGTATTCTGGCCTTTCTTGATTTGGTCTGTTATTTATAATTTATTTCCTTGGTTTACGGGACTGCTTGGTTTGAGGCCGGAACTTATTCTTGATTTCTTCCCTTATTCGGGAGAAGAGGTGACTCGTCAATCGTTGAGTGTGTCTTTAGGCTATATCGCCCAGATACCGTTCAATTTCTCATTGTTGGATGTACATATGTGGTATATCTATTTACTGATAGGTTTATATCTTTATTTGCCGATCTTCTCCGCTTGGGTCGAGAAAGTTTCGGATAAGGCGAAATTATGGTTTCTGGCAGGTTGGGGAGTGACTTTGTTTATTCCTTATTACCGGGAATTCGTATCTCCTTACATTTGGGGTGGATGCTCATGGAATGAATTCAGTATGCTTTATTATTTCGCCGGGTTTAACGGTTACTTGCTATTGGGGCATTATCTGCGGAATCATGATTGGTCGTTAGGAAAGATCGTTGGGATAGGCATTCCTATGTTTGTCGTAGGCTATGCCATTACTTTCTTCGGTTTCCGCTATACGACCGCTTTGCCTGCTTACACGGAGGAACAGTTAGAGTTATTCTTCTACTATTGTTCTCCCAATGTGGTGATGATGACGATTCCTATCTTCTTGCTGGCGAAGAAGGTGAATGTGAAATCAGGCACGATCAAACGAATGTTAGCGAACTTAACGGTATGTGGTTTCGGAATCTATATGGTACATTATTTCTTTACGGGACCCAGCGTGCTGTTGGCGAGAGCCTTGAATATCCCATTGGGTTTACAGATTCCTGCCGCTTCTGTGGTAGCATTCGCTGTATCTTGGCTGATTGTGTTGGGTATCAGAAAGATTTGCGGTAAGAAAGCCAAGTATATTGTGGGCTGAATTTATACGTACGTTCGCATAGGCTGATACGTATATAGGCGTAGGCCCATGCGAGCGTACGTGTAGGACGATACGTATATACGTGCGAGGCCACACGTATATACGTATAAATCATCTTTATTTCTTGGTTACAATCACTCGCTCTGTCGGAGCCAGATGCTCGTTGCGATAGTCTATCTGCTTGACTACATTCTCGGCCAATTCTTGGAATGCCTTACCTGTGATCGAGTCCGGGTTCAACGCTACCGGCTTACCTTGATCTCCTCCTTCGCAGATACTTTGTACGATAGGAATCTGTCCCAGTAACGGCACGTTCAGTTCCTCAGCTAGGCGTTTACAACCTTCCTTTCCGAATATATAATATTTGTTTTCCGGTAATTCCGCTGGGGTAAACCAAGCCATATTCTCGATCAATCCTAAAACAGGGACATTAACCTTATCCCCAGTGAACATGCTGATACCCTTACGAGCGTCCGCTAAAGCAACCTCTTGCGGCGTACTTACTACCACGGCTCCGGTTATCGCTAGTGTTTGCACCATTGTCAAATGGATATCACTCGTTCCGGGAGGTAAATCGATTAAGAAATAATCAAGCTCACCCCAGTTGGCGTCGCCGATCAATTGCTTCAATGCGTTGCTAGCCATTGCTCCACGCCATAGGACTGCGTCGTTTTTATTTACGAAGAAGCCGATGGATAACATCTTGACACCATAATTTTCGGCCGGCTTGATCAGTTCCCTGCCCTCTACCTCTTCCATATAAGGGCGAGCCTCTTCTAGGTTGAACATCTTGGGTTGGGACGGCCCGAATATATCGGCATCCAGCAATCCTACCTTATATCCTTGTAAAGCCAATGCGACAGCCAGATTAGCGGCAACGGTACTTTTACCAACTCCTCCTTTACCGGAAGATACGGCGATAATATTTTTTACTTGCGGTAATAATTTATCCGGTTCCGGGCGAGCTAACTGACGGGCTTTTACCGTGATGTTTCCCTTGATATTCACCTCCGGGCTTACATAGGTTAAGATAGCTGTCTCCGCGGCTTTTACTACGGAGCGGATAAACGGATCATTCGGCTTCTCGAATAATAACGAGAAGGTGACATTCATACCATCGATACGAATGTTGTCTTCTACGAGGCCCATGGAAACGATGTCCTTTCCGGTACCCGGGTAACGAACGTTCTTCAACGCCTCAATAATCAGATTCGGATAGATTGTCATATCTGTTGATTTTTTTAAGTCATTCTTTTATTTACCAGAAGCCAAAGCGCTTCGTTTACTGCGATTAAAGCTACGATAAGGATCTAACTCGATTTCTACGTCAGGTTCCACCAATCGTTCCCTTTCCTCACAAACAAACTTGATGTATTTGATGTTTAATCCACGATCCAGCCATTGTTGCTCGTAATAGGTCTTGATGGATAAGATCTCATCCGCCAGATTGGAATGATATAGGTCGTCTGTACTGAACAATACGGGATAATGGTTCGCTTTTACCATCTCGCACGTATAGGTATACATAAAGTTACTGTCCGTTTTTAAATGGATAATACCATCTCCGGAAAGGATTTCCCGATACATTTTCATGAAACGGGTTCCGGTCAGACGCTTATTGACCTTTTTCATTTGAGGGTCCGGAAATGTGATCCAGATCTCGGCTACTTCGCCCGGAGCGAAGAAATAGGAAATCAATTCGATACTGGTACGTAGGAAAGCCACGTTACTCATCCCGGCTTCCAGCGATTCTTTCGCTCCGGTCCACATACGTGCTCCCTTGATATCGACACCAATAAAATTCTTATTTGGGAAAAGCTTTCCCAAACCTACGGTATATTCCCCTTTTCCACATCCCAATTCCAAGACAATAGGATGGTCGTTCTTGAAAAAACGTTCATGCCACTGTCCTTTCATATCAAACCCTTTTTCTTGTAGGGCGGCGAAAGGGTATTGGAATACGTGCGGATAGCCCGCCATATCGTCAAACTTAGCTAATTTATTCTTTCCCATGTCGCGAAGATAATACTTAAAAAAATGCTTTTTACGTTTTTTCTACTGTTTTAGATAGGGGTTTTTATGCGTTGGCGAGTCTTTTGAACATATAGGCTGTCAGAAGTTTTATTTGAAAGTGGAGTTGTAACGAATAAAAAAGGATATGTTGAGAGTATTTTTTAGACGCCCGATATTTAAGAATCCGAGGTTTGTCGGATTTGTTTGGTTTGCGACGGCCCTTGTCGCTTGCTTATTGAAATTACCTGTGGGAAGGACTTATAATAACTTTATGATTTATAGGGCTTCCTTTTTCCATGCGTTAGAGTTGAAAGACCTTTATATATATTATCCGAATGAATACCACGACCGGTTTTTATACGGGATCCCTTTTACGGCTATAATAGCGCCTTTCTCCCTCTTCTCTCCTTATATCGGGATGTTGCTATGGTGTCTCGCGAATAGCTTGCTGCTTTATATGGCTATCCGTAAACTCGGATTGGCGGATTGGAAACAGGCGTTTGTCATTTGGGTATGCTTGAATGAGTTATTTACGTGTGTTCTTATGCAGCAATTTAACATAGCCATAGCCGGCATGATTTTATTCTCGTTTATTTTTATTGAGCGGAAACAGGAGTTTTGGGCGGCGCTAATGATTGTCTTGGGTACGATGACTAAGATTTATGGCATTGTCGGTCTTGCTTTCCTGTTATTCTCAAAACGCCGGATCGCCTTTTTGAAAGGACTTATTTTCTGGGGCATAGTCTTGTATGTTCTTCCGATGTTATATACGTCTCCTCAATATGTGGCAAGTCAATACGTGAAATGGTATGAGGTACTTCTCGATAAGAATGTAGAGAATTTATTTACTCCTTATACAAATATCTCTTTGTTGGGGATGGTTCGTAAGATTTCGGGAGTCAATACGTATAGTGATCTCTGGTTGGTTATCCCCGGGCTACTTTTATTTATTGCTCCTTATTTTAGGATAAATCAATATGATAACCGGCGGTTCCGCATGCATTTTCTTTGCTCTACTCTTTTGTTCATGGTTCTTTTTAGCTCCGGAACAGAGAATAGCGGATATTTGGGAGCCATGATAGCCGTCTGCCTTTGGTATATAGGTACGCCTACCCGTAAGACGACTCCTGTCTTGAATACGGTACTATTCGTTTTCTGTTTTATTCTTACATCCCTTTCTCCAACAGATATATTTCCCTGTTATATCCGGAAAACGTATGTTATTCCTTATGCGTTGAAAGCACTACCTTGTGTGTTGATCTGGTTTAAGATCGTATGGGAGCAATTGACATTGGATTTTTCAGAGCCGCTTCATCGGCCGAAGACTCTCCCGGGTAAAGAGGAGGCGATCGACCTTATCTTGCCTTGTTATAACCCACAAGAAGGCTGGGAACGTTTGATGATCGAGAAACATGCGGAATTGGTAAAGATGCTTAAAGGTCGCTCACTTCGTTTTATCGTCGTGAATGACGCTTCGAAGAGAGGATTTACGAAGGATGCGGTGGGACGTCTTCTGGAGGCTCTCCCTGATACGATGATCGTAAGTTATGATACGAATAAGGGAAAAGGAGCCGCTGTTAGGGCTGGCTTGTCTCATTCCACTTCATCCATTACTTTATATACGGATTATGATTTTCCGTATGAGACGGATTCTATCTGCCGGATGGTAGAATGGTTGGAATCGGGATATGATGTCGTTATCGCCGTGCGGAATCATACTTATTATACCCATTTAAGTACTCGAAGAAAGATTATGAGTTATGCTTCCCGTATATTGAATTTTACGCTTCTAGGATTAACGCATACGGATGCTCAAGGAGGTTTGAAAGGTTTTAACCAGCGAGGAAAATCGTTCTTGGCGTCAACTCAGGTGAATCGCTTTTTGTTTGATACGGAGTTTATTTATAAGGCTTCGCTGGAGTCGGATGTACTTATTAAAGACATGCCCGCTGATTTGCGGGATAACGTTCATCTTCCCAATATGCGTCGTGGAGTCCTTGCGGAAGAATTAAAGAACTTATTTTTAATCGCTTGGAGAGGGTAGGAGGATTACAGGGTTGTTAATAACCCTGTTGAAAACCCTGTGAATAACGGAAAAAGAACAAAAGAAAAAAGAGATACCTATTAATAGGTATCTCTCTCTTTTTGCTCTTCCTCTTGGACTTGAACCAAAGACCCTCTGATTAACAGTCAGATGCTCTAACCAACTGAGCTAAGGAAGAATCAGTTTTTAACTTTTTAATCTCTATATGAAAACTCTTTTCGCTCTTCTTCTTGGACTTGAACCAAGGACCCTCTGATTAACAGTCAGATGCTCTAACCAACTGAGCTAAAGAAGAATGTTTTTCAGTCTTTCCCGATGTCTTTTCGCTCTTCCTCTTGGACTTGAACCAAGGACCCTCTGATTAACAGTCAGATGCTCTAACCAACTGAGCTAAGGAAGAATTTTTTCGCTCTTTCAAAGGTTATTCCGTAACCCCTTTCTGAAATTGCACTGCAAAAGTACGGGGTATTTTCGAAATATGCAATATCTTTGCGAAAAAAATTACGAAAAAATGAATACAATAGGTTTAGGAAACGCTTTGGTTGACGTTTTATTGAGGCTTGAAAATGATGATGTCCTATCGGAAATCGGGATACAGAAAGGAGCTATGGATATGATTAACAGGGAACAAATGATCGCTATCCGTACAACTTTAGCCGGCTTGCCACGTACGCAAACCCCGGGAGGATCTGTCTGCAACACGATGCGTTCGATGTCTTCTTTAGGGGCGAATTCCGGTTTTATCGGTAAGATCGGGGATGATTCGATCGGCGGATTTTATGAGGATGCGTTGGAAAAAGCGGGTGTCACTTCCTATTTTATCAAGACGGATGGACTTACAGGTAGCTGTACGGTGATGATTTCTCCGGATGGGGAACGTACGATGGGGACTTTCCTTGGCCCGGCCCCGACAATAACCCCGGATGAGATCACCGAGGAGATGCTAAGTAAATATCAATGTATTTATATAGAAGGTTACTTGCTCGTAAACGAGCCGTTGGTTCGTTCTACGATGGAGAAGGCTAAAAAGTTGGGCTTGAAAGTAGCGCTGGATTTGTCGAACTTCAATATCGTGAATGCTTTTAAAGGAATGCTGGAGGATATCATTCCTAAATATGTGGATATTTTGTTCTCTAATGAGAGTGAGGCTGAGGCTTTCACCGGGCAAAAGGCTGCTGAGGCCGTACATACCTTGTCTGAGTTGGTGGAGGTCTCATTGGTCACATTGGGAAAGGAAGGTGCCTTGATCGGTAGTCATGGTCAATTTTATTCTGTCCCGGCTGAGGGGGGCAAGCCTGTTGATACGACTGGCGCCGGTGATAACTTCGCCGCCGGATTCTTATACGGTCAATCCATAGGAGCGTCTTTGGTACAATCCGCACGCATCGGATCGATGTTGGCGGGCTATGTGATCGACGTGGTTGGCCCGGAGATTCCGTATGATAAATGGGAACAAATAAAGTTAAAAGTAAAAGGGATATTGGCTTAGGCGGCGTATTATTCCTTACATTTATGCCGTTAATTAACTAAATATTGTATGTACAGATTGGTTCAACGAAGAGGAATTATAGGTTTATTTTGCTTGCTGTTCGTCGCAAGTAGCGTAGTGCCGGGATGGGCGCAAAAAGATAACCGCTTTGAGGTGAGTAAGAACCTAGACATTTTCAATTCTTTATTGAAAGAAGTAGAGATGTTCTACGTGGATTCAGTGGATGTGGATAAAACCGTTCAGCGGGGAATCGAGGCAATGTTGGCTGGTTTAGATCCTTATACGGAATACTATCCTGAGCAAAAAACGGAGGAATTGAGTCTGATGACGACCGGCGAATACGGAGGTATCGGTTCCTTGATCCGTCAGCGTAACAATGAGGGAGGCGTGATGATTGCCGAGCCTACCGAGGGAATGCCGGCCGATTTAGCGGGTCTGAAGCCGGGCGATCTGATCTTGGCGATCGATACGATCGATGTTTCCAAGGCGACAAACTCCCGGGTCAGCGAGTTATTGAAAGGTGTTCCCAATACGAAGATGGTTTTGACGATCCAACGTCCGGGCGAGAAGAAACCCCGGAAGTTCGAGATTACCCGTAAGCAGATCACGACACCTCAAGTTACTTACTACGGGGTTAAGAATGACAGTATCGGTTATATTTATCTAAAGGCATTTACTATCAAGAGTGCTCAAGAGGTGAAAGAGGCATTCTTGGATTTAAAGAAAAATCATAATATTAAGTCTTTGGTACTGGATTTGCGCGGTAACGGCGGCGGCGTGCTGGAAGGTGCCGTACAAATCGTAGGTATGTTCGTACCGAAAGGCAGCGAGGTGCTTTCAACGAAAGGAAAGATCAAGCAATGGGATCGTACGTACCGAACCTCTACGGAGCCTTTGGATACGGTAATGCCGTTGGCTATATTGATCAATGGAGGTACGGCTTCCGCCGCTGAGATCGTATCGGGATCTTTGCAGGATATGGATCGTGCCGTGTTGGTGGGACAACGTTCGTTTGGTAAGGGGTTGGTGCAAGCTCCTCGTGACCTGCCTTATAATGGGAAAGTGAAAATCACGATGAGTAAATACTATATCCCGAGTGGTCGTTGCATCCAGCAAATCGATTATTCGCACCGGAAAGAGGATGGTAGCGTGGCGGCTATTCCGGATAGCTTGACTTCCGTATTCTATACGTCCAAGAAGCGTCCGGTTCGTGATGGGGGTGGCGTACGTCCGGAGTTTGAGGTGAAGGAGCCGAAAGTGCCTACCATGATGTATTATTTGGCGGCGGATACGGTCTTGTTCGACTTCGTTACGGATTGGGCACAAAAGCATAAGACGATCGCTCCCATCGAGGAATTTACGGTTTCCGATGAGGATTTCGAAGCTTTGAAGCAATACGCCAAGTCCAAGAATTTCACCTATGACCGCCAAAGCGAGAAAGTATTGAAGAACTTGAAAGAAGTGGCTGAGTTTGAGGGGTATCTGGAGGAGGATTCTACTGCGTTCAAGGAATTAGAGGCTAAGCTGACTCCGAATCTGGAAAGAGATTTCGATCGTTTCAAGGATGAGGTGAAACGAGTAATGGCCGCCGAGATCGTAAAACGTTATTATTACCAACGAGGAGAGTTGCAAGAAAGCTTGAAAGATGATCTTGTATTGGAGAAAGCGTTGGAGGTATTGGGCGATCCGGATTTATACAGGCGTACATTGAGCGTGCCGGTTGAGTTGGAAGCGGCCACCAAGGGTACCGAATAGGCGGGTTTCTGCCGATGCCCATTCAAAGGGCCTTACAATGCCCATTCAAGCGAGCTTACGATGCCCATTGTCAGCTCCCTTGAATGGGCATCGTGCTTTTCCCTCTTTCGCCAGTCTGTTTGGGGGCTTTGAAGCGGATATGCAATACGACCAATTCCGAGACGGTTCCCACCCGATAAGGAGGTCCTGCTATACCAATGCCGGAAGATACATAGAATTGCGTAGGTCCTTTCTTATAATATCCGTACGGGCATTCATACACAAGTTTCATCAGCAGGGGATAAGGCCATAACTGTCCGTTATGCGTATGTCCGTGCAGTCCCAAATCCACCCCATTCATATTCATCTCGGCGAACGACCAAGGTTGATGATCCAAAACGATAATCGGTTTGCCGGTATCCACCCCTTCCATTAACGAATGAAGCGATTTTCGTTTCTTATGGATGAAATCATCCCTCCCTATCAAATAAAAAGTTGAGTCCGGTTGGACCACCGAGTCTATTAGTAGCGTACCTCCGGTCTTTTGCAGCCAACGATATTTGGCGTTCCGGTTTGCCCGGTATTCATGATTCCCGTAAACGATATATACGCCCAACGGAGCTTTTAATTGTTTTAAATCATCCTCGATGTGGGCGTTTTCCGCAAACCGGGATTCATAATCCATGATATCCCCCGCTAATACCACCATATCCGGATGCTGTGCGTTGCTGAGCGCCACATATTTTTGTACCAAGTCCTTCCCGATAACCTCTCCGATATGTAAGTCGCTCATCATGACAATAGTCAGGCTATCCCGATCCCCCGCGGCTTTGGGCAACGTGATATATACGTTCTTAACAATCGGATTCATTACCGTATGGTATGCGTGAATCATTAAACCGGTAACACCGAATACGATAAGAAAAAACAGGGTTAGCTTGGTTTGTTGCCAATGCCCTTTCATCCATTTGGGGAACCATGGCTTGATACGTTGGGAGAGCCTGATCAACTCAAGTACCAAGAGAGATAAAGTGATATAAATGGACGCTATATACCAAGTGTTACAGATGTATTGGATCGTGATTATCACGTTATCAGGTAGTTCATTCCTAAAAATAAATCCGAAAAAATAAAGCGATAGTTCGAGTACGAAAAACAAGATAAAAGGAATCCGGCAACTTTTCTTAGGAGGAAGCGCTTGATATCCTCTCCAGAAAATATACGGATTTAGTAATAGCTGCGCTACGATCGATTGAATAAATACTTTCATCTTTACTCTTTGAATGTAATATTGAACACCACCATCTCGCTGTCCGTTCCGATACGGAAAGGCGGTCCCCACAAAGATAAGCCGGATGAGACATAAATCGTACTATTTCCGATTTTTTTAATCCCGTAACTTAATTCGAACAGATGATCCACGATCCAGTTCATCGGCCATACTTGTCCTCGATGTGTATGTCCGCTAAACTGTAAGTCTACGCCAGCCTCTTCCGTTTTCTCTAAATCGTAGGGTTGATGGTCTAGTAAGATAACAGGTTTGCTTTTATCAAGGTTCGCGGTAAGCTGACCTAAAGTTTTCCGTCCTTTGTTATGCCGGTCGTCCCGTCCTACGAGTTGGATCTGATTGGGCAAGATAGCCACGGAATCCCTTAAAAGTACGATGGGCGTCTGCGCTATGAATTTCTCGCTCTCCTCTATGCCACTGATATACTCATGGTTACCCGGTACCATATAAACGCCTAATGGAGCGTATATCTTGGACAGTTCCTCTTCCATATGCTCGTATCGCAGAGGTGCGACACTGTTGTCTATCAAGTCTCCACCGATAAGAACGATGTCCGGGCGTTGGGCGTTTATCATATCCACATATCCGGCAAGCATCGTCTTGTTGGTAGCGTATCCTAAGTGTATGTCGCTAATGGCTACGACCTTCAGCGACTGTCCATCGGTATCGGCCGGTTTGTTGATAACCATGTTGATAACTCGTGTATCAGGATGTTGGTAATTATAGTTTCCATATCCTAATAAGCTGAGTGTTAAGAATAAGGATAAATAGAATGAGTATTTGAAACGTAGGTGGAAAAGTCGTAAGATATCAAATACCAACAGGGCCAATACCATGTATAAAGTGAACACGAGCCATCCTGTTCCTACTTGAGAAACTGTTTGAGCGAAAGAAGCCGGCATATCTAGGTTCCTGAATAGAAAACTACTGAAGAACGATAAAGCTCCTCCCCAAAAAACAATGGATAACAATACTTTAACTCCGGTAGACTGGCTTTTCAAAGCCTGTTTTCCCTTTAGATAAATATAAATATTCCCTGCAAGATACAGGATTGGAAGTATGATAAAGAACGTCCACATCTCAATTAATTTTCCGCGAAGATAATGAAAACTCTTTAGGTAGCAAACGCTGCACGCTACGTCCCTATAGGATCGATATAAATTCCAAACAATAAGTTTGGTAATGAAAAGAATTATATAATATACTGATTATTAGTATGCTAAAAACAGGATGATCTTTTACTCAAAACATGTACGTGTTTTTGGGAAAAGTCGTACGTGTTTTTGGGAAAAGTCGTACGTGTTTTTCCCGAATCATGCGATAGGGAACAAGGGCGTATCTAGAAATCTACAATAAGCCCCCCTTAATTACGATGAGGAGAGTTGGTCTTTTTTTGATAATATATATCCAACTCCTTTTACGGCATCTATTGAAAGTGTGGTATCTTTTTCCAATAATTTGCGCAAACGCGAGATGCTGTTGTTTAGGCTATCATGAACTTCTTGCCCATCCCATATTTCATGAAAAAGCTTTTCTCTGCTTACTGGCTGATTTAATTGCTCGGATAACAGATAGAATAACTTGAAATCTTTAGGACTTAATGTTTTTGACTGTTCTTGTTTATAGAATAATTTATGAGTGGAGAGTTCCAGTTGGTAATCTCCAATAGATATACTATTTGATATCGGACTGCCCTTTTTACAAAACCTTTGGATTAGGAAATCTATTTCTTGTATATCATACGGTTTTTTGGTGTAATGATTAGCTCCGGCTTCATAGCAGCGTGTTATTTCCTCCCCTTCGTTGTGGGAAGAGGCTATCAGTACAGGCAATGAAGGATGCTTTGAACGAATAAAAGGCAAATAATCCAATGCGTTTTGATTGCCAACTTCCAGATCGAGAAGCAGGATATTAGGGCAGTCTTTTTCTATCATGTCTTGAATACCGCTTAACGTGTTGGCGTAGCAAACCTCGTATCCTTTGCTTTGTAAGGCCATTGAGATGATCGATCCAAGGTTTAGGTCATCTTCAATAAAGATCACTTTCTGTTTATCTTCCATATAGTGTTATGAGTTTTCGGCCGGCAAGTTAATAAAAAACGTTGAACCTACATTTTTCTCGCTCTGAAAAGTTAGGGAGCCGCCCATTTCTTTAGCCATTAGCATTACGCTACTCAAACCTAATCCATATCCCGGTTGCGCTGGCTTGTCGGCTTGTTTCACCCGGAAGAATTGTTGTCCGAGTTTCTTCTGGGCTTTCTTGGGGATTCCCCAACCAGTGTCTTTTATGGCTATTCGGTAATGGTTGTTTATCATAGTCAACGTTACGGTGATTCGTACATCGTCATCCGAATATTTCAATGCGTTCTCTAGCAAATTCCGGAGGCAACGTTCCATACGAACGGTATCGGCTTGTATCATGTCGGGGAAATTCTCGCTTTTCTCAAGCTTGAACAAGGGGATCTTGTTAGGATAGAGCCTAACTATCGCTTGGTAGGTTTGCTCAATAAATGATTTAATTTCTATAGGTGACCTTCGTGTGCTCTCTTTTCCATCCGCTGTTTTCAGTAGGGATAGCATGGATTCGATGATCTCTATCAATTGTCGGATTTGTGTTTTTCCGATATTTAATATGTTAGCTTTCATCGGCTCTTTCTCTTGGCTAGCGATAAAATCTATAGAGGCATATGCTGTGTTCAGCGGGGATTTCAAGTCGTGGATGGCGCTGTGAACGGCTATTTCACGGTCTCGGAGTTGGGCGTGGGCTTTACGTATTGTTCTTAATAAATAATATAGGCAGCTCGCCGAGGTAAGGATGATTAGACAAGATACGGTAAAAGCCAAGAGCATTCGTTGGACAATGTCAGAAAGTGGTAATTTAACGAAAGCCTGTACATATTGTAATCCTTGCGTTCCTATCGGGAGCCTTTCTGTTTGGAACTTATAAAATGAAAGGTTGAATTTTTTTCCTACCGTATTTACGGTTTGCCGGGTAGAGTCTGATATTTCTATATAAGATATTGCTTGTAAATTGTGATCAGTTAATGTTTTATTGAATAGGCTGTCTAATACATTTGGTTTTAAGGGTTTATTCGCATTACGTAGACCGTCTTGTATACGTTGCGTTAATAGGTCGGCATAGTTATCTTTTAGATTCCGATTTTTTATTTGCGGTATAGTTATAGTGTCCCCTTTTAGCTTAGCTCGTTCTTCCGGGGTCATATCACTAGCTCTTCTTATGATTCTTTTGGGACTGTTGGGGTCTTTCGGTTTGTTGCTAACCATTCGCTTGGACATTTCTTGCTTGATAGCTTCTTCGAATAGTTCTTCAAGGACTTCTTGCGTTTTATATTTTTCAGCGTTATATATATTGTATAGCCAATATCCTTGGGAGAGTATTAATACTAGCAACATAATGGCCGCAATATATAAGGAGTGTTTCATGATAGATTCGTTATTTTGGATGTGAAGATAGTGAATAATCTTAAAAAAAGATGCGTTTTTCTCGTTTTGTTAGCTTTTTGTTAGATAAAAATTAGGTGTTTGTTAGATAGAGTACGAAATTTTACTTATATTTTTGAGACAGACTAAAAAGCATATAGACATGGAAACTGGTGATTTGTTGTCGAAGGAAGAGCTTTCCGCCATTAAGGGTGGAGGATGGGTTTATGATGAAGAGACTGACGAATGGTATTGGATTGAGGATGGGAGGAAGGTTCCTTATTCTTTCAATATACATGAAAAATATTAAGCTCTTATAAAGAGCCTTTATTGTTTAACTATCAAATTCTAAGTATTATGGATACAAAAGAAAAAGAAGAGTTGTTTAAACTCGAAGTTGAGAACTTATCTCTATTAGAGGGACGTGAAATCAAAGGTGGTGGCGAAGGTAGTGGCAAATCTTGTACAAATCCAGGATGTGAGGACAGTGGTGACGATTGTACAAATAGAGGCTGCAAGTGAAAATATTCGGTTAGGATAGAAGTTGATGGAGGGTGTGTCAAGTTTAATAAAACGGATGATGATAATTCAGAACATACGGACTTTTTTTATAGATAATAAATAATATCTGTGTTTGTTGGAGTTATCTGCATTTGGTAAATACAGACTTTTGATTCACACCCTCTATTGAAATATTAAAAGATCATGAAAAGTAGCAGATATAATTTTATATTAGAAAAGGAAGACTTCTTGTATTGTTTTAATGCCTCTACATTTAAGTTTTTTGTTCTTAAGAAAGAGTATAAGAATTTGTTGGAAAGTTTGTTATCTTCACCTGATGATAAATTGATGGATCTTCCGAATTTTAAGAATTTATTATTAGAAGGGCGTTTTTTATTGGATGATTCTGAAAATGAGTTGGACTATATTTACAAAAGGAACCAAAGCCAAGTAGATCGCCTAGATTATAAACTAGTTATTCTTCCTACATTCTCTTGCAATTTTAAATGTTGGTATTGTATTCAATGTCATAAGCGTGAATTTATGGCAGAGCA
The DNA here is from genome assembly GCF_003670185.1 of Parabacteroides sp. CH2-D42-20. Classification (NCBI taxonomy): domain Bacteria; kingdom Pseudomonadati; phylum Bacteroidota; class Bacteroidia; order Bacteroidales; family Tannerellaceae; genus Parabacteroides; species Parabacteroides sp. CH2-D42-20. Next base: position 11,957 of record NZ_RAYG01000017.1, on the reverse strand, counting down.
AGTTGTTGAATTGGTAAAGAAACATATTCTTTATATGATTCAAGAAAAAAAAATCAGATCATTGAACATTGAATGGTTTGGAGGAGAGCCTTTGCTGGGCTTTGAAAACGTTATATATCCAATAACATCATATGCAAAAGAATGTTCTGATCAAAATAATATTCCTTTTTCTTCTAGTGCGACAACTAATGGATATCTTTTTACGAAAGAGATGTTGATAAAAATGAGAGGCTTGGATGTGGTTGGTTTCCAAATTACATTGGATGGTATGCGTGAATTTCACGATAAGGTTCGTGTGGCTCCTAATAAGTCTTCTTTTGATGAAATATTAAAACGTATAAATTTGATTTGTGATATTCTTGAAGATGCAAACGTCAAAATTAGAATCAATTATGATGATAAAAATTTTGATCCCAATATATTTCTAGAACAGATCAGCAGTCGAATCGATGAAAAACACAAGCAGCGAATATCTTTTCTTCTCCGTAAAGTTTGGCAAGTGGAAAACTCAGATGAAAATAAGGCGAAAAATATCTACTTTGTACAAGAGGCTAAGAAGCAAGGGTACAAAGTCTCTCCTCAAACTTATTTGAATACGAATTACTGCCGTTGTTACGCCTGCCGAAAATATTATAATATGATAGCGCCTAATGGTAATATTTACAAATGTACGGCCCAAGAAGATTATTCGGAAGATAGGGCATTGGGGCGACTGAATCCAGATGGGAAAATAGAATGGCTGATCCCTGATTTTGAAGAGAGGTACTTTGGCTATCGTCCGTTTGAGAATGAACAATGTAGAGAGTGTAAATATCTTCCATTGTGTTGGGGAGAGTGCCCTCGTTCTTTTGAGGTCGCTAATTTGAGGGCTTCGAAATTCAAATGTGTTAAATCCAGACAGAACGATATGTCTTTCGAGGAATCCATACTCGAATATTGTGTGTCTAATAGTTAAACTAAATTATTATGAGAGTACTGATCGTCCTTTGTAGCCTTTTTACTCTATTTTCTGTGGAAGCACAGAAGAAAATCGTATTATCCGGAATTGTCGTAAATGCGGAATCTGAAGCTTTGGTGGGTGCGAATGTGGCTTTGTACAATGCGACTGATTCGACCTTGATCACAGGGAAGGCATCGGATGCGAAAGGAGCATTCAAAATAGATTGTAAGCTGATAAATCGTTGTTACTTGCAAATTTCTTTTCTTGGCTATAAAACACAGAGACTCGGCTTGGTAAATGTCTACGAGAATCAAGAATTTGGAAAAATTATACTAGAGACAAACGAGGTGATGACGGATGAAGTGCAGATAATAGCCTCTCAACAAGTGCAGGAGTTGGATCGAATGATTGTTTATCCGGATCGTATACAGGTGAAACAGTCCGCTACTCCATTGGATTTATTAGCAAATATGATGTTGCCGGGTTTGGATGTCAATACGGTAGAACGGACGGCGACAGCGTTGGATAAAGCCGTAGAGTTCCGTATAAACGGACGAAAGGTAAATGTAAAGGATGTGGATGCTTTGACAGCCTCAAACATACAAAAGGTGGAATATATTGATAATCCGGGTTTAGAGTACGGAAAGGGGGCGGGAGCGGTTGTGAACTATATTACGAAAGAACCTATAACGGGATTCTCCACTTCCGGTAGTTTGCTGAATGCCGTTTGGGTTGGATTTGGAAATGATTTCTTGAACATGCGCTGGAATCACAAACGGTCTGAGATTGGAGTGAGCTATAATACGATGTTCAGGAAGTATAAGAAACGGTCGAATGATCAAACCAACCGATATTTCTTTCCGGATCAGACAGAGATCCTTCGGGAATATATGGGTGAGAATACGCCATTCAAATCACAAGAACACAATTTGAATATCTCGTATAGTTTGATGAAAGAGAAAGATTATCTATTTAGCGTGATAGGTCGTATGGCTTATAAATATAATGAAAAAAATTATTTGGCGAACATCTATGAAAATGGAGCATTTAGCAGTCGTCAGGGAAGCGAGCGGAGTACTCGTGATATATTGCCGGAGTTGGATATTTATTTTTCTAAACAAATTACGCCTCGTCAAGGTTTAAGTGTAAACGTGGTTGGAGGTTATGTCAGTTCTGATTTAGATTATTGGTATGAGGAGGAGGAGAGGGATCGTTATTTTACTTCATTTAGTGCGGATGGTTCCAGATATAACCTTATCGGGGAGTTGAAATATAATGATCGGTTTTCCAAGAATCATAGTTTGTCAATTGGAATCAAGGAGAGCCATTTTTGGGAAGAGGATCGCTATTCTAATGAATCGGGAGTTCGGGAAACGGATAACAACTATCTCTACGCTTACGCTCAATTATCAGGAAATTTCAATAAATTCATTTATAATGCTGGTGTTTCCGGGGCTATGAGTCGTTATGGCCAGTTAGATAGAAACTGTACTTTTTGGTCTTTCCAGCCTGCTATTAGTCTGGGGTATCGTTTCTCTAAGACATCATTGCTTCGTTATAATTTTGAACTATCTTCGGAAGATCCTCAAGTAGCTTATCTGAATGACGTGGTACAGGTTGTGAATCCATATTTGCAATCACAAGGAAATCGAAACTTATCAGCTTATAATGCGTATGAAAATTCATTGGTTTACTCGTTTACACATAAGAAGCTTAACTTGCAGTTGTCCGGCTATCATTATTATATGGACAATCCGGTGACTGATCATATTTATTATGATGATAAAGCAGGTATGTTTATCAATAGCTATCTTAATCAAGGCTATATGCAGCGTTATTTTTTGATGGCATATGGCCGTTACAGTGGTCTGTTTAATAATATATTGACCTTATCTGCTCGATTGAGATATTCGCATTATAAGACTTCCGGAGAGAATTATCGGCATCATTTGAATACGTTTAGTGCATCGTTTCAGGCGAATATTAATTACAAAGATTTTTCTTTGCTTCTTACTGCGGATACCCGAGATAAGTACTTGATGGGGGAACGTTTGGAATATCGATCATTATCATCAATCGCTATGTTACAATATAGCAAGAAACATTTCATCGTTGGATTGGGCTTGTATTATCCTTTCGCAAAGCAATGGGATGCTGGAAGCGACTTGTTATCTTCCATCACTCCACAAAAATCATGGACTACCATTAAGGACAACGGCAGGATGTTATTTGTGCGTCTTAGTTGGAATTTCTTTTCTGGCAGGAAGTATAAGAGTGGAAAGAAGAGTTTGAATAATGAAGGAGGTATGCCAGGATTATCAACGATGCCAGTAATTGATTAATTGTGAGATTCCCTCATATCAAACAACCCGACTCCATGGAATGCGGTGCCACCTGCCTCCGCATGATCGCCAAGTTCCACGGCAAGGAGTATTCCGCCGAGACGATGCAGAACCTTTGTGTTGTCACTCGGGAAGGAGTCTCTATGTTGGGTATCGCTGATGCCGCCGAGTATATAGGATTTCGTACGATATGTGGACGAATGACCTTGGGGAAGATGGTGGAGCAACGTCCCTTCCCTTGTATCCTCCATTGGAACCAAGATCATTTTGTCGTATTATATGACGTTAAAAAGAAACAGGATGGGAAATCTGTTTTTTATATAGCTGATCCCGGTAAGAATTTGTTGCGTATTGATGAGGAAGAGTTTCGTAATGCGTGGATCAGTACCCGTTCGAGAGGGGAGGAGAAAGGCATATTAATGGCCTTGCAGCCGACCCCCGCTTTTTATGAGCGGAAAGATGAACGTCATACGGGAAGGGATCCTTTTCATTTCCTTTGGGGGTATATGAAACCTTATAAACGTTTCTTTATCCAGTTGTTGCTGGGGCTTGCGCTGGGAAGCGTGTTGCAATTAATCTTTCCGTTTCTTACCCAAGTGATCGTGGATAAAGGTATAGCTACTAAGAATCTGAATCTGATCTATCTGATCTTGGCGGGACAGTTGATGCTGGTCTTGAGCCGTGCCTCGGTGGACTTTATCCGTCGCTGGATATTACTGCATATAAGTGCGAGGGTGAATATATCATTGTTATCCGATTTCTTGATCAAACTGATGCGATTACCCATGTCGTTTTTCGATACGAAGATGACGGGCGATCTCTTGCAACGCATCCATGATCATGAGCGTGTGGAACGTTTCTTGACGGCGCAGACATTGACGGTGCTTTTCTCCGCTTTCAGCTTTGTGGTGTTCGGTGGGGTATTACTTTATTATAATCGATTGATATTCTTTATTTTCGTACTAGGTAGCGCTTTATATGCCGTATGGGTGACATTCTTCCTTAAAAAACGCCGTTTGCTGGACTATACTTATTTTGAGCAACGGGCCCGTAATCAATCGAAAACCATGCAGTTATTGAATGGTATGCAAGAGATCAAGCTTCAGCATTGTGAGCGACGTCGGCGTTGGGAGTGGGAGGATATACAAGCGGACTTGTTCCGGACAAACATCGAATCGATGCGGCTGCAACAGAGTCAGGAGGCCGGCAGTATCTTGATTAATGAGGTAAAGAATATCGTGATTACGGTGATTGCCGCTACGGCTGTGATCGGGGGTAGCCTGTCGTTGGGTATGATGTTGGCTATACAGTATATTATCGGGCAGTTGAACGCTCCGGTGGAACAGTTCGTGCAGTTTCTTTATAGTTGGCAAGACGTGAAGATTAGTCTGGAACGGATGAGCGAGATCCATGATCGGGAAGAAGAGGAGACGCCGGAACGTATGATAACCGGTTTTAACGGAAGCGATAGGGACATTGAGATTCGTAACGTGACGTTTCAATATGAGGGCATCCATTCGCCGAAAGTCTTGGAGCGGATAAACCTTAAAATACCTCGAGGCAAGATTACGGCGATCGTAGGAACGAGTGGTAGCGGGAAAACAACCTTGATCAAGTTATTATTGGGCTACTATAATCCGGTAGAAGGTGATATCCGGGTGGGTGGAAATGATTTGCGATCTTTCAGCCTTTTATGGTGGCGTGACCAATGTGGTGCGGTGATGCAAGACGGTTATCTGTTCTCTGAATCGATCGCACGCAATATTGCCGTGGATGACGGTGAGATTGATAAATCTCGCTTATTATTGGCAGCTCGTATCGCCAATATAGAGGAATTTATCGAGCGCTTACCCTTAAAATATAATACGGTGATAGGTCCGGATGGTCAAGGCGTAAGCCAAGGCCAGCGTCAACGGATCTTGATCGCCCGGGCGGTTTATAAGGACCCTTCTTATCTCTTTTTCGATGAGGCGACGAATTCGTTGGATGCCAACAATGAACGTGCCATAGTGGAGAATCTGACGGACTTTTACCGGGGTAAGACGGTAATAATCGTCGCCCATCGATTAAGTACCGTACGCAATGCCGATCAAATAGTCGTTCTTGACAAAGGCCGTATCGTAGAGGTAGGCACCCACGACGTGCTGATCGATCGCAAAGGCGCTTATTATAATTTAGTGAAGAATCAATTAGAGTTGGGGAATTAAAGATATGTCGACATACAATGAGATGAAGAAAAAAGCAGAATCGGATCAAAACCGTATCGAGTTACGTAGCGAGAAAGTCCGCAACATGATTGGCGAGATGCCTTCCTTCCTGATTCGTTGGGGGAATACGATCTTGGTGGTTATATTCGTGCTGCTGGCTTTGATTGCTTGGTTTGCATTTTTCAAGAAATGAATGTAGGAATATCTTCTGTTTTTCTTATCTTCGTATTCTAAAGTTTACATATATGGCACAAGATATACGTTGGTTACAGCGATTTTCTAATTATTGTAAGGCTTTGGCTAAATTGGGTCAAGCGGTGGACATTGTATCTTGGCGGTTGGAATTAGCGGACGAGATTGATGAACTTTTGCAAGAAGGATTAATCCAGCGTTTTGAATATACCCGTGAATTAGTCTGGAAGGTGATGAAAGATTATGCGGAATATCAAGGTTATACGGATATTCGAGGTTCACGTGATGCTATACGTAAGGCTTTACAAATAGGGCTTATAGAAGATAAACGATGGATGGAGACAATTGAGGATCGTAATTTGACTTCTCATAATTATGATGACGATGTGGCTTCTGAAATTTATGAGAATATCGTACTGGTTTATTATCCACTATTTTGCCGGTTTGAAGAGAGGATGTTATGTATATCGGAAAATGAGACTAGATGAAGCTGTAAATGAAATATGGATTGAGTGACATAGAATTGAATAAGTTGCGTGAGTTTTTCGCTCGATACGAGGATATTGAGGAAGTAATACTTTACGGTTCGCGAGCTAAGGGAAACTTTCATAAATTGACGAATATGGAATTGGTTGATCATATTCGGAGAGTCGGAATATCTATTTTTTGTAAAGATTGTTCTCAGCCTCCTGCGTGAGCGGTCTTGTAAGCCCACAAGATGATTCTCGGGGGCTTACGTGAGTGCTGACGTTATTTCGCGTATCCTACCGGATGATTGATCATCGGGATTTGGGAGTCGGATAGCTTCAACACTTTTTTCAAAGCATCAGCCTCCATGCTGCCGCGGGGAACCGTTACCAAGCCACATCCGGAGCAGAACAAGGCGATATTCTGAGAGACCAGCCCGGCATCTAAGGCTCCAAAGCGCTCACGTAATTGTGGTGTACCTACATTGCCGAATTTGGAAACATCAGAAACCATCAATAGACAAGCGGGAGCTGAGTTCACGGAGGTTTGCTTTCCTCCGATCAGTGGACGGTGATCGCCTTCCGCTACCGGGTTCAGTTGATGGGCTTTCGGATCATACAGATAAGCGCCCTCTTCCATCAATACGTAGACATCCACATCTTGCTTATTCAAGGCAGAAGCGGCGGTACGTTTCCCATCCTCCCGGTTGATACCGATAGCGGCCCACATCAAATCGGAAAGATCTTGTAGGCTGAGTTTCTTGTTGGCAAACTCGCGCTCGGAGTGACGGTCTGCCAAGGCTTTCATTACCGAAGCGCCCCGGGTCTTGTCGGGAGCATTCAACTTAATGGCTTTTAAACTCTGGGCTTGCAGACTCGTCAAACCCAACATCAAAGTGGCTAATACACAAAAGATAGTTCTCATGACATTGTATTTTAAAGAATTACGAATGCAAAAATAACAATATATTCGTTTTCTCAAAGATTCCTAGGATTATTGTGCAACCTATTTTACTTGATGTCCGTCTATTATGAAAAAATACTCTTTTTTCAGACTTCTTTAGAAGAAAAAGGAAATATGAACATTATTAATGACTTTATTTGTACGATGAAATCGTAAATAGTGTAATTTGCAGTAAAATGTATTATTTTTATAGTGATAGATGAACGTATGAAAGAGAAATTGTTTGCCTTATTTTGGGTACTGTTCTTTGCGCTTCCTCTGTATGCGCAAGCGGACAAGACAGGTTCCTATTCAATTAAGGGACAGGTGTTAGACTCGCTGAGTAACGAGTCCGTACCCTATGCGACGTTGAGAATTGCTTTAGCGAAGACCCCCGATAAGCCGGTCAAGCTTTTAGCGTGTGATGTGGATGGTAAGTTTCAGGCACCATTGAGTAGCGCCGGTAAATACATCATCTCTATGCAATCGATAGGAAAAGCTCCTGCCGAGAAAACATTTACGATCTCGGATAAACAGAGGAACTTGGATTTGGGTAAGTTGTATATGCAGGAGGATAACCAGCGGCTGGGGGAAGTGACGGTTACGGCACAGAAACCTTTGGTGAAGGCTGAGATCGATAAACTTACCTATAGCTTGGAAGATGATCCGGAGGCACAGACAAACAATACATTGGAAATGCTGCGCAAGGTACCGATGGTAACCGTGGACGGAGATGACCAAATCCAATTGAAAGGCTCCACGAACTTTAAGATCTACATGAATGGCAAGCCTTCTAACCTGTTGAGTAACAATCCAGCTGAGGTATTGAAGAGTATGCCGGCCAATTCCGTGAAAAACATAGAGGTGATCACAGACCCGGGCGCTAAATATGACGCTGAGGGTATCGGTGGTATTATTAATATCATTACGACGAAAAACGCTCTACAAGGATATACTGGTACGGTTCGTGTGAACGGTAGTTCGTTGGGGCGTGTAGGCGGTGGCGGCTATATATCCCTTAAAGCAGGTAAGTTCGGGTTGACAGCGAATTATAATTACAATTATAATAGGGAGCCTTGGAATGAGTCTACCTCGATACGTGAGGATTTGGAAAATGACGAGCAACATTTCTTGACGCAAAATGGACGTAGGAAGAATAACGGACCCTTCCAGTTTGGTTCGCTGGAAGGTAGTTATGAGATCGACTCCTTGAACTTGCTGACCGTAGGGGCGAACTTATTCCATGGTAAGATGACGAACCGTTCGGAATACACGGTGAATATGCAGGATATCAATCGTAATCCGGTATACGATTATAATCGTAATTCGGACGCTACGGAAACGTTTGGTTCTACGGACGTGAGCGTGGATTACCAACACTCTACCCATAAAAAAGATGAGTTGCTGACGATCTCCTACCGTTTCAGCCATTCTCCCAATGATAACAAGGATTATACGGAATTAAAGAATGTCGTGAATTACAATCCTTGGCTCGGCTATCCGCAAAATAATATCAACAAGGCTTCTACGAACGAGCACACCGGGCAGGTGGATTATACGACCCCTACGTGGAAGGATCAGACCTTGGAGGTTGGCGCAAAATATATATTCCGCCAGAGCCGGAGTAATACGGATCGTACCGCTTTCAACGATTCGTTGAATATATGGGAGGACATAACTTCTAAAGATAGCCATTTCCGTCATACCCAACATATCTATTCCGCTTATCTGGGCTATTCGATGAAGTTTGATAAGTTTGGCGTGAAGGCGGGGGTACGTGCGGAAGGAACCGCTTTGGACGTGAAATATGAGATGGCTCCCGATATGAATTTTGACACCCATTATTTCGACGTGGTGCCAAACGCTACGGTCTCTTATCAATTGAGTATGGCGCAACAGCTTCGCTTGGGATATAATATGCGTATCCAGCGTCCGGGTATCTGGTATTTGAATCCTTATGTAAACAATGCGGACCCACAGAACATATCCTTCGGTAACCCGAATCTGGACTCGGAGAAAAGTAATAATATAAACTTGAACTATAGTATGTTCGCCCAGAAATTCAGCATTAACGCGAGCGCTACTTATACGTTCGTCAATAATTCGATCGAGCAATATACCTTTATCGATCCGGAGAATCCGGGTGTTTTCCAAACCACCTACGGTAATATCGGAAAGAAACAATCTACCGGCTTATTCGTATACGCAAATTGGAATCCGGTTCCTTTGTTCCGTATCTATATGAATGGTGGAATGGATTATACGGATTTGAAGAGCGAAAAGAATGATATGGCGAATAGTGGATTCAGCGGACGTATTTTCGCCGGTACGCAGTTTAATTTCCCGTTGGATTTCCGTGTGAACATACAGGGAGGATATTTCTCTCCTTGGATCCAGTTACAGGGGAAAGGCTCTCCATTCTATTTCACGGGAATCTCCGTGAACAAGGATTTCTTGAAGAAAAAGCTATCTGTCCAGTTGTCTTTCCAAAACCCCTTCTGGAAGCGAATGAAGATGGAAAATACTACTTCCGATGATACCTTCTTCCGTCGTGAGATCAATTACCGTACGATGAGAATGTTAATGGTTAGTGTATCTTATCGTTTTGGCACCTTGAAAGATGCCATCAAGAAAGTAAAAAGAGGTATCAGCAACGATGATATGAAGAGCGGCGGTTCCGGCGGCGGCGAGCAACAGATGTAAGAAATATAGCTTTGAACATGGAGCACACGCTCCGTGTGTTCCGTGTTCAATATAATAATTAAACCTTTTCTTTTGCCATCTTCTATATACTTTCTATCTTTACGATCTGAAAAACAGTTGGAGAATGAAGAATAGACTATTTGTTAACAATAATACTATTATACTATTCCTTTTTATTATAGGAAGTATCCTATTCATAGAGTTGAATTTTCGGTATTGGTATCGTTTTCTGGAGCAGTATATGATGTTTCAGACTACCGGTAGTTATTTCCAAGACCGATTGGCCGAACCGGGTGGATTGAATGAATATGTGACTGAGTTCTTATCGCTCGCGTTTATCCATCCTTATGGAGCTTCGGTAGTGATCGCTTTATTATTAGGACTGATCTCCGGCTGTTTTTTCCTTTACTTAAAAGCTTGTGGGGTGCGTGCCTCTATGTTGGCGGCTATTCTTCCCTCTTTTTTAATTTGGATCTATCCGCTGGAGTCAATCGCCTTGTTGACGATGCTCGCTTTCGTGCAGGTTCTTGCGTATTTGTATACTTCAATCAAGATTGATTGGCTTCGTTATCTCTTTGGCTTCTTGTTTTTGGGGGGCTCTTATTTTTTTGCGGCACCCGCTAATTTATTATTGGCCTTATTGATCGCGGTTTATGAGTGTTGTGCTAAAGGGGATAAGGCTCGTTTTGGAGTAGCCATTATCGCTATCGCTTGGGGAGGTTTGCTACCGTTGATCGCCATGCGTACGGTTTATATTCTTCCGATGCGGGAAGCGTTCTTCAGCAAACATCTATGCCATCCCGAATATCCGATACCTAATTCTTTAGGATATATCATGCTTGCGTATCCTTTGATCGCTTTCATTCTTTATTATGTAAGGAGCCGGGTTTTCATCCGTAAGGAATCTTGGAAACGAATCGTTTCTTACGTTTTTCTTTTGATAGCGATGGTCGCCGGGATTCTCTATAAGAAAGATCCGATGGAGCAGGCCTATCGGTATGATTACTATGCACGGCTGGGAGAATGGCAGAAGATTGTCTCGCACGCTCGTGCGCATTCTGTGCGGGATATGGATGCCTTGATTTATCTGAATTTGGCTTTGTCGAAAACCGGACGTTTTACTTCCGATTTGATGCGTTTCCCCCAGATCGGTGAGGGTGGTTTTATTCCGCACGATCCGAAAAGCCGGATGGGATTGATCGAGGCGAGTGAGGTGGCTTGGCAAGTCGGGCAAGTGAACGCCGCCCAACGTTTCGCCTTTGTGGGGGTATTAAGTTCACAACGTTGCGTGCAACCTCGTTTGATGAAGCGTTTGGTGGAGACTTATCTGGTAACCGGCGAATATCGTGCGGCGGAGAAATATATCAAGATACTGGAATCGAACCCGCATTACCGGGATTGGGCAACCGCTCAACGTCCATTATTGGACTCCGTGGCTTGTGCGTCGGAAGATTGGATAGCGGCAAAACGGGCGATGCTTCCGATTACCGATAATCCTTTGGACCTGACCTTGATCTTTCCGAACGCATTGGCTTTTTTGATCGACGATCATGCCGATAACCGTCCGGCTTTCGAATATGGGATGGGATATCTTTTGGTTTATAAGGATTTGATGACTTTTATGCATTATATGGAATTGATGAAAGAACGGGGTGAGGCATTCCCGGTGCTTTATCAAGAAGCTATTTGCTTGTTCTTTGCGGCCGTACAGAAAGATCCGGAGGCGTTCCGGAGCTTCCCGATCAGTCAGGAGGTGCAGAACCGCTTCCTGCAATTCATGAAAGTGGCACGCTCTATGCCGCCGGCAGCCTTGAAGCAACAGTTTGGTGATACCTATTATTATTACGCTCAATTTATCCCGACTCCTAAACGACAATAATACATGGATAATACAAAGAAAAGAAAGATCGTCCGAAATTTTGTGATCGGATATCTAATAATACAAGTTCTCACTATAGTCGTATATTTAGGCTTTTGGTCCTTGCATCCGGAAGGCATTACGAATGTCACGAACGAACGTATGTCCCCGCCTCCTATTTTTCCGGATTATAAAGGGACGACTATACCTTATAATATAGCTCCGTTGAATGGTTCGGAAATATGCACCGTTTAGGTGCTTCATTTCCTTGTTCAAGGCAGTTTTACCCACCATACACTATTACA
>NZ_RAYG01000016.1:0-161381 GCF_003670185.1 Parabacteroides sp. CH2-D42-20 | reverse complement strand
CACCGTAACGACTTTGATATTAAGTCGTTTAGCGTCATTTCTCCCGTTTTTCGAGGTTATTCCAGAGATTTATAGTATATTTGTATTCTAAACCATAAAAATAAGACGCCATGAAGTACAAATTATTAGTCTTAGACGTAGATGGGACGTTGCTTAACGACAAGAAAGAGATAACTCCCCGGACCCATGCCGCCTTGTTAAAGGCTCAGCAGATGGGAGTTCATGTTGTATTGGCATCCGGCCGACCCACCAACGGGGTTCAACCCTTGGCGGAGGCTCTTGAATTGAATCATTACGGTGGTTTCATATTATCTTATAACGGAGGTCAGATCATCAATGCCCAGACCGGAGAATTGATGTTCGAGAAACGAATCGATCCGGCCATGATTCCTTATTTAAACCGGAAGGCGAAGGAAAATGGTTTTGCTATCTTCACGTATCACAAGGACTATATCCTGACCGATAGCCCGGAAAACAAGCATGTCCAAGAGGAGGCCGAACTCAATAAGATGCGCATCATCGGTGTGGAGAATTTCCCGGAAGCGGTGGATTTCGCACCCTGTAAGTGTATTCTTACCAGCGATGACGAGAACAATCTAGTGGGTCTCGAAAATCATTGGAAGAAACGTTTGGACGGGGTATTGGAAGCTTTCCGCTCCGAGGACTATTTCTTGGAGGTAGCTCCTCATTTCATCAATAAGGGAAATACGTTGGCGGTATTGATGGAGATGCTGAATATCACGACCGAAGAGGTTGTCGCTATCGGTGATGGCGTGGCCGACGTATCCATGCTTCAATTAGCCGGTACCGGCGTGGCGATGGGTAACGCACGCGATTCCGTAAAGGCTTGTGCCGATTTCACGACCTTACCCAATAATATGGAAGGTGTGGCGGTAGCGATCGAGAAAGCGATCCTTGCCACGATCAAACCCACAGAGGTTCCGTTAGATCAACTAAACGCACGGGCCAAACATGCTTTAATGGGTAATCTAGGCATTCAATATACCTATGCGTCAGAGGATCGTGTGGAAGCGACCATGCCTGTAGACGAACGGACCCGCCAGCCTTTCGGTATCTTGCACGGAGGCGCTACGCTGGCTTTGGCGGAGACCGTGGCCGGACTAGGTTCCATGATTCTGGCGAAACCGGACGAGATGGTAGTCGGCATGCAAGTTAGCGGCAGCCATATGTCGTCCGCCCACGAGGGAGACACGGTACGTGCCGTCGGGACGATTATCCACAAAGGCCGTTCATCCCATGTGTGGAACGTAGACATATTCACCTCTACCGACAAACTGGTTTCCTCTGTACGGGTAATCAATAGTATACTAAAGAAGAAATGATTCCAAGAGATTCTTACGAAATAATAGACACGTTGATCAAGCAAGGCCGGAGTTTCGCTATTTGGCGTATTCCCGGTGAGGATAGGCTCCATTTCAGGATGCAAAGCGCCGGCTCTCCTTGCCTATTATACGACATAAAAGACTTAAATGAACGGAGCGGTTTTGTAATCGCTCCGTTTCAGGTGACAGCGGAACGACCTATCGTTTTAATCCAACCGGATTGCTTTGAAATCCCCTCCGAATCCGATTGGGATTTCTCTCGAGAGAAAAACGAATTCCCTTCGAATGAAATCGAAATCCCGTCCGAATCCGAGGAGAAGGAACGATACGCTTACCATTTCTCCCTGTTTACCAACCCTTTGCTAAAAGGAAGCCAAGATAAACTAGTCCTATCCCGTAGCAAAACGATCTGGAAAGATCCCTCTTTCTCACCCGGCAAGGCATTCTTCGCCGCGGAAGAACGATATATCCGCTCCTATGTCTACCTTTGCCATACCCCGGAAACCGGAACTTGGATGGGTGGGACACCGGAAATCTTGTTATCCGGCGAGAAAGGTGACTGGCAAACGGTAGCTTTGGCCGGAACCCAATCCTTACGAGACGGGAAATTACCGAAAAGCTGGGACCATAAGAATTGGAGAGAACAGCAATTAGTCGCCTCCTATATACGCCGCCAGCTGTCCACCTTGGGTATTACTCCCGAGGAGAAGGGGCCTTATTCAGCCCGGGCCGGAGAGGTTTCTCATTTGAAAAGTGATTTCTTCTTCTCCTTGCCGAATCCCGAGAAGCTGGGTGATGTCCTTCAACTATTACACCCTACTCCAGCCGTCTGCGGTCTTCCCAAGGAGGAGGCTTATCATTTCATCATCGAAAATGAGGGGTACGATCGTAGCTATTACTCCGGTTTCATCGGTTGGCTGGATCCCAAAGGCAAAACAGATCTGTACGTAAACCTCCGTTGCATGAATATCCTCCCCCAAACCTTTACGCTGTATGCCGGAGGCGGTCTGTTGGCGGCCTCGCAGCTAGAGGATGAGTGGCAGGAGACAGAGGATAAATTAGATACAATGCGGAGAATAGTGGGTAATTTATAATTTTATATCATATAATGTATAGCGATAAAAAGAACATCCTTCAATTGGTAGCCTTGCTGATAGAGCACGGCGTAAGTAATATCGTGCTATGTCCGGGAAGCCGGAACTCTCCGATTGTGCACACATTGGCAAACCATTCGTTCTTCAATTGCCATTCCGTGACGGATGAACGAAGCGCGGGATTCTTTGCCGTAGGGCTAGCGTTGCACGGAGGTAAGCCGGCGGCTGTTTGCTGTACCTCGGGCACGGCCTTGCTGAATATACATCCGGCGGTAGCGGAGGCTTTCTATCAGAAAGTTCCGCTTGTCGTGATATCCGCCGACCGCCCCGCCGCATGGATCGGGCAAATGGACGGACAGACCTTGCCGCAACCCGGGGTGTTCGGCTCGCTGGTAAAGAAGTCGGTGCAGCTACCGGAAATACATACGGATCAAGATGAATGGTATTGCAATCGATTGATCAACGAGGCGTTGTTGGAACTGAACCATCACGGCAAAGGACCGGTGCATATCAACGTTCCGATCTCCGAGCCTTTATTTCAGTTCACGACACCCGAATTGCCGAAGGTACGGGTAATCACCCGTTATCAAGGCTTGAACGTGTACGACCGGAAATATGATGACCTGATCGAGCGCTTGAACAAATATAGCAAGCGGATGATGATAGCGGGACAAATGAGCTTGATCTATCTCTTCGAGAAGAAAATATGCAAGTTACTATACAAGCATTTCACTTGGCTCTCCGAGCACATCGGCAACCGTATCGTACCGGGATTACCGATCAAGAATTTCGACGCTATCCTGTACGCTACCCCGGAGGAGGAAAAAGAGAAGCTAGTTCCCGAGCTCGTAATCACCTACGGCGGCCATATTGTCTCCAAGCGGCTGAAAGAGTTTTTGCGGAAACACCCGCCTAAGGAGCATTGGCATGTCTCATTGGATGGAGAGGTAGCGGATTTATTCGGTAGCCTGACCACGGTGATCGAGATGGACCCTTTCGAGTTTCTGGAGAAAATCGCTTATATGCTGGAGAATAGGCAGATTGAATATCCGAAGGCTTGGGAATACAAATCCCGGAACCTGCCGGAGCCGGAGTTCGCTTACTCCGAAATGGCGGCGATCGGTGGTTTGATACGCTCGCTTCCGGCTGAATCGGCCTTGCATCTGGGGAATAGCTCCACCGTACGTTACGCGCAATTGTACACCGTACCCGAGACGGTTGAGGTTTGTTGTAACCGAGGTACGAGCGGGATCGAAGGCTCCTTGTCTACGGCCATCGGATACGCCTCGGCCTCGCAAAAACTAAACTTTATCGTTATAGGCGATCTTAGTTTCTTCTATGATATGAATGCGTTGTGGAACGGTAACTTGCACAATAACCTTCGCATCCTGCTCTTGAACAACGGAGGTGGCGAGATCTTCCAAGCCTTGCCGGGATTCAAGATGAACGAGCGTACGCACCGTTACGTTACCGCCTCCCACCAGACCTCAGCGGAGGGATGGGCCACGGAAAGGGGATTCTCCTACTCCGCTGTCCATAATGCCGAGGAGTTGGCAGCGGCGATGAGCGCCTTTACCCAAACGGAGCAACCGAGCGAACATCCCCTATTCATGGAGGTTTTCACGGACAAAGCGGAAGACGTACGATTGCTCAAGGAATATTATCATCAACTAAAAAATTCATCCCAAGCACAAAACATATAATATATGGAAACGAAAAGAGAATGGACAACCATCAAGGAATATGAGGAGATCTTATTTGATTTCTACAACGGCATCGCCCGCATTACGATCAACCGGGAACGGTATCGCAACGCTTTTACCCCGACTACGACCACGGAGATGAGCGACGCCTTTTACATCTGCCGGGAACGCCCGGACATTAACGTAGTCGTTCTGACAGGAGCCGGAGATACGGCCTTTTGCGCGGGAGGCGATATGAACGTGAAAGGACGTGGCGGCTACGTGGGTAAAGACGGCGTACCTCGCTTGAACGTATTGGACGTACAAAAGCAGATCCGCTCTCTCCCGAAACCCGTCATCGCGGCCGTGAATGGTTTCGCTATCGGCGGCGGACACGTATTGCACGTGGTTTGCGACCTTACGATCGCTTCCGAGAACGCTATCTTCGGACAGACTGGTCCTCGTGTGGGTAGCTTCGACGCCGGGTTCGGCTCTTCTTACCTCGCCCGTGTGGTCGGACAGAAAAAGGCCCGTGAGATCTGGTTCCTATGCCGCAAGTACAATGCGCAGGAGGCTTTGGATATGGGTCTGGTAAATAAGGTAGTCCCCTTGGATAAATTAGAGGACGAGTACGTTCAATGGGCCGAGGAGATGATGTTGCTTAGCCCGTTGGCTTTGCGCATGATCAAGGCGGGCTTAAACGCCGAGTTGGACGGACAGGCCGGTATACAGGAGTTGGCCGGAGACGCTACCATGCTTTACTATATGACGGACGAGGCGCAGGAAGGCGGTAAGGCATTCTTGGAGAAACGCCGTCCCCGCTTCGAGGATTACCCGAAATTCCCGTAGGGGGATTGAGAATGAATAATGAATAATTAAGAATGAATGGTAAAGGAGAGGTTATATAGGATTGAGGTGGTTCCCCGGTGCTTGACTTTCAAGCGACCGGCAGGAACCTCACGGGGTGTTTACACGACCCGGAAATTGTGGGAGGTCCGAATCCGTAAGGAAGACGAACCCTCGGTTATTGGTATCGGAGAATGTGCCCCCCTGCCGGATCTCAGTTGCGATTATGGAGTGGATTACGAGATCACGTTATCCAAGGCTTGCCTCGATCTGGAACAGAAGGGATATGTTGACACCGAATCTTTGCGCCATTACCCATCCATCCTTTTCGGGCTGGAGACGGCCATGCGCCATTATGAACAGGGCGGTTGGCGGCATTACGACACGCCCTTCTCGCAGGGGCAGGCGGGCATCCCCATCAACGGACTGATCTGGATGGGCGATTATAAGTACATGCTGGAACAGGTAGAGGAAAAGATGAAGGAGGGCTTCCGCTGCGTCAAGCTGAAGATCGGCGCTATCGATTTCGACCGGGAACTCTCTTTATTGAAACACATCCGTGCGCATTTCTCTGCCAAGGAAATAGAGCTTCGGGTAGATGCCAACGGCGCTTTCACACCCTCGGAGGCGATGGACAAACTGAAGCGGCTCGCCGAGATGGACTTGCATTCCATCGAGCAGCCTATCCGTGCCGGGCAGTTGGAAGAGATGGCACGCCTTGCGGCAGAGTCACCCCTTCCCATCGCTCTCGACGAGGAACTGATCGGCTGTAACGCCCCGGACGAGAAACGGCGGTTGTTGGAAACGATCCATCCCCAATACATTATATTAAAGCCTTCCCTCCACGGAGGTATCGCCGGATGCACGGAATGGGTTCACTTAGCGGAAACTATCTTAGGGAGTACCCCTGAACAACCTAAATGGTGGGTCACCTCCGCTCTGGAATCGCAAATCGGACTGAACGCTATCGCCCAATGGTGCGCCACGCTAGGTAACCCGCTACCGCAAGGTCTGGGAACCGGCGAGATTTTCAAGGACGATAAACATAAGTTGATCCAACGAAAAGGAGACACCATCTGGTTCACCAACGACCTTTGACCTATGCCGATACAAGAAGATTTACAGGCATTCTTAGCTGAATGGCACGATCCCTCCCCTTTTCTGGAAGTCCAGACCTCTGGCTCCACCGGTACGCCCAAGCGGATGCGAGTACGCAAGGACCGGATGCTGAACAGCGCCCGGCTTACCTGCGATTATCTGGGGCTTAAGAAGGGCGACAAGGCCTTGTTATGTATGCCCCTACGCTATATAGCCGGAAAGATGATGGTGGTCCGCTCCCTATACGCCGGACTGGATCTGGAGGTGTGCGAACCCTCCGGACACCCGTTGGCGGATTGGGGGGATACGCCCCTGCGCTTTGCCGCCATGATTCCTTTGCAGGTTTACAATACGTTGCGAGTACCCGAGGAACGTAAACGGCTGGAGCAAACGGATATCTTGATCATCGGCGGCGGGGCGATCGACGCGGCCTTGGAACAGGAGATACGGCAGATGCCAAACACGGTTTATTCCACCTACGGAATGACGGAGACGCTGTCTCACGTCGCCCTGCGCCGGTTGAACGGGCCGGAAGCCTCGCCCTATTACCATCCCTTCCCCTCGGTGACGTTATCCTTGTCACCGGACAATACCTTGGTAATAGACGCCCCATTGGTTTGCGACGAGCGGCTGGTGACGAACGATGTCGCCCGCCTGCTGCCGGACGGGAGTTTCGCCATTATCGGAAGGAAAGATAATATCATCAATAGCGGAGGTATCAAGATCCAGATCGAGGAGGTGGAAGAGCGGCTACGGCCCTACCTCGACCGCCCCTATGCCATCACCGCCACCCCCGACCCTCGGTTGGGAGAGGCGGTCGTGCTACTGCTTGCCTCAAACCTACGAGGTGAGATGCTAACAGAGGTTCTCGCCAACCTGCCCAAGTACCTCCGTCCGAGGCACATCATAAAGGTAAGCGAGATCCCCCAAACCGGAAGCGGCAAGATCGACCGTGCCGCCTGCCGGGAGCTAGCGAGAAATATCATTACAAAAACACTATAAACATGAAAAGAATTCTAACAATCACTGCGGTCTCCCTATTGGCCTTATCGCCTATGTACGGGCAGGATTCTTGCCGATACCCGCAAGATCCTACCTTGGAGAAATCGCAAGCCTATGCAGGATACGACTGCGTCACCTTGCTGGATAGCACCGCCGTTACGGTACAACCTACCGGCTCGGGGGCTTTCGCCGTATGCAAGGCTTTTAAGGTACAGACTTCCAAAGGAGCCGTCGCCAACCGTATCATCAAATACGATTACGACCCGCTGACGGCGCACGCCGAGTTTCGTTACGCCACGATCTACCGTGCGAACGGCGACGTGATCAATCTCGACGTAACCCAAGCTTGCGACTACGCCGCCCCCGCACGTGCCATCTACTGGGGCGCCCGGCAGATCATGCTGGAAGTGGGCCGCTTGCAACCGGGAGATATCGTGGAGTACGAGATCGCCAAGAAAGGTTTCACCTACGCCTTGCTGACGGCGGGTGACGACGACGAGCGTTTCATCCCTCCTATGCGAGGACAGTTTTACGATATCGTCCCCTTCTGGGCTACCGAGCCTACCGTGCGCAAGGTGTACCGGGTATCCATGCCGATGGAGAAAGAGTTGCAATTCCAGTTCTACCAAGGCGAATGTACCTCTTCGATGCGATACGAGGACAGACGGAAAGTATATACCTTCGCCTCCGACGATATCCTTCCTTTCGCCAAGGAACCGAACATGGTAGACCTATTCGACGCTGCCCCGAAGCTCATGATGTCCAGTACTCCCCGCTGGGAGGATAAATCCCTTTGGTTCAATAAGGTTAACGAGGATTACGGAAGCTTTACTGCGATCCCGGAAGCCCAGAAAAAGGTAGACGAGCTGATCAAAGGCAAGAAAACGGAAATGGAGAAGATAGCCGTGCTGACCCACTGGGTGGCCGATAACATCCGTTACTCCGGAATCTCGATGGGTAAAGGCGAGGGTTTCACGCTTCACAACCTGAAAATGAATTATACCGATCGTTGCGGTGTCTGCAAGGATATCGCCGGTACGTTGATCGCCTTCCTCCGCATGGCCGGCTTCGAGGCTTACCCGGCGATGACCATGGCGGGAAGCCGTGTAGAAAGCATCCCCGCCGACCATTTCAACCATTGCGTGGCGGTGGTAAAACTGGCTAGCGGCACGTATATGCCTCTCGACCCGACTTGGGTTCCTTTCTGCCGGGAATTATGGAGTAGCGCCGAGCAACAGCAGAACTACCTCCCGGGTGTGCCCGAAGGCTCCGACCTCCGCTTAACCCCTGTCTCCGCCCCGGAGAACCACTACGTCCGCATCCACGCCGACAACCGCCTAGACGAGAAAGGCACGCTCCGCGGACAATTCACGATCACCGCCGAGGGACAATCCGACAGCAATATCCGCCGCATCTTCACCACCGGATGGCAATCCGACTGGCAGAACACGATGGAGAAGCAATTGCTGGCCGTATCCCCCAACGCCAAACTGCTTCGTGTAGATTACGGTAAGGACCCGAAGAACTATCAAGCGGCCCCTATCAAGATCACGTTCTCTTATGAGATCCCCGATTACGCGATCATCGCCGGAGACCAGATGCTTATCAAGCCGCTAGTCATGAATAACCTCTACAATCAAGTGAAGAGTTTCTTGCGTATCGATACGAAACCGGAAAACCGTGCGTATGGATTCAAGGATGCTTGCTCCCGTTTGGTAGAACAAGATGAGACCATCCGCCTCCCCAAGGGCTATACCCTCTTGAACGCCCCGAAGAATGACGTCCTGCAAAGCAATGCGGCCGATTTCGAAGGTTCCCTTTCGCAGGAAGGCAATCAGAACATCGTCTTGCGCCAGAAGCTAGCGTTGAAGAAGCGTGTCTACGACGCAGCCGACTGGAAAGGTTTCCGTTCCGCCGTGAACGCTTATAAGAGTTATGGTGACTATTTGATTATCAAGAAATAAAAACAGAAAGACAATGATTAAG
This sequence comes from Parabacteroides sp. CH2-D42-20, assembly GCF_003670185.1. Taxonomy (NCBI): domain Bacteria; kingdom Pseudomonadati; phylum Bacteroidota; class Bacteroidia; order Bacteroidales; family Tannerellaceae; genus Parabacteroides; species Parabacteroides sp. CH2-D42-20. Next base: position 152,330 of record NZ_RAYG01000016.1, on the reverse strand, counting down.
ATAACCTATAAACTGATTCTTCTCCTAGGCTTGTTAGCGATGACGGTTACTTCATTCGCCGCATCGGAGGCTGAGTACGGGAAGGTATCGAAAGCTTGGACCTTGCATGCCGACGGTAGCCAAGAATACCGATCCTCCATGGAATTGACGCTCTTCACGCACACTGCGATGAATAGCACGTATGGCGAGAGTTTTATCGTCTACAATCCCGATTTCCAAACACTGAAGATCCACTCATCCTATACAAGGCAGAAAGACGGTACGATCGTAAAGACACCCGATAACGCCTTTGTAGAGGTCCTACCCCGTTTCGCCGCCGACGCTCCGGCCTATAACCAACTCAAGGAAATGGTCGTGGTACACACTGGCCTAGAACTTGGGGCCACGATTTACTTGGATTACTCTATTATCACAAAACCGGGCTACTATCCGGCTATGGATATCAACGAGCGACTACAAGAGACTTCTCCCGTGAAGGAATGCAAGGTCTCTATCTCCGTACCGGAAAACAGTCCGCTCGCTTGGCAATTATTGGGTAGCGACGCGAAAGCATCCCAAGCCACCCGAAACGGCGCTAAAGAGGTAAGCTGGACTTTACGTAACCTGCCGGCCTCTTCCCGGGAAGCTTTCCTTCCTCAAAACCAAGACGGGATTCCCCGCCTAATCGCTTCAAGCTATAGTTCCAACAAGGAGGCATTATCTACGCTAAATAAGCGTTTTAACACTTCCGGAAACTACGAGAGCAAAACGTTCGGCTCTTATATCACGGAAAAGGCTACTAGCGACGAAGAGAAGGTGAACGCCATCCGGAACCATGTAGTCAACAACATGGGATATTGCGCCATCCCCCTCGCTTGTACGGGTTATTCCATCCGCGATGTCGATACGGCCCTTCGCAGTGCTTACGGTACATTAGCCGAGAAGACCCAGCTTCTGAACGTCTTATTGAACGCCGCCGGCATTCAATCGGAAGTAGTCGCCGTATATCCAGGGAATCTGGATATAGACGCTTGTGGATTAAGCACGATCAAGAATCTTGCCGTAAAAGCGACTGTCGCAGGGAAAGACAAATACCTTTCGGCGGTCAGCCTTGCCCCTTCCGCATTAACAGCCCGGGGTGAGTTAGATCAGGTACTCACGTTGAACGGCACGTCGATCGCCCTACAGGCAGAGCCTACGATCATCAAGGAGAATAAAGCCGTCAGCGTCTCCAAGAACGAAGCACAAAACGGATTCGCCATCTGTACCCTTCCGGCTATAACAGGCGGTATCGATAGCTGGGGCATGAGCGCTTTGAACAGCAAGCGTTCCAACTTATTCGAACTCCCCTCCCTGATCAAGGAAGAGGTAACCTACACGGTTACTCCCGCCGAGGGCATGAAGTTGCAGACCTCCACAAAAGAGCAAGTGATAAGCAAGCCTTTTGGTAAAGTAACCCGCACGATCACACCAAGAGGAAATACGATCGAGGTAGTACGTACGATCGAGTTGGACAAGCAACAGTTCACTCCCGCCGAATATAGCGACGTGCGTAGCTTGATCCATGAATGGACAAATCCGGATAACCGGGTATTGCTATTCTCCCTATAAGATCTAAAACACGGAGCACACGGAACACACGAATATCCACGGATATAAGGAAATATCATTTCTATCCATGGAAATCTGTGTATTCCGTGTGCTCTGTGTCTAATTATTTCATACATTTACGAACGTTAACATTAAATCATATCGTATATGAAGACACTAAAGTATTTACTCGCCACCATGCTCCTTCTATGCGTTTGTAACCTAACGCATAGCCAAAAGCTATCCCTAGGAATCTTCCCTGAGCCCCAAGAGGTGACTATTTCCAGCCAAACATACGCACCGCCCCATGGATATACCCTACGGGGTATAAATAATCCCGACGCAGATGCGGTCAAACTACTTAAAGAAGCGCTACCTTTCGCTAAATCCGGCAAATCTCTCCCTTTAGAGATCAAGAAACTAAAAGACAAAACTCCGGAAATGCAACGCTCGGGTGCCTATACGCTGACGATCACTAAAAAAGGTATCACGATCGGGATCGTAGACGATAATTCCTTGTTTTACGCCGCCCAAACCCTCAAGCAATTAGCTAAATATGACGAGGGTAAAAAGATCCTGCCTCTCTGTTCGATCAAAGACTATCCGGACGTATTATTCCGGGGTACCGTGGAAGGATTCTACGGACAGCCTTGGAGCCACGCCGACCGTATCGAGCAAATCCGCTTTTACGGAAGGATCAAGCTGAACACCTATATTTATGGTCCGAAAGATGATCCTTATCACAGCTCCCCCAACTGGCGCAAACCTTATCCCGCCGAGGAAGCCGAGCATATCAAGGAACTAGCGAAAGAGGCCGCCCATAACAAAGTAAACTTCGTTTGGGCCATCCACCCGGGACAAGACATTCAATGGAACCTAACAGATAGCATGAATATCCTTTCCAAATTCGAGAAAATGTACGATTTGGGCGTACGCTCTTTCGCCGTTTTCTTCGATGATATATCCGGAGAGGGAGCCCGCCCGGAAAAGCAAGCCGGCTTATTGAATTACATCCATAAGGAGTTTATTACCAAGAAAAATGACGTGCAGCCCCTGATCATGTGCCCTACCGAATACAACCGCTCATGGGCTAAGACCGATTATCTAGATATCCTCGGTACCCAACTCGACCCCGCTATCCAAATCATGTGGACCGGAGACCGTGTCGTAGCCGATATCACGAAAGAAGGCGTCGAGTGGGTAAACAGCCGTATCCGTCGTCCCGCCTATATCTGGTGGAACTTCCCCGTAAGCGATTATTGCCAAGATCATTTGTTGATGGGACCCGCCTACGGCCTAGATACGCAAGCCGCCGGCACCATGACCGGATTCGTATCCAATCCTATGGAATACGCCGAGGCTTCCAAGGTCGCTATATTCGGCGTTGGAATGTACACTTGGAATATCAAGAATTACGATCCTACACAGGCATGGAAAGACGCTTGCGACTTTATTATGCCGGAGGCCTCCATGGCTTTCCGCATTTTCTGCGAGCATAACTGCGATCCGGGTCCGAACGGACATCAATACCGCCGGGAAGAGTCTGCTAACTATGTCGCTCCTATCCAGACATTCCTTACCGGATATAAGAAAAACACGTTCCCAGAGCAAAGCGCAAATCTTCTGGGAACCTTATTCGCTCAAATCACGGCTTCCCCGAGCATGATCTACAGCCAAAGTCCCAATAAACGCCTGATCGAACAAATCAATCCATGGCTTATCCAATTCGAGTTCTTAGGAAAAGCCGGTACAAGTGCTCTGCATATGGCGCACGCTTGGTATGAGAAAGACCGGTCTTATACATGGCAACGCTATCTGGAAACATCTGCCTTGCTAGATAGCATGAAACTGATAAACCGCACGCTGAACCAGAAGGCACAGCCTAAAGGCGTGAAAGTCGGATCGAAAGTCTTACACCCTTTCATCGTAGACTTATATCGTCAGACAGGTCGTAACCTGCTATCTACGGACGGTATCGCCCCGGACGAGGTGAAGGTTAGCATCCCTTCCATATTCACGAATATCGACCAATTGAAGAGCCAGCCTTGTGCCGAGGGTGATAATACGGTCGGTTACGTCCCCCTATTCGAGGTAGTCAAGGTACAGCCTAATCAATATCTGGGTATCGGCTGGGAAATCCAGAAAGAAGCGGAATCCTTCTGTTTCAATCTTCCGAAAAGCAACCAACCCGGACGGGTATTCGAGTGGTCTGCTGACGGAAAGAGCTGGAGCCTAATCCCCCATGTCTCCACGGAAAACGCCAAGGATACGATCCGCACCATCGATCCGAAAGCCCGTTATATCCGTATGCGAAATAACTCGGATCAGCAAATGGAGCTATATGTACTAGGATTCACGGCGACAACCAAACAAGACCCGCAAATCAATGAGGCTCTTATGATGTACGATATGAACCTAGATACGTATAAGAACTTGAATCCGGGAGAAATAATTCACATAAAATGCGATGATATCAACGCCGTATCTTTCTTCCTCTCCGGAAGTAACGAGAATTTGGTATCTATCACCGGCCTCTCTCAAGATGGTGAGAAAAACATCGTCTATCAAGGGAACGTAGGCTACATCAAATTAAATAAAACCATGTTCGAGGATTTCTCTTCTTTAGAAATCACCACAATAGGAAAAGAACCTATACATATCCACCAGATCGTTAGGGAATAATAAATAAAAAAGTACCGATTTCTTTCTCTCTTAGATGGAAGAAGGAGATCGGTACTTTTTTATTTATTCGTACAATTCGGGAGTATCTTATTTTTGGCACATCTCCGCTTGTATATTCCTTTTAAAAGTTATACCTTTAGGATGCGAAAAATAGAAACCGAAAAAACAATGCGAAAAGAAGAAAGATATAAAGGCGTATTAAACTGGTTTAAGGAAAACGTACCGGTAGCCGAGACTGAACTACATTATGACGATCCATATCAATTATTGATAGCGGTAATCCTATCCGCACAATGCACGGATAAGCGAGTGAATATGATCACTCCTGCCCTGTTCGAGGCTTTCCCTACTCCCGAGGTAATGGCAGCTAGCACACCGGAAGTCGTCTTTGAATACATACGAAGCGTATCTTACCCGAACAATAAGGCTAAACATCTGGTAGGTATGGCGAAGATGCTGATAGAGGACTTCAAAGGCGTGGTTCCCTCCGATATTGACGAGCTACAGAAACTTCCGGGTGTAGGAAGAAAAACTGCGAACGTAATCGCATCCGTTGTATATGACAAGCCAGCCATGGCGGTAGATACGCACGTATTCCGTGTCTCCAACCGGATCGGCTTGACCAATAATAGCAAGACACCCTTGGAAACGGAAAAGGAGCTAGTGAAGAACATTCCGGAAGAACTGATCCCCATCGCCCATCACTGGTTGATATTGCATGGAAGATATGTTTGCCTCGCCCGGAAACCGAAATGTGAGGAATGCGGATTAAAGCCTTGGTGTAAACACTTCCTAAAGCAAACATGAGGATCAGCAAGAAAGACATAACGGCATTTTTTGTCTTGTTTCTGGGTACGATCGTATGCGTGAGGTACTTTTACAAGCATATGAACGACGAGCAATTTGTCGCTACGGTAGATCCCTATAGTTTGGTCGTTCCAAGCCCCACGGCAATTTTTGCCATCAATCGTCCTCCTGTATTCGAGAAGATGATACTACCCATGGAGAATATACGCAAGGCGTTCTCAGATCATACGCCCGCTATTTTCCTTTCTTTAATACGGCAAAATCTGGAATTATCGTCTTTCCTAATCGCTTATTATCCACAAGGGGATGTCTTGTACGCCCCTATGGATAGTCATACGGCAGAGCGTATTTTCAAGCAACTGGACGTCTCTTTCACTTTTCCGGCCCAGCAACGAGAGGAAACCTCCGTTCCTGTTAGATATTATCCTGATGTTGATAAGCATTTTCTAGGTTGTTACTACCACGAGGGTATATTCGTAGCGTCCTACAACCGAAGATTATTGGTAGAGACGGTGGAAAGGCAACAGACATACCCCGCACATGTCATTCCGGAACTAACAGATCTGATTCGTAAAAAAGGCAAGCGTGGCGCAATGAATCTCTTCATCAAAAGCGCCCCTTTACATTTACGGGTACAAATGAATGACTCGACGGAGTGGAGAATGAAAAATCAATGGTTGGCAATGGATTTATTCTATAATGAAGGAAGCCTTTGCTGCTTCAACGAGCAACCCTATGAGAAAGCCTTGGAGAACTTTTACCCCAATTTATGCGATACGATAACCACCCGGATCAATCGGCTATTCCCGCAAATAAAAACCACGACACAAGTCAGTCATGACGAGGCCGTGGCATATTTTACGGTTTGCGGGAATTAAGCTCCAGTCTCTTCTTTCTTGAAAGCTGCCACAAACATATCTTTTACGAATAAATATCCGATACATCCGAATAAAGCGAGGAAGACAAAACCGACCAAGATAAGTGCCTTCTTAGGAGAAGATGCTTTCAAAGGTACGGTAGCCGGCTCGATTACGGTATACACCGGAGTTTCTTCCTGTACACGCAATTTATCTTGCTCCAACTTCTGCGCCAACGTATTGTAAACATTAAACGTAAGGGTCATCTCATTCTTCAAACGTTCCTGCTCCGTACGGTAGCTGGAAGAGATAATATTACGGTTGGCATCCTCGAAAGCAGCGTACGCACGTTGCGCTTTATAATAAGCGTCACGTGACTCGCCAAATACCTTCTGGGTAAATTCCAAATCTTGCTTTACTTTCTGCGTACGATAATTCGTAATATAATTCTGGAGGTTTTCCAAAACGACCTTTGTCATCTGAGCGGAAATAACCGGGTCCTGCATTTGTACGGAAGCCGTGATAACCAAGGTCTTCTTGTCCACGGAAACAGAAACCCGCTCCTGCAAGGCCTTCACCACCTCTTCTTGATCCTTTGTCAAATGGTAAGGATTCAAGCCCTCAGACTCTTCCTCGTCACCGGAGATTAAACTCATTACCGCACCCAACGCCTTGAATGGAGCGGAGACAATATATCCCCACCAAGCCTTACGTTGATGTTCACTCATATAATCATACAATGTAGTGCTTAACTCCTTTTCCTTATCGGTAACCTCTACCGGAAACAATTCCAACAGAAACGGGGTACTCTGCACCACATCCGGATACAAATCCGGAGAGATCGCGTCCGCACCGGCAGCGGCATTCAGATTAATCCCAGCCATAGCAGCCAAACCGCCAAGACTAGATTTTTTTGCCGCATCCTGTGTCTCTGGTGCCAATTTCACCGTAGTTGTATATTCCTTGGGAATACTGAAAGCTACAATCAAACCTACTACCACCGCAATACCACAGCCTTTCAATAAGAACTTACGCTCTTTCCACAGTTTTTGCGCCAGTTCGATTAAATCGATCTCCTGCTCCTCAGGTAACTCTTGTCTTTTTATCTCGTTTATCGTATCCATGCCTGATTAGTTTTTAATCATGTTAACAATAGAGGTAATCATCGCGGCCATAGAGGTAGCGGAGCTACTGATACTCATGATCTCAGCCAAGCTTCGGCGCTCACGTTGCGTCTTCGTCGGAACTACGATCTCACAGCCCGGCTCCACTTTCGGATAACGCTTGAAAAAGATAGCGGTACGCTTCGTCGTAGCGACCTTACCATTCATATATATTACGATCGGATACTTACGTGCGATATCATTATAACCACCGGCTTGAGACAAGCAATCCATAACCGACATACCTTTCGTGTAAGTCACGCTGTTTGGGTAAGTCACGGCTCCGCTCATCTTCACCGTACTTTGCATCTGCGGGATATAAAGCTCATCGCCGTCACGAAGCACAACGTCATCGATACTACCCGGATTTGCCAACGCTTTCTCTAAATCAATACCTACGGAATAGTCCTTCACATTCATCAACGCTACACCGATGGAATCCCGGCTTTGCTTATTCGCCTCACTTAAAGCCAGAAGGGTTTCCATGCGCTTCAATTCATCCTCTGTCAACTGACGTTTCAAGCTAGCACCTTTTACATAAGACTCTGGGGTAACGCCTCCCGCTTTCGCGACAATGTCACTCAAACGAGCGTTCTTCGTAGCCAATACATAGCTACCGGCAAAAGTGATCTCACCGTTCACCTTCACGACCTGTTGCTCGTGATACCCCGGGGAGAAACGAACATAAACCTCATCGAACGGCTCCAATGTGAAGATCGTATCTCCCGCATTCAACTTGAAGTCCTCACTCAACGAGAAGTTATATACATCAGCGATCCGGTTGACATTCTGATTGGAACTAGGATCCTTCACACGACGGGCTACCTCTACATTAATAGAAGAAGCCGACTCTCTTAAACCACCTGCCATCATGATAGCGTCTTCTATTGTCAAATTATGACGATACGGAAGCACCGTATCCGGATAATTCACGGCTCCGCCAACCTTGATCGTATAAGGTTCGCGCAAATCGAATAGGGAAGGAATGCTTAATTGGTCTTCCGCTTGCAACTCCACATCTGGAGCGGTACCGTTCAAGATACCACGAATATCCACGGCGATCATCGTAGTCGTGAAATCCGGATTCAAACGGGTAATCAAGGCACGGCCGGCGAACTCGTCTCCTTTAAGACCCGCGGCCTGTTTTACCAATTGCTTTACCGTATGAACCGACGGACTTAACTCATATTCTCCCGGACGCCATACTGCTCCCGTCACGATCAAACGATTCTCATAAAAAGGAATAACGGAATCTACCAGCAAAGAATCGCCATCCTGCATCACGAAAGAAGCGAACTTATCTTCCGAAACCGTAGAGATCTGGTAACGACTATCTGATTTACGCTTCACTTGTACGTCCTTCGTATAAGCGTCGCCGGTAAATCCGCCGGCCATATCCAGCAATTGCTTCAAGGTCTCACCCTTGCGCAACTCGAAAATACGATTACGTTTCACCTTACCTCGAACCACCGCTAACTGGTCGTACGGGCCTACCATAATCATATCGTTCTCTTCCAAACGAACATTCGTTGTGTACTTTCCGTTCAATAAATAATCATATACGTCGAGATTAGCGATTTCCTTGCTATTGCGATATACCTTGATGCTACGCAAAGAACCGATCTTATTCACACCACCGGCGGCATACAACGCATTAAATAATGTGGCGAATGAAGGTAATGTATACGTACCGGGAGCGACTACCTCGCCGACAATATTCACCTTCATGCTACGAATCTGGCTCAAACTGACGGAAACAAAGGTATTCCCCTCTCCCGAACCAGACAGCGTAGACATAATCTGGCTCAACTCCTGACGCAGACGAGTCTCAGCGCCAGCGATCGTCAATCCACTGACCGACACCGGACCTAAATTTGGTACAAGGATCGTACCATCCGGAGAGATCTTTAATTTCAAGTTTAGCTCGGAATCTCCCCATACATTAATCAATAACTCATCACCAGCGGAAAGCACATAATCCTTAGGTGTAGGGATGTTTAAATCTGGGGCAAAAGATAAGTTCTTGTTTGAGAAGATTTCATGCCCGAATACGGTATTCTCCATGGCTGAAGCAGGAAGATTATTTCTACGTTGGGCTTCTAAGGATTGTCCTTCATCGATTACCGGCATTACCCGGTCGCTAACCTTCGCATCGGTAGCGGTAGCTTGAGATCCGACTGATCCCCCTTCTTGTTTCATACGCTTGGCTAATTCCTGCTGGATCTGCGTATCCGACATTCCAGCGGCTTTCGCCTTGTCAATCAAGTCTTGCGGAACCTGTGCATACACAGATCCCGACAGCAATAAGCAACATACGCATAGTACGTTCTTAAACGATAAATTCATACAGTCTATTATTGTTTTTTATTATATACCACTCCTGCTATAAGCGACTAACTTAAAAAAGCAGCTATTCTCTAGATTTTCAGCTGGCAAAGATAAAGAATCTTTTCAATATATGACTTAAAAAGTCACCGTTAATCCATCATATGAGTAATGTACATGCGGAGGCAACTCTTTTTCAATGACCGCATGCAACCCTATGCGATGACTCATATGGATTAAATAGGCCTCCTTGGGCTGGATACGGGATATATTCGCTAAGGCTTCCTCCAGACTCTCATGCGATTGATGCTCTCCTTTCCGAAGGGCATCAATAACCAATACATCAAGGTTTTCCAACTTAGCGTACTCTTCTTCCGGAAGATATTTAAGGTCGGTCAAGTAAGCCATATTGCCGATACGGAAACCTAAGATCGGCAGCTTAGCGTGCATTACACGGATCGGAGTGATCATGACACCGGCGGCCTCAAACGGTTTCGTCCCGATCGTATGCAAAACCAAATTAGGCACTCCCGGATATTTATGCTCCCGGAAGACATAAGGGATGCGAGTCTTTATCGCCTCCACGACATTGTCTTCCGCATAAATATCCACATCTTTATACCGGCCAAAAGGACGTAGATCATCTAAGCCACCTACATGATCGTAGTGCTCATGAGTTACTAAAACGGCGTCAAAATAGTAAATCTTATTGGTTATCATTTGCCAACGGAAGTCCGGACCACAATCGATCAATATCCGTTTCCCTTCCGTCTCTACCAAGATCGAAGCCCGTAGACGCCAATCACGGGGGTCTTTACTAGTACATACCTCACATTGGCAACCTATCTCAGGATTGCCCGTAGACGTTCCTGTTCCTAAAAAAACGATTTTCATTATCCGACATATTTAACCTCAGGCATAAGCTCTATACCGAAACGATCTTTTACGGCGGTACGAATGCTCTCCGCGACCAACGCGATCTCATGCCCCCGGGCATCTCCTAAATTCACTAATACCAACGCTTGTTTCTCGTAAACACCTACCGGCCCATGGTTTTTACCCTTAAACCCACATTGCTCGATCAACCAACCGGCCGGAACCTTGATCTTTCCTTCCGAAGCGGGATAAGACGGGATTTCCGGGAATTGCTTTTTCAATTTCTCAAAATGCTCTGCCGTAATTATCGGGTTCATAAAGAAACTGCCTGCGTTGCCTAATACTTCCGGATCGGGAAGCTTCTGCCTGCGAATTGTTATGACAGCCTCACGGATCGTTTCCAAAGTAACTTCCGGATATTTCGTCAACTCCTCCTTTAAGTTCCCATAATTAACCGAAAAGCTAGGGTTCTTGGATAGTCGAAGCGTAATATAAGTTATGATGTGGGGGTCATGATGCTCATTCTTGAAATAACTATTACGATATCCATATTCACAATCCGTATTCGTAAAAGTCCGTTTCTCGAATGTCAACTGGTTATAAGCCTCCACGCTCTCGATCACATCCTTGATCTCCATGCCATAAGCCCCGATGTTCTGGATAGCGGCAGCGCCCGCCTCACCGGGTATTAAAGAAAGATTCTCTATACCTCCCCAACCTTTCGATACGGCGTATGCCACGACATCATCCCAGATCTCCGCAGCCCCGACACGAAGCGATACATACTCGTCCGTTTCCGCCGAGATAGAAATCCCCTTGATTCGGGAATGGATGATAATGCCATTATAATCGTTGATGAACAATAGATTGCTCCCGCCTCCTATATGCAAGGATAAACATTCCTGAAAGTATTCATCATGTAAGATTCGTTGCAACTCCTCCTCCGTCTCATACTCCATGAACCAACGTGTCTTTACCGGGAGATGGAACGTATTGTGTTTCTCCAACGAATAATTCTGCTCTATTCTCATCGTCTATTTTATTTTTAGGGCAAAAGTAGTCATAAATAACTCATCCGCAAATTATGTAGTTCCGGATTTTTTCAGTAGATTTGTATATAGAGTTGATCGTATGGATGAGAACACGTCCGGCCTATCCGGTGAAATACAGAAGATGATCCTCGACAAGTTAAACACGTTCAATCGAGGAAAAACGTCAGACAAAGGGCGGTACTACATTCTTTTGCCTACCTCAAAGACCTTATATTATACGCTTTGGTTCTTTACGCCTTCGGCCACTTATCATCCGACGGTCTATTTGGCGAATCTCGACTTGAATGCCATCAGCTCGGTGAATAAGGCGATTAAGATGGTAAGCAACTCCTTTCTACCTTTATTTATAACGACAGATATCAAAGACTCTCCCGATAATGGAGACGATATTATTTCTTTCGGTAAATACAGAGGATACCATTTGCATGACATCTATACGATCGATCCCCGATACGTCGTTTGGATAGCCGATAAATATGAGCCTCACGTAAAAAGCGAGATGCGTTTTAAAGAGTTAGCGGTGACCTACAGTAAAATCTATCTCGACCTACAGACCCGTAAGAAATACAAAATGCCTGTAAGCCGCTTTGTAGGAACACCGGGAGAAAAATTGAGCGATTTAAAGTTAACAATCACAAAAGTCCGCATTGAAGACGATTCTTACAAGACACAGATTATCCGTGGTACCGAATATTTCTATGTAGATCAATTGCTCACGGCCGTGGACATCGCCGGAAATTACTTTTTATTGAGGATAAAAGCGAAAGATCGTAGTCTTACCACGCAAACGTTGCCACCGGGCGCTCATGCTTTCCAAGTAGGGGAAAAATTGACTTTGACTTCCGCTAAGGTCTTAAAACATATAGAATCCCGTACTATCAAGTACACACGAATCGGGTATATCAAGATTCAATAAATGTTTCGAAATTCGCAAACAGACACATTATTAACATTTTTTGTTCTTAAAAATGTAACAAACATCTGTAGGCCTTGTTTAATAAGAAACTCAAATGCAAATGTATCTTTGCAAAACGTAACTATAAAACCAGCTTCAAAGTGTACATTTGTAGTGTTTAACAATTTAAAAAATTTGCATTTATGAACAAAGCAGAACTTATAGAGGCTTTAGCAGACAAGACCGGGTTACAAAAGCAAGAAGCAAAGAAAGTATTGGATGCTTACATCGAGATCGTAACTGAGCGTATGTCTGAAAATGAGGAAATCGTACTTGTCGGATTTGGAACACTGATCCCAAGACCGCAAACACAGCGTCTTGCCAGAAATCCTAAAACAGGTACTCCGGTAATGATCCCCGCTCGTACGACCGTAAAATTCAAACCGGGTAAATTCCTCCTTGAGGCGATGAATGCCCACCTGAAATAATAAAGTCACCGAAAACGTAGTAAAAATATCCCCGGTAAGGGGATAAAAAATCATAAGTATGAAATCTTTCATTTATAAGTATGAATGAAAAATTTCATACTTATGATTTTTAGTGTCCGGAAATGATTACTTTTGGGCTCAAAAAAGACTCATGAGAATCGTTAATCTTGGAGACACCAATTCCATATTAAACAAGTTCGTAGCCGAACTTAGAGATGTAGATATACAAAAAGACAGCCTTCGCTTCCGTCGCAATGTCGAGCGTATCGGAGAAATCATGGCTTACGAGATCAGTAAGGAATTTCATTACAGTACGAAAGACATCCAGTCCCCGCTAGGTATAGCCCCGATGAATACGCCGGACGATCAAATCGTGATTAGTACGATCTTGCGTGCCGGGCTTCCATTCCACCAAGGTTTCCTTCGGTATCTGGATAATGCGGAGAACGCTTTCGTATCCGCTTACCGCAAATATAAAGACCGTTTGAATTTTGATATTCATATCGAATATATCGCCTCTCCTCGCTTAACAGGTAAAACCTTGATCATATCCGACCCGATGTTGGCCACCGGAAGTTCTATGGAATTGGCGTATGAGGCCCTGTTGACCAAAGGAGTACCCGGCCATGTACACGTAGCCTCCATCATCTCAAGCAAACAAGCCTTGGAATACTTGCAGAAGAAAATGCCGGATGACAAGACTACAATCTGGATCGCCGCATTAGATAATGACCTCGACGATCATTCTTATATCGTTCCAGGATTAGGCGATGCAGGGGATTTAGCGTTCGGCGAGAAGGAATAGGGATCAATCATCATCCTGCCTAAAGGCTGTGAAAGGGAGCGCGAACGCTTACGAGGATTTGTTGCGGTTGAGCCTTCCTATTAGGTAAAAGCATTATCGCAATAGCTTGCTCTATCTACATGTAAAGATCTTTTCACGTCTGTGAAATGATCTTTTCACAAGTATGAAACGATCGTATCACATAGGTGAAACGATCTCTTCACGGATGTGAAAAGATTAGATCGTATAGTGCTTGGTTATTATACAATAGCAAATCGCCGATAATATAGAAAGAGATTGTCCCGAACATCTCAAGACAATCTCTTTTTTCTATATTCAAAGCCTACTATAAATTATCTCAATTCCTTGATACGAATATTGCGGAATTTGACAGGGGAACCATGTCCTAAGAAACCTATATGACCTTTTTTGTTAAACAAACCCGGATGCTCCTTTCCATCCGGCGTACCGTTCTTCACGGCATCCCGAATATTTCCATCCAAGATTACGACTCCATTCACCGTCACACGGATATGATCGCCATCCGCCATGATCTCTTCCGTATTCCATTCTCCAACCGGCTTGAACGCTTTCGGATGATCCTCACGGGCGGGAATGATACCGTATACGGAACCGTGATGTTGCAGCGGAGTGATGTTTCCTTGGTAAATAGGATGTTCACAATCCAAGACCTGCACTTCCATACCTACATATGCTGCGTCTCCTTCCATCGGCGTACGGATACCAACACCGTTATTAGCTCCCGGGGTTAACTGGAAGTCAAAACGATAGATAAAGTTTCCGTATTCCTTCTTGGTGTACAGATTACCTCCGAAACTACTGCTTGGGACCATAGAGATACAGCCATCTTCCAAGATATAATCAACCGTGTTTCCAGTCCATTCATGCATATTCGTTCCGTCAAACAAAACCTTGAAACCTTCTTTTTCCTCTTCCGGCGATAATTTGAACGGTTCTTGTTTTTCCAATTCCTTTACGTAGATATTACGGTAATAGACCTTGCTGCCATGAGCTTGCATCTCGATTTGCTCTACCGGGAAAATCGGAAGCTTGCGATCCCAATAGTTTTCCAGAATCACGTTATCTACCACTTTTTCTCCGTTCAAGACAACCGTCACACGGTCACCAACCATCTTAATATAGAAGGAATTCCATTCACCCAATTTATTGTCGGCCACTTTCGAAGGCTTGCTCTCGTTTACCTGATTGTTGTACAAGCCACCGGAACCTACTTGCGCACCTACATTTACCCGAGAAGTATCCCAGATCTGTACTTGAGGAGTACCACGCAGATAAATACCGGCATCAGCCTCTGGTCCTTTCGGATCCAACATCCAATCAACATACATCTCGAAATCACCATATTGCTTTTCAGTACATAGGTTATCGTACCCAGTACCGTCAAATACTAATAGGCCATTCTCCACTTTCCAGTCACGACGCATATTCTCATCCGCCTTTTCCTGCGCTTTCGCCAACTGAGCCGGTTTCATTTTCGCACGGGCGATCGGATTCTCTACCAAACCTTTCCAACCCGTTAAATCCTTACCATTGAAGATAGAGACAAATCCGACCTCGTCCGGCATCGCATCTAAATGTTGCTTCAAGGCATCGATATCATAACGAGCGTCTTCCCCGTCAAACATGGTCAACACACGTTTCAAGATAGCCTTCACATTGTCACCCTTATATTCTGGATGGTTACGGGCGATATTCCAAACCGCATAAACAGCCGCAGAACGAACAGCCGCATCGCTTGAATCCAAGAATTCCGACGCATACATCAATGCCAAGAAGGTATCCGCCCGTTGGATCTGACGTAAAATAAGAGCCTTTTGCTCACTCGTCCGGGCGATCTCCATGACTTTCCGCAAGCTCAACAAACGATTCTCTCTCGTAAATGCCGGATTAGATACCAACTGCACATAACGCTTTAACGCCCTGTCGAATACTTGATCGGAAGCGGCTGATTGGCAAACCTTAAATAGTTCATCGGCAGCCTCAATACCTTTCCAAGCCAACAAAGCGTCAAGAGCCGCATCCTTGGCTACTCCATTCCCTTTATTCAATCCTTCCACGATCGTAGCCAAAGCCTCTTTCTCGCCGGTCGCTGACAATACCTTATAATAAAGATATCTCTTGCTGTCTCCCGCTTGTATCATACGGCGATTCACGTTAGATACTTGAGTTGCCGTCGGTTGTTTAGAGATAGCGGCAATGATCGCATCTTGAAGCGGAGCGACAGCGGAAGCCTCCGCAGTCTCCAACATTCCGCACAATAAAGTGAAATCTTTCTCAGACACTACATCTTTCAATGCGGTATAAGCGGCTTTCTTCACCTCTGAGGAGCCGGATTTAATCTGATCCAGTACCGTATTTAGATTCGCATCGGCCATACGTATCGCCAACAGCTCCAAACCAGCGATTTTTCCGGCATCGGAAGCGGATGGGATCACTTTAGCGACTGCTTGATCAATATCGCCGTTAAATGCCATCAAAGCATCTTGACCCAATAAAATCACTTGCTTGTCATTGCTCTTCAACAAATCAGCCAGCACAGGAATGACACTCTTATCACCGATTTTAACCAAGGCCCAAACAGCGGCCTGTTGCACATAGAAATCCTTATCTTTCAATTGATCCAAAAGAACTTGTCTTGCTGGTAGATCAAAACGAAGTTCCAGATTCTTGATCACGTCATGTTTAGACGGGCATTTGCTTTCACGGCCTATCCAGTTCAAGATATCTACCTTGACTTCCGGCTTCGCCTTTAACATGTGTTTCATGACCTCGATATAAACATTTTGATCAGCGAAACCCGAAGCGAAGTTCAAAGCCGCATTACGGTATCCTTTATCCGTATCTTTCAAAGCCGATAATAAATTCTTCGTAGCGGCTTCCGGCTTAGCGGCCAATAGAATCTGAAGAGCGGCCTCACGGGTCTGTGTCATGCCCGCTTTCGTAGACTTCTTCAATAAATCATTCGCCGCTTTCTCCGCGTCTTTGGTATCGCCTTGCTCAAGGACACGTTTAATCAAAGCGATATACGCCTCATTCGCCCCGGTCTTTTCCATTTTATAACCGGCTTTCTCGGCAGCGGCGGCTAAATCACTCAGAGAAGCTTTAGAACCTACACGGCTCAACGCATAAAGAACCTCCTTCTGCATATTCTCATCGCTGGAGCCAAGCATCACTTTCAATACATTTTCCGCATCAGCGATTTGCACGTCAGCGATCGCACGGATAATATCCTTTTGCGTCTTCGGAGTACCGGAACGACGCATCAAGGAAGCCACCAAAACCTTCTTAGCGTTATCGGTACGGATAGCGGATAACGCACGGGCAGCAGGACCGCTTAGGCTCTCATCGTTCAAATAGCTAGCCAGCATATCCACACACTCATCTTTTCCCAGTAATTGAAGCTGCCGGATAATAAAAGCCTTTGTCTCCCGGTCGCTCACCTTATCCAAGGCTTTCAAATATGCGTTGGCTGTTGCTAGACGGGCATTTTCCTCACCTTTCGCCATCACGTAGTGAGTCAATCCGCTCAACGCATAATCCACGTTCGAGTTACTGCCTTTTCCCGGAGCGTTAATCTTGTTAATCAACATCAAGACCCCTTCCTCGCCAGTGGAGCTTAGGTCATTAATTAATTTGTTATATTCAGCTTGTTGCTCCGCCGGCATCTGTGCCAGTACATCGGCAACGATCGTCTTCGATGTACGATTAGCCGGGCTTTGAGCCATTAACATACTACCGCACAACAATAAGCTGGCAATTGATATATATACTTTTTTCATATGTGTATGTGTTTAAATGTTCCAAGGCGCTCTCATCGGCTGATCCAACAAACGATTAGCGGCCTCATCATTAATAAATTCCAGTTTTACGGGATCAAAGTGAAGCGTACGATTCAAACGAAGGGCTACGGCACCCATATTCACGATCGTAGCGGAACGGAAGCCATTACGCTCATTCAAGGCAAAAGGCTGACGAGTCTTTACGCACTCGATAAAGTCGGTAACCTGTGGCTCAGGTTCGGGATGATCGGATAACTTTTTCTCCCAATCCGGGATATCACATACGAAATTCTTATAAACATTACCGTTCGGTCCGGAAATATAAGGTGTGTTCGGATCCCCGTAATCACCTCCCCAAAGTACGATCTGACAACCATCCTCATAGGTATACGTAATCGAGCGCCAAGTACCCACGGCGTCCGGATGCTGTTGCGGAGCATCCACCTCTACCTTAACCGGGCTGGTATTATCTTTTCCTAGGAAATATTGTACCGGGTCAATATAATGCTGTCCCATATCCCCTAAACCACCGCCGTCATAATCCCAGTATCCGCGGAATGTCTGATGCACGCGATGCGGGTTATAAGGTTTGTAAGGAGCCGGGCCTAACCAGAAATCATAATCCAGCTCACTAGGCACCGATTGTGGTTCCAGATATTCTTTACCAACCCAATAGAACTTCCAGTCGAAACCGGTATGCTTGCTGATCGTTACCTTTAGCGGCCAGCCCAACATACCACTTTGAACCAGTTTCTTCAAAGGTTTCACGGGAGTGCCCAATCCATAGAACGGGTCAGCGAAACGGAACCAAGTGTTCAAGCGAAACATACGCCCGTATTGCTTCACGGCTTCCATTACCCGTTTACCCTCTCCGATCGTACGGGTCATAGGCTTCTCGCACCAAATATCTTTTCCAGCTTTAGCAGCCTCGACAGACATAATACCATGCCAGTGAGGAGGCGTAGCTATATGAACGATATCTACATTAGGATCCAGAATCAAATCACGAAAATCATGGTATGCGGCAATCTTATCCTTTACCAACTGTTTTCCTAACTCCAGATGATTCTTATCGACGTCACACACGGCGACAAGACGAGTCCCGGCATAGTCCACATGTCCACGGCCCATACCACCTGTACCGATAATTCCTTTTGTCAATTGATCACTTGGAGCGATGAATCCATTACCCAACACGTGGCGCGGTACAATCGTAAATGCCGCGATTCCTCCAAGAGTCTTCAGGAAGTCTCTTCTGTTTGTCTTCATAGTACGAATTTAAAATTTAGATAGAATAGATTAACTTGAGTGACAAAAATAATCATAATACTCGAAGAGACAAGAAAAATGTATATAAAAAAGAAAAGGATGCCTTTAACAAAGACATCCTTCCCTAGTATTTTATGAAAATTTATTACAAAGCGAATTGCGGTTGACGGTGAATCCATTGTCCACGGGTGAAATCCGGGAAGTCTACTAAAGCACCGCCACGAGCGATTGACATCTCTGACAAGCCGGAGATAGCGCTCCAAGCGGCAGCGTCATAGCAATCCATTGGAGCCGGTTTTTTATTACGGATAGCGTCGATCAAGTCGTACATCATGATATAGTCCATACCACCATGTCCGGCCTCAGCCGCCTCAGCGGAATGTTGTGCCCATAATTTATGGTCATATTGCTTGAACCATTCCTCCGAATCATCCCAACGGTGAGGTTTGGATTTACCCTGTACATATACATGATCGCCATCATTCATCCATAAACCCTCAGTTCCCTGAACACGGAAACCTAATGAATAAGGGCGAGGAGAATTGGTATCATGGGTTACGATGATCGTTTGTCCATTAGAACACTTAATCATAGAAGTCACGATATCTCCCAAATTGAAGTTGACCTTCGCCAACGGATGATTCTCACCTCCATTATCCACGATAAACTTATGCAATCCACGAGATTGAGTAGCCATAGCGGATAAAGAAAGGAAGCGGTTACCACGATTGATATCCATACAATGAGCTACCGGTCCGATACCATGAGTCGGATAGATATCGCCATTACGATGTACGGAATGGTTCGTACGCCATTGAGCCTCGGCGAAAGCCGTCGGACCCATACGAAGATCACCACTGCCCGGTACATAGTTGTAATGAGTTCCATCGTTGAATTTCACCTCACGCAAGTCATGCTCATAACCACAGCCACCATGCAGGATCTCGCCGAACAAACCTTGGCGAACCATATTCAACGCAGCCATACAGTCACGACGATAACATACGTTCTCCATGATATTCAAATGGCTTCCGGTTGCTTCCGAAACATTTACCAAATCCCAGCACTCCTCTAACGTGTTAGCCGCGGAAACCTCCACGCCTACATAAGGAACACCAGCCTTCATAGCGGCGACAGACATCGGTACGTGCCATTCCCAAGGACTTGCGATGATCACGCAATCAAACTCCTCGTTGTTCAACATATTCTCAAATTCACGTTCACCCCCTTTGTAAACTTTCGGAGCAGGAACATTAAATTTAGCGATATGTTTCAAGGTACTATCGATCGGGCCCTGTTGGATATCGCAAATCGCTACAATCTTATTACCGGGGATCGCCAATACATTGTTAATATGTTCCTGACATCTAGAACCCGTTCCGATGAAACCGAAACGTAATTTACCATCATCTTTGCCGGCTGTTTTTTTCTTTTGGGGTTCAGCGGCGGTTGTTGTAGCTCCGGCGTTTCCGGCCATTGCCAAACCTGCGGCACCAATACCGGCGGCAGATACTTTCTTAAGGAATGAACGACGAGTGTTTTCCATATATTTTATAAATTAGTTTGTGTTTTGAGGATACAAAATTAAAAAAATATTTTTTCAATCAAAACGTTATTGAGTATTTTGAAAAATAAAGAGTCCAAGACTAAAAGTTCGTTATCTTTCCGGTTTCCCTTTTTAGCCTCTCGAAGGTCATCATCATCTGTCGAAGTCTTTTAGGTTCTTTTTCCGCCAAATTAACTTGCTGACCGATGTCTTCCTTTACATTATATAATTGATAACAGTTACTATTTCCGGCAAAGGCAGCCTCCTCCGCGTCGCCATAGGTATCCGGATACGGCGGGATCATGACCCAATCACTATCACGTAGCGCATAATTGAAATAACCTTCCAAGACAAGTTCCTTTCGCCCATTACCACCTTTTCCTAGAAAGACAGGCAAGGTGTTTTGGCTATCTACCTTATCAGAATAGGTCTGTCCGATCAACGCCGACAGCGAGGCTAACAAATCCATCTGGCAAACCAAGGCATCCGACACAGCGCCCGGCTTAACTTCCGCAGGCCAACGAAGCATGAACGGGATACAGGTCCCACCATCATACAAGCTCGTCTTTCCTCCACGAAGCGGTCCGGCCATCTTATGATCCCCTACCAATTCCACGGCTTGATCTTGATAACCGTCATCCAGAACCGGTCCGTTATCGCTAGTGAAAACAACTAACGTATTTTCCGTTAGCCCCAACTTATCCATTTCCTTCAAGAATTCGGTCACGCACCAATCCGCTTCCAAGATAACATCTCCACGAGGTCCCATCCCCGACTTACCCGCGAATCTCTCGTTCGGTACACGAGGTACATGCGGTTGATGCAAGCCATAGTACAGGAAGAAAGGTTTATCCTTATTCTCTTTCATAAAACCTTTCGCCTTCTCAAGGAACAACTCTGCCATATCCTCATCTTTCCATTGGGCGGTCTTGCCTCCTTTCTGGAAACCAATTCGAGGTACACCGTTTACGATAGCGCCGGCATGCCCGACACTCGGGAGCATTCTCAGTAATTCTGGATTATCCTTCCCTGTCGGTTCCCCGGGGAAATTCTCCTTATAACTGACATAGAGAGGATCGTTAGGATCGAGGTTTACACCTCTCCCATTCTCGATAAAGATACAGGGAACCCGGTCATTGGTAGCAGCTTGGATAAAAGAATAGTCGTAACCGATCTCTTTCGCTCCGGGATAAACCAGCTTGTTCCAGTCTACCGCCCCATCACCTAATCCCAGATGCCATTTGCCGACCGAGCCGGTGACATAGCCCGCTTGCTTCATCACCTTCGGCAAGGTAACCTGTTGAGTATTGATAATCAGAGCCGCATTGCCGGGAAGTATTTTGGCATCCCTATTTGTCCAAGGATATAATCCGGTAAGCAAGGAATACCGGCTGGGGGTAGAAGTAGCCGCTGTACAATAACCTTGCGTAAAGCGTATGCCTTCATTTGCGATACGATCCATTCCCGGAGTCTGTATGCGATGAGCCCCGTAACAGCTTAGATCACCATACCCGAGATCATCGGCCACGATGATCACCACGTTAGGTTGCCGGGGAGCTGATTGAGCTATTAAAGTTGTTGGCAAGGAAAACCCTGCCAACACACTCATTATACAATACTTATTCATCGCTTATTACGGATTCTGAGTTAATGTACCCGGATAAGCGTTAATCTCAGACTGCGGAATATACTGGATAGCCAACGGGCTGGTAGCAGGATATTCAGGCACGCCGTCATGGAATCCCGGGTAATGACGTTTCATCGTATCGCCTACACGATATACATCAAAACCACGGTCAGCCTCATAAGCTAATTCCAACTGACGTTCTTTCATGATAAGCTCATGAGCGTTTGTCGCATCCAAAGATTTATATCCGGCGTTAGGTAAGGAACGGGTACGAACGGTATTCAAATCGGCTAATGCTTTTGTATAGTTTCCTAATTTAGCGCTAGCCTCGGCGCGAATCAGGTATAACTCACCTAAGCGAGAGATAACCGGAGAATAAAGGTGAGGATAGCCATCTTGCTTAGAGCACTTATAGCTATAGAATTTCGGGTTACCTTGACTTTCCAACATAAAGTAGTCATAATCTCCCTCATACGTTTCTCCCTTATAGCTAATAGAATAACGCTTATTGTCCACATCTACCGGAGTTAATGTATATTCTTCACCATCTACTGTAGCGATTAACTTACCTCCTACTTCCTTGGTCTCACCTTGACGATATACGTAACCGGAAATCTTGCCGTCCGTATATAAGTTAGCTACAAAACGGAAAGCGGGGATCTGATTTCCATTAGCGTCTTCCTTATATTGCGGATGGATAAACGCCTCACGTGCATCGGTTCCTTTTCCTGTCTCATGCAACAAATCCATATACTTAGCGCTGGCGTAAACCTCACCCCAGCCTTGACCATCGATCTCTGCATACATACTTCCTAGCGGATCACCCCAATCTTCCCAGTCTGAGGCTATAAACTTCACGGCGAAAATAGTCTCTGTCTGTGAAGCGGCATCCG
Organism: Parabacteroides sp. CH2-D42-20; assembly: GCF_003670185.1. Lineage (NCBI taxonomy): Bacteria > Pseudomonadati > Bacteroidota > Bacteroidia > Bacteroidales > Tannerellaceae > Parabacteroides > Parabacteroides sp. CH2-D42-20. The sequence goes on along the minus strand of NZ_RAYG01000016.1, from coordinate 129,676 downwards.
GAGCGAACTCATTATAACGCATAAAGTTGTCACGATCTAACATAGAGAACTGGCCACTCTCGATTACCGTATTCGCATAATCATAAGATAACTGGGCATATTCCTTATTCGGATTCTCAAACGTGCCACTCATATACATATAGACCTTCGCCAATAAAGCTTGAGCCGCATATTTTGAGGCATAAGCGGTAGATTTAAACGTTGTCATCAATTCCTCTGCCTTCTTCAAGTCAGCCAAAGCTTGATCATACGTATCTTTCACGGACGAACGATCCGGAAGATCCAGATTATCCATATCCTCAGGCATACCATTTACAATCGGCAAACCCAGATTCTTCTCCGGTTCCTGATAATAAGGACGACCAAACACACGGCAAAGATAAAAGTACATCATGCCGCGCATATAATAAGCCTCGCCCAACTTCTGATCCAACTCAGCAGACTCGCCCTCATTAATCATCTTCATCAAAGAACTAGTCTGTGAGATGATATTATAGGCACTGTTCCAAACCGTAGTAAGACCACCATTATTTACCGTATGCTGATAGGTAAAATAAGTACCGAACGGATTGGTTGTCGGTTTATCCTTACAAACGTTATCCCCCGGGAACTCACCACAATAATGCAAGTGCTCGGATGCGGTTTTCAATTTAGCGTAACAACCATTCAATAAGATATCCACCGCAGCATCTTTGTCCTCCATGATCTTATCTTCCGTATACTTATCATAAGGTAGACGTTCGATATCACAGCTTGTTATGAATGTGGCCGCTGCCGCAAGAGCCACTATAGCGATTTTTTTCATTATTATTCCTTTAATTAAAATGTAACATTTAGACCAAACATGAATTTACGAGCCTGTGGGTATGGAGAGATCGCCACACCAACCGAGCCTGCCTTGTATTTATTGCCAACCTCGGCCGGAAGTTCCGGGTCAACTCCAGAGAAACCAGAAAGGACAAACAAGTTCTCACCCGAGAAAGAAAGGCGGATATTATCTACATACTGAATCTTCCAAGGTAATGTATAGCCTAACGTCAAGCTACGTAAACGCAAGTAGCTAGCATCCTCCAGATAACGGGAAGATCCCTTGCTGGATTGGCTCTTATTGCCATATTCCGCCTTGGGGTGCGTAGCGATATCGCCCGGTTTTTCCCAACGGTTCCAACCCTCTTTCAGATTCATCTGGTTATAATTCACATAAGCGCCGTCACTATCATACATCGAGCGGTCATAGTTGTAAATATCACCTCCTACGGAATAACCGAAGACTGCGGAGAGATCAATGTTTTTCCAAGATACGTCGGTTGAGAAACCTCCGTAGAAATCGGGGCTTAACTTACCTATTATAGTCTGGTGCTTAGAAGCGTCGCTATAATTCGAGGTCGTTACACGCTCCCCATTCTCGTTGGTGGTATACCATAACGGAGAACCTGTCTCCGGATCTACGCCTGCCCATTCGGTACCATACCAAGTATCCACGTCTTGTCCCGGAGTCAATATCTTATCCATCGAAATGGCATAACTTGAACCGGCGTTAGAAGTGATGATCTCACTCTTGCCACCATATAACTCAGTGATCTTATTACGGTTCAGGCCTAAGTTAGCAGCGACGCTCCAGCTCCAATCGCCCCCTTTCAAGATATCCACGTTCATCGAGACCTCGAAACCATTATTCTTGACGGCACCCACATTACGATAGATACCAACAATACCCGTTACACCAGGCAGAGGCACTTTGTAAAGCAAATCGGTTGTTTTCTTATTATAATAATCCAAGTTGATAGTCAAACGATCAAACAAGATAGCGTCGATACCTACACCTGCCGTATAAGTCTTCTCCCAAGTTAGGTTCTTGTTTTCTTTTTGGGAGATTACCGCACCCGGATCGCCGTTATATCCCGTAGACATGGCGTACACCGTATATTGAGAATACAATTCGGTCGGACGGTTACCTACGGAACCATAACTTGCACGTAACTTCAACTGTTGTACCCAATCCTTAGCCTTGAAAAATTCCTCCTGATGGATATTCCAACCACCGCTGACGGAGAAGAAATTACCATATTTAGCGTCCGTACCAAAGTTGGAGGCACCATCCCGACGGAATGAGAAAGACAACAAATAACGATTATCATACGCATAGTTGGCATTGAACAAATAAGATTGTACGGCCCACTCTTTTTGCTCTCCCTTTATCGTCTTAGGAGTAGTAGCGACATCGGCTACAGAGAAACCCGGAGCGAAACTAGCCGCTGTCTGATCCTTGATCTCTTGCGTGAAGGTATTCCACTCATAAGCTAAGATCGCGTTGATAGAGTGCTTATCGAATACTTTGTTGAAACGGAGCAACTGGTTACTGTATACTCTATAGGAGGCAGTGGTTTTATCTTGCAATAATCCGTTATCAGCCTCTCCCGCCTTAGAACGAGGATCCTGATAGCTCTTAAAAAGGATACTATTATATTTATAGTTATTCACGGATGAGAAAGTCAACCAATCGGTAAACTTGATATCGAAGTCAAAGTTACCCATGAACTCATAAGAGGTACTTTTGTCGTAATTCCATTGCAGATCATACAAGTAATTGGTAGCATCACTATTAATCCAGTTTGAAGGTCTGTATTGCTGGATCAAGTCGCCATTCTCGTCATACGGGGAGTCCCAAGGGAAATTAACGTACATGATAGCGCCTAGATCCTGCTGCTGGTCCATCACGTCGCTACGGGTAGCCCATACTTTAGGTTTGATAGTCAACCAATCCGTCGCTTGGTAATCCACATTGAAACGTAAGTTATAACGCTTGTAGTCATATCCTTTCACGGCACCATCCTCATTATAGTAACCAACGGATGTATACGTCTTGATCTTCTCTGAGCCACCGGAAACAGATACGTTATAGTCTTGAGCGAAGCCCAGATGCGTACCCTCTTTCCACCAGTCGAAGTTACGGTTGCGCAAATCCTCCGTAAAATAACTCGGAAGGGCGTCTTGATTAGCGAAAGATTTATAATAATCATATAATTCCTCGCCGTTCATCATATTCATGTTTCCACGGTGCAACTGGTTCACACCCATCTTTACGGAAGCGTTGATCGTAGCTTTTCCGATCTTACCTTTCTTCGTAGTCACCACGATAACACCGTTCGCTCCTTGAGAACCATAGATAGCGGTTGAAGCGGCATCCTTCAAGATAGACATGGATTCGATATCAGCCGGGTTCAAGCTACCCGCATCCGTACCGACGATTACGCCATCCACGATCCAAAGAGGGTCCGTGCTACCGTTTACCGTAGACTTACCACGGATCACCACCTTACCGGCAGCGCCCGGCTGACCACCACCCGAAGTAACCTGCACGCCCGGAGCCTTACCAGACAATAAGTTCTCGACCGTAGGGCTAGTGGCATCCAACAATTTCTCGTTGCTCACCACCTGCATGGCACCCGTCAAGCTTTCCTTTTTTTGCACGCCGTAACCAACAACCACCACCTCCTCAAGGTTCTGAGTGTCTTCCTTGATACGGATAGTCATCGGAGCGCTAGTCGCTTTAACCTCATGGTTCACATAACCGATGTAAGAAACGACCAAAGTAGCTCCGGCCGGAGCTTCCAAACTAAACTTTCCATCGAAATCGGTACTGGTACCGTTCGTAGTGCCTTTCACGAGCACATTCGCGCCGATTACCGGCTCACCCGTCACCGCGTCAACAATGGTACCTGAAATCGTAATCGTCTGCTGCGCCACCATTCTCTCCGTATTTCTCAATTCATTTGGATTAGAAGATGACTTGTAAACAACAATCCTATTGTTGTTTACAACAAAATCAGCATGCTGATTTTTCAGCGCCGTCGTCAAAATCTCCTCGACCGAGCGGTTCGACATGTCGATTGAGATACGCTCATTCAGATTGATGTCATTGTTACGGATAAGGAACGTGTAATTGAATTTTTCCTCGATCAAATCGAAAAGTTCTTTTAATGTCGTACTTTCCATTTGAACAGACATCATTTGTGTCTGAAGTTCGGACGCTGAAACCGTACCGGGAATAAACGGCAGTCCCGCAAGCATACATGCGGCTACCATCATCTTACCGGTCTTCTTGAAATAGTTCATTTCCATTAAAGTTAGATTTAATAAATAATTTTCTCGTTTATACTATTTTCCACACTTACACCTTAGGATTAAGGTTTGTATTTTTGTTTTTACTTATCTTTTATAATAATCTCATCTCCCGAACGAGTCCACACATATTTGTGATCCACGTCCACCTCACGAAGGATCTTATCCAACGAATAATCTTTCGTAAAGCTACCGGAGAAGATTTCCTTTCTTAAAGGATCGCTCTCGACGCGAATACGTACGTTGAACTTACGTTCCAAATCCTTGGCGATACTCATGAAAGGTTGCTCGGAGAATTTCAGGCTACCGTCCATCCAAGAGAGAGCATCCTTGGCATCCACCTCACTGACTCTTACCTTATTGGTCTGCTTATTAAAGCTTAGTTTCCGGTTTGGAGTCAAGGTCACATCGCCCGCATGGGCAACCTCATCCCGCAAGCTCACGTTTACTTTTCCCGACACCAGAGTGACATCGGTCGTTTCATCCATTCCGTAAGCCTTTACGTTAAAGCTAGTTCCTAGAACCTTGATATCCAATCTCTTTGATTTTACGATAAAAGGCTTAAGGGAATCCCGGGTAATCTCGAAGTAAGCCTCACCATCCAATTGTACGCTACGTCCGTTCGTATTGAAATCACTGCCATATCTCAACGTGGAACCTGCGTTGACCCAAACCACGGATTGATCCGGCAAAACGACTTTCGTTTGGGCTCCCATAGGAGTTGTCGTCTCAAAATAAGCCAAGGCGGCAGATTTCGGCTGATTATGTCTCGTACCTATATAATAAGAGGCAGTTCCCACCGATACCACGATCAAGACCGAGGCGGCAACTTTTCCTAAAAACCGAAAATTTAGCCAATGATTCTTTTCAGAAGGAATAGCGGGATCGATAAGTGCCCCGAAATGTTTTTGGAAATCGGCTTTCATATCAGAGGCAAACAAAGGTACATGCGCCGTCGCCCAACAATCTGCCATCTCGGAAAGGCACTGTTTATGAGCGTCATCCGTTTCCAACCATTGTAGTAATTCATTTCGCCCCTCCTCGGATATATCTCCCATGAGGTAGCTATAAATTAAATCTTCTATGTGTTTATTCTCTATTTCCATGATATTAACAAAGGAGCCGGTTTTCAACCCGGTTTCTATTATATACACCTGTTTTAGAGATTCCGTTTAAGGAGATTCCAATTATTTTTCGAAAAAATTAAATATAAGTAAGAAAAGAGGGTAAAGATCGCCTAAAAGTTCACGCAACTTCGCCAAACCGATCTTGATCTGTACTCGTACCGTACTGGAACTGATATGATTTGTTATCGCTATTTCCTCATAGGTCTTGTTATGGTAAAGATATTGCACGAAGATATCCCGGCATTTAGCGGGCAAGGAATCCACGGCACGATAGATTTTCTCCTCGAATTCCTTATTCTCCAGATAAGCCAACGGATGGGGGTCCGCGTCGATTTGCAACTCTTGTATCGACAATAAGCTTTCTTGTACATCTGATAAAGGGACTTCTTGCTGACGTTTATCTCTTAAATAATTCAGGCAATAATTACGTACCGAGCGAATTAAATAAGCGTTTACCGGATGTATTAACGCCGAATGGTGATTCCATACATTCATAAAAACATCATTAACGATCTCACGTGCCGCCTCCGAATTATAGACATATTTAGTCGCTACGGCGCACAAGTACACGTAGAAGGTCGTATATAATTGTTCAAATGCTTTGGCATCGCCATTATTGATCCGAGATATTATGTCCTCCTTTACAATCAGCACAAACGTCAACCCTTAAGTTTCACTCACAATTGAATCACAAAAATAATGAAATATTCCAGAGATTACCTCATTTTAAAAGAAAGTATAGGGTAATAGCGCCAAACAGCTCGCTAAAGCGGACTGTTTGGATACTTAGGTGACGAACCGGATGCCATACGGGTGGCATAGCTGTGCCATCCTTATGGCACGCCCTTGCCATCGTTGTGGCACGCCCTTGCCATCGTTGTGGCACGGCTATGCCACCGGCGTGGCACGACTGTGCCAATACTATGGAAAGGACTGGCACTATACGTCGCTGCAATACAATAACTTAGATTACTTAGAGGAATTGGCAGCACGCTTCTTGTTACGCCAGTAGCTGCCGTCGCGTTTGCTTCCGAACATATTACGGCGTTTCGACTCTTGCTTGATCGCTTCTTTCTTCTCGGCTATAGCGGCTTTCACCTCCTTGGTCTCATACATATGGCCACCGGCTACGGGGACTTCCTTGCCGATCAGTTTCTGGATATCTTTTAACAAAGGTACCTCCTCGGCGTCGCAGAAAGAGAAAGCCACACCTTCACGGCCCGCACGACCCGTACGCCCGATCCGATGTACATAAGTCTCGGGTACGTTAGGAAGCTCATAGTTAATGACGTGCGTCAGATGATCCACGTCGATTCCACGGGCGGCGATATCCGTAGCGATCAGCACACGGGTCGTATGATCCTTGAAATTCGTCAAGGTACGCTGGCGAGCGGTCTGGCTCTTGTTGCCATGGATCGCCTCCGCCCCTATCTCCGCTTTCGACAAGACACGGGCCACCTTGTCCGCCCCGTGTTTCGTACGGGTAAAGATCAATACGGATTCCAGTTCCGGGTTCTCCAACAAGCTTTTCAGCAAGTTGATCTTCTCGGCCTTCTCGACGAAATAAACGGATTGGTCGATCGCATCCACGGTCGATGAGGCCGGGGTTACTTCTACCTTTTGCGGCTCGCTCAAGATCGTACCTGCCAAGCGCTCGATCTCAGGGGGCATGGTAGCGGAGAAGAACAAGGACTGGCGTTTCTTGGGCAATAGCGGTAAAATACGCTTGATGTCATGGATAAAGCCCATGTCCAACATACGGTCCGCCTCGTCTAAGACGAAATACTCCAAGGTATCCAAGTGGATGAATCCTTGTCCGATCAAGTCCAGCAGACGTCCCGGCGTAGCGATTAATATATCGATGCCTCTTTCCAAGGCTTCCGTCTGGGGCTTCTGTCCCACCCCACCGAATATCACCGTATGGCGTAATCCGGCGAAACGGCCGTAAGCGGCAAAGCTCTCTCCGATCTGGATGGCAAGCTCACGGGTAGGCGTAAGGATCAATGCCTTGATACCCCGTTTGTAACCTTTCTTCTTCTGGAGATATAACCGCTGGATAATCGGGATGGAGAAGGCCGCCGTCTTACCGGTTCCTGTCTGGGCGCAACCCAATAAATCATAACCTTGCGAAACGATGGGAATCGCTTCTGATTGTATAGGTGTTGGAGTCGTATAACCTTCTTGCACGAGAGCCTTACGTATCGGCTCTATCAAATCTAAATCTTCAAATGTCATTCTAAAATAGGGTGAGCCATCACGGCTCGTTATGTAAATAATGTGGGCAAAGGTAGTAAAACTTTATGATATAAACTATCTTTGCGCTTTTTATGCCCGTAAAGCGATATGAAAGAATTATTACTACTACTGAAAAAGTTCTTCGGATATACCTCCTTCCGTCCCTTGCAGGCGGACATCATACAGCGTATCTTACAGAAAGAGGACTCGTTGGTGCTGATGCCCACGGGTGGAGGCAAGTCGATCTGTTTTCAGCTACCGGCTATCTATCTGCCGGGTACGGCTTTGGTGGTGTCCCCCTTGATCGCCTTGATGAAGGATCAAGTAGAGGGGTTGATCGCCAACGGCATCCCTGCGGCGGCGTTGAACAGTATGATGCCGGAAGAGGAGCAACAACAGGTGAAGCAACTTTGCGTGCAGGGCAAGATCAAATTATTGTATATCTCCCCGGAACGGATCAAGATGGAGGCGGACTGGTTCCTGCCCCGGCTGGACATCTCGCTCATCGCTATCGACGAGGCACATTGCGTATCGCATTGGGGACATGACTTCCGTCCGGAATACACGCAACTGGCGATATTGAAGGAACGTTTCCCGAAAGTCCCGGTCGTGGCCCTGACCGCTACCGCCGATAAAATCACCCGGAAGGATATCCTAGAGCAGTTACGGCTTCGTACGCCCCAAACGTTCATATCATCGTTCGACCGCCCGAACATCTCCCTCACGGTACGCCGAGGGCTTAACAAGAAAGAGAAGATCGCCGCCATCGTCCATTTCATCCGGGGGCACCGGGAGCAGAGCGGTATCATCTATTGCATGCGCCGCAACGATACGACCGAGCTGGCCGATGAGTTGGCGATGTATAATATCAAGGCGATCGCCTACCACGCCGGCCTCCTGCCCGCCCAACGGGAACAGGCCCAAAACGATTTCATCAACGACCGGGTGGACGTGGTGTGCGCCACGGTAGCTTTCGGGATGGGTATCGACAAGAGTAATGTCCGTTGGGTCGTGCATTACAGCATGCCGGGGAGTATCGAGAACTACTACCAAGAGATCGGCCGTGCCGGAAGGGACGGGATGAAAAGCGATGCCCTCCTGTTCTATTCCTTGAGCGACTTGATCGTACTTCGCCGTTTCGCCGAGGAGAGTGGCCAAAGCGAGGTGAACTTGGAGAAGCTAAACAGGATGAGACGGTACTGCGAGTCCGATATGTGCCGCCGCCGTGTCCTGCTCAGTTACTTCGGCGAGGAGGCGGACCATGATTGCGGCAACTGCGACGTGTGCAAGAACCCTCCGCTACGTTTCGACGGCAGTGTCTTGATACAAAAGGCGCTGAGCGCCGTTATCCGGACCGGCGAGCACGTGGGCATGCAGATGCTGATCGACATACTCCGTGCCTCCGCCCGCGCGGAGCTGCTGGAGAGAGGATACGATAAGCTAAAGACGTACGGAGCCGGACGGGATCTCTCTTATAAAGAATGGAAGGAGTACATTTACCAGATGATCCAACTCGGGTACATGGAGATCGACTACGCCGCCGAGCGTGTCTTGCGGATGACCCCGCTAGGCAGGCGTGTCCTGTACGGGGAGCAAAAGGCCCAGCTCGTCATCTATCGGGAACCGGATGAGCTGACACGCCCCGTCCGGAGAGGCGAGCGGAAATCCTCCTTCAAGGCCCAGCCGATCCGGCCGATCCGGTCCGCCTCTACGGACGAGACCTTGCTGGACTCCCTCCGCCAACTTCGCAAGCAAATCGCCGAGCGAGAGCATACGCCGGCTTATATCATCTTCTCCGACGATTCTTTGGAAGACATGGTGGAGAAGAAACCGGTCACCTTGGACCAGTTCAGCGACATCCGGGGCGTGGGGCAAATCAAGCTGGACCGGTATGGGAAGGTGTTCGTGGCCTTGATCCGGTTCGTGCTGAAGCTACCGAAATAAGAAGAACACATGTTAATGTTTTTAGCTCCTAAATGGAAATATAAAAAAATCACATATATTTGTCTACAATTATTAAGCACAATGCCTCATATTCATGATAGACAAACATTTTTCTCTCCTCACCCACCTGCTCTGTCTGTGTTTTCTGGCAGGATGCGAGAATGAGTATTTCAAAACGGGGAGTATCCATATCCAATTGAAGAAACCTTCCGGATACGTAGATATCTCCTTGGCGAATATCCCGGTCACACTAATCAATCAAAGTATAGGCTGTGTCTACACCACGACCACCGACACAAATGGACTAGCTCTATTTGAACTAACCGCTGGCATATGCGCAATCTCCGCAAATCAGGAAACCACGACTGGCAACAGGGATTATATATTGAGTGGTAGCCTCTCCAATATCCAGTTCGAGGCCAATGGAGAAGAACGATCCGTGGAAATACCTTTGGAAGTGTCCGAACGAGGCCGTCTACTGATTAGCGAGATTTATTTCAGCGGTTGTCTCTGGCCTGACGGGAAAAATGTCTATAACAAAGATCAATACCTCACGTTGGTCAATAACTCCGATGACTTGATTTTCCTAGATGGCCTATGTATCGCACAAGCAGGACCCGTAAGCGTGACAAAGCCTTCCGGATGGATGCTCCATACCGATATGAAAGAAATACCTTTATTCATGATGTGCTGGGAGTTTCCGGGAACGGGAACCGAATATCCCATTCAACCGGGGGAGCGACAAACAATAGCGATTAACGCCATAAACCATACCAATAGCGAAGTGGGAGTTCCGACCTCGCTCGATTTATCCAGCGTGGAATGGGCTTTTTGGGATCCTATCTTGACCGGAAGCCAAATCTCCGCCGGTGTAAAACCTCTAAACTTGGTATGGCGTGGCACCGGTTTCTCCTATCTGTTTTCCATGAACGGCCCGACGATCCTCTTGTTCCGTCCCAAAACGGACTTAAGAGAATGGATCGCCAATCCGGATCACATCCAAAAAGAACCTGAAAGTTTCAATACGCTAAAATACCTCCATATACCCGCTGATTGGGTGCTGGATATCGCGAATTTCGTCTCTTCAACCTCTACGGTAGCTTACACACGTATCCCATCTTCTATGGATGTGAGTCCGGGTATAGCCACGTCCGGCGGTTCCGGCCTGGCAATGCGTCGGAAATATGAGCAAGAGGGGAAACGCTTCCGCTGGAAAGATTCCAATAACACCGCCGAGGATTTCGAGAAAAGTCCACCTTCCTTAAAACGGTAAGCCTCTATGAAGATCACTATCATTCTATGTATGATATCACTATCTGTCTATGCCTCACGGTCATGGGCTCAACAAGAAAGCGCATGGGCTTTATCCGCCAATCCTGTCAGCATCAGCTATGTGCCTAAGGACAGCGCTATGGAAGCTGGTTTAAGTTATTTGATCCATCAAGCCGCCTTGCCTGCCAGCGACCAGCCGGATCAAACACAGACCTATAGGGCTTATGTATCCGGTAACCGAAAGCTGGACCTGCTTTGGCTGGCGGGTGGTATCAATTGGTCGCAAAGCCTACTGGAAGGGAGAAAATGGAATTTATTATCGCAACCGGACTATCTGATTACGGCCGGCGATTCCTTGGGAGAGCCACAACGCATCGAGAAATACAGGATCTACGGACAAGCGGCTTACGTCTTATCTCCGAAAATCAAGGTCGGGATAGATGGAGACTATACAGCTACAAGCAACGAAGATCACTCCTCTTACCATATCTACCATGGGATGGCACACTTAATCCGGATATCAGGAGGTATCGTTTACGAACAAGTACGCAGACGTTTTGGAGCCTCGATCCATTATACCCATCGAACAGAGGAATTAACGTATGATACGGATAGTAAAGATAAACTTTATACATTTCCTCTGGGTTATTGGCTTCCGATGCAAGAATTATCAGGAAGTTTCCTGTTTCGCAGCCAAGGAAAACGCCTAGGTGTTTCCTTGCAAGCGGAAACCCGAAAAGAGCATTGGAGTCTTTTCCATGATCTCTCCTACGAGACCCAGCAATTAGCGGACAATCCCAATAACTCCGGCAACTTGAGAGGCTGGGAAGAACGGCTGCACCAAATCTGTTACCAAGGTCGTTTTACCCGAACGAATAAATCGTGGACGCATATCTGGTCGCCCACAGCCCGATTCAACCAAACTACGGCCAACCGCATATTACAACGGAATCCCACCACAAGCTCGTCTGCCATATGGACTACATTCGCCACCTATCGCCTAGCAAGGCAACGGATGTTATCTACCCAACTAAGTTACGAGGCGACAAAGAATGATACTTCGGGCGGAAAGGCATCCACATGGCAAATGACTGTCGGATGGAATCGTTTGGAAAATGATTTCTACATATATCCTTTTACGGTCAAACAATATACAGGGCTCTTCCACGGAGAGATTGCGTTTTTTCGACAAATCCGCCTACCTAAAGAAAACAAGCTAAGTATCCGCCCGTCCGTGTATATCGTATCGGGCTATGGTACCGAGATCAAATGGGAGAAGGAAACGCAGAAGGATGAGAATGGCTCAGCAGAAATCAAGCTAGAGCAGAACATGCAAAAAGTGAACGAGGATTTTATTGCTCGCACGGCAACCCGTCTGGGTATCGGTACGGAAATGGAATATCGGCATCCCATTCATTCCGCCTTATCAGCGGGATTTCGTTTAAAGGGTAGTCTCGAACAAACGACAAGTCCTCAATCGACCCTCGGAGGGGGTGGAAACTTCAGTATTGTCATCTGGCTATAAATAGGTCTAATACTATGCGTTACTCAACTTTGTACAAAATACCAATAAGGATCGTGACGATATTTCTCTTATTATCATCACTTCATCCGGGCAATTACCTTCACGGGCAAGAGCAACCGGATACTCTGTCCTTCTATTTACCCAACATTTTGGTAACAGCCATCGAGTCTAAGACTCCGGGTACGGTTTCCTTGCTTCCTGCATCAACATTGGAACACACGCAACCGATCACGATCGCTGATCTGACACAGTTATTACCAGGAGGTCTCACCAATAATTCTGGGGTGACAGACGCACAATATTTCTCAGTGCGGGAGGTTTCTTTAAAGAACGGGGTAAACCAATTTCATAAAAACGCAGCTATGGGTGCCCAAATATGGGTAGACGGCTCTCCTCTTCATTTCAACACCGGCATCAACGAGCCTTACGAAGGATATGATGCCCGTTTTCTATCTCTCAACCAAGTGAAAGAGGCGGAAATCATCCGGGGAATACCTTCTGCCCGGTACGGAAACTTAACAAATAGCGTATTATTACTCAAGACTCATCAAGGTAGAATGCCTCTCTCCACCAGCATACGTTACAATCCGAAACTGAAACAATATATGCTTGGAAAAGGCTTCTGTATCTCCCCACAAGGCCATACGCTCAACCTGTTAGCGGACTATACCAGCCAAGGCGATTTCCATACCGGCGGCATACGCTTGGCAAACCTTTACCATTGGTTGCCCGCAGGGAAAAAACTAGAATTAAGCCTTACTTACACCTCTCGCATAGGAAAGGAAAAGCAATTCGTCAACGAGCAGAATCATACACAAAGACAACGATTGGATCAGCGATTTTCCATACAAGGGGAATGGCAACCCGACCGACGTTGGCTCAAGAAACTGTCTCTGAGAATAGACGGTTCCCTTCAAAAAAGCAAACAAACAAAGAGTCAGGTCAACAATGCCTCTAGCCAGCTTTATACAGACCAGAAAGAGAGCGGCGAATGGGAAGCCAATGTTTTATCCTCAAACTACATGTACACATTAGTCAATGAAAGCCGACCTTTTTATGTAGAAACCGAGATGCTGGCGTCTACCTCATTTCCGCTACGGCAGAGACGTGAAATCAGCTTAGCCGCCGGATTCTCATGGCGTGGTGAGGGCAACGAAGGGCGAGGCAGGGATTTCGATCGGCAAAGGCCTCCTTCTACATCTATCCGTCCCCGCTCATTCCGGGAAATCCCATCCTTGCATACGTTCGGTGGCTTCATTGAGGCCACATACCGGACTCCCAACCTCCATGTAAAAGCCGGATTAAAAAATCAAGGATTGAAAAGCCGGGATTATGCCTTAATCTATCAGACAGAACCTCGCCTGAATCTCTTATGGTCTCTCTGCTCCTCTCCCTCCGGCTATACATTGAGTTTAAAAGCCGGGGTCGGATGGATCAGTTTCATGCCGACATTGGAAAAACTCTACCCGGAAGCTATTTATAATGATAAGGTCTCTTTCTATTATAATGATAGCAATGAAAGTGGAAACACCCTTGGTATTCTCACGACACATGCCCCCGGAATGGAACGAAATATGAAATTAAAACCTACCGTAAATCGAAAGATAGAGGTTGGCCTTATAGGGAAGACTCCGGCCATCCGACTAGACATGACCGCTTTTTTCGAGAAACAAACGGATGGCTTTTCCTCCTCGGCGCAATATATTCCGTTCAGCTATCGGGAATATGATTATCTATCAACCGCCCAACTTCGTCCTGAATACAAAGATGGACAGGTATGGGTGAACGGTAAGGCTGTCCCTTATCAAGAGAAATATAGTTACACGCCGGTATCTGTACCAGTCAATACACTCCATAGGAAGAAACATGGGATTGAGATGGTAGCGGACCTCGGGACTTTCTCACCCTTGCGTACCTCCCTAATCGTAGACGGGATTTGGTTATATGTACGAGAAAAGAATACGGCCCTTAACGGGATCTGGCCGATCCAGTACACAGATAAAACAGAATACCCCTACGTAGGTTTTTACGACAGGCAAGGCGGACCGGGAAATGAAAGTCGTTCGGAGATCATCTCCACGAACTTCCGTTTCATCACCCGCATCCCCAGAATCGGACTGGTCACTACCCTTACGTGGCAAATGATATGGCTCTATAAATATCGTACGCTCTACAACGGTAGCACTGGCGAGAATGTATGGCCCCTATATTGGTGTGGAACAGACGGAATCATACATCCGTTCACCGAGGCACAGAAAGAGGATCCAGCCTTTGCGCCTTTACTCTCCACCACCGCACCGGAACGATTCCTACCAAACTCTTATAAACCATATGGTATGCTGAATATTCGGGTAAACAAAGCTTTCGGAGAGCACATCACGCTGGCATTCTTTGCCAACAACCTCGCCGATTTACGCCCCACTCGCTATTCAGCCAGCACGAGATCTTACCTTCAACAAAATACCCAGCCTTTTTTCGGTCTGGAATTACAAATAAAACTATGACATCATGAAAACAAGCATACTTTACATATTCCTACTGTCAATCCTTTACGCCTGCGACTCCCACTCTCTTCTTCCACCCAAGCAGCAATTGGATCAGCAAATAGCGCAACTGAATGATTATTCTTTGTTGAGCGGTCGCTTGAACGACCAGCTATGCGAAGAGATAGAAACCCATGCCCAAGAAATAGGGAATGACTCGCTTTTGCTGGCAACCCGCCAAATCATATACACTCGCTATTGCAGATTACAGGACACGGCTCATGCGAGAATGCTACTCGACCGCATGAAACCTTACGCCATCCGCATAAAAGACAAGCACCTTCTCATGAATCACCTGCGTATGGCATTTCTTCACGCACAGACACGCCAACCCGCAGAATGCGAGCGATGGATAAACGAGGCACGAAAATATGCATATATAAATCCTCAAAACTGGTATATCACGGCGGCTAACGCTTGTCTTGAATGTGGATTATATCCCCAAGCACTCATCTATGCGGATTCAGCATTGGTGAACTTGAAATATAAAGTGATAAGCTCTCCTCACTTAGTAAAAGCTATAGCATTAAGCCGTACGGGAAAGACCGCCGAAGCGGAGGAATGGACCAAACGATGCATTACCGATATCCGCCACTTTCAGGCGAAACACCAAATACACACGATCAGCTATCTGCAATATCAACTCTTCATGGAATACGCCGTCTCTCTCCGGAAACATGGAAAAAACAAAGAGGCACTATCCGTATTGGAGGAATTAGACAGAGTCTCATTCAATAATGTCGCCACGCCTCTCTTGAGGAACAAAGACAATATCGAGGAATATAAGGTGCGTGTGGCACGTATGTTGTCCGAATGCTATTATACGACCGGAAATCAATCGGAAGCCATCCAACAGGCAAACCGGGCTGACTCCCTACAATCCCATTATGCCCAAGAGCAAATGAACATACGCAGAAAGATGATCAGCGAAAGCCTACAAAACGAACTATTATCCACCCGCTTAAAAAGTCAGAAGATGGAGGCGGAACAGGCACGGCTCATCCAGTATATCCTAACCGGAATCATTATTTTACTCATGGCTATCCTAACCGGAGGATATCTTTGGTGGAGAAATCATCGCCGTCGCCTACGCCAGTTATTCGATTTATTGATAAGCCATCATGCAGCTTGGTTGCTAATACACGATCCACTTCCGCTAATCTCCCGGCCACAAATAAAGTTACCAGATCATTCAGAGGCAAACACCGAGGTCGCAACAAAAGCTGATAATCTCCTATATCAACGAATCCTATCAGTTATGAAAGAGCAAAAGCCTTTCTTAAATCCTAATCTCGACCTTGTGACCCTCTCCCGTCTAGTGGGTACTAACCGAACACAACTATCCACCACCCTCAATAGGCAGACGGGAATGAACTTTAGCCGTTGGCTGGCTGAATACAGGGTACACCACCTCCTCTCGCTCGTCGCCCTACACCCTGACAGTGACATCACCGCACTGGCCTCCGAATCAGGCTTCACCTCTCGTACCTCCTTCTTCCGGCAATTCCGGCAAGTTACCGGGCTTACGCCTAACCAATACAAAAACGTACGGAAAGAGACCGGCAAATAACCTGTTAAAGTACCGGCCTTACCTTTGGTGCAAGGTCTTTACGGCCCTTGGTGTACCAGATCGTTCGGATCAAGTTTCAATACGTTCGCATCTTTTCCCTTCCTTTGGTATACCAAATGGGACTGTCTATATTTGACCTCGCAAGTCCCCTTTATGCGGGTTACTTAAGACAGTACCAATATGGAAGAAAAGCAAAAGCCATCCCTAATCGAACGCAGGCTATATGCCCGCATCTTACAAATCATGGAGGATAAGAAGCCTTATCTCGATCCACAGTTCAATTTGTGCCAGTTGGCCAACCTCGCTTGCACGAACCGTACCCGGCTATCCTCTACCTTGAACAATCAGACGGGTATGAACTTCAGTCGCTGGCTGGCTATCTATCGGGTAGAGTACCTCATACGGGAATTTTCCAAGTGCCTCACACAAGAGCCGCAGGAGTTATACAAGACGGCTGGGTTTACCTCCCGTACCTCTTTCTACCGCCAATTCAAGGAGGTGACGGGCAACACTCCCATCGAGTACTTCGCCAACCTATATTATAACAACGTAAATGATTCAACTAAATAAATAGCGATATGAGACATTTTACACTCCTACTCTTATCCGTTTTTACTGTCTATCAAGCCAAGGCGGATATATTGATCCCCTTAGACAAATATCCTACGGGGGAAAAACGTTTCAACTTACAGATCAACGGAAGTCACGATACCAGTACCCCTTGGCTCTCCACCACGTCATTTGGCGTGGATGAAGATGGGCAGATGGGAAACCCGGAGAATTGGACATCCGAACAAATCGACGAGGACAATCACTCGGTAAGTCACCGACTCATCATGAACAGTATTTCCCTGCGCCTCTCCTATCGTGTATGGGACAATCTCAGCCTGTGGGCAGGCATCGGTACCACCAACTTCACCCACGAGGAGACTTTCCGAGATGATGACGACCTAAGCAGTACCATCTTCAGCAAGAACATGGTACCCATCTACAGCGGAGGGCTAGGTTACGGCCATGCCTTCACCGACCGCTTTTTCATGTCTACCCAACCCGGCGTGCGCTATGCCAACAGCGATAACATGACCACCGAGGTGTATTACCAAGGCAAGACCATCCCCTTGCGAGACCTCAGCCTCAACCGCCGTTACCTAGAGTGGACCGTGCCCGTGGTGGCCGGATACGCACTGGGGAATTTCGTGCCCTATGCCGGCATCCTCTACAAGGACTACACGATGAAAGACCGGTACGAGTTCACCAAGACATATGCCGGCAAGGACTATACCGTTCGTATCGACGAGACTTTCCACGCCCGTCACAAGCTGTACGCTTTGGCCGGGGTGAACTATTTCCTCGCTGACAACATCTCGCTCGGAGTAAACGGGAGCTTCGGCAAGAGGCAGTCCGTACAGTTACAATTCAATATCAGTTTCTAAACCTCTTAAACAGATATATACATGAGAACGACACTCAAAGCACAAGCGATACGGCTGATCGCCGTATTTTTGCTTATCACCGCCTCTACCACCACCGTCAAGGCACAGATCAGCCAACATCCCGAACTGTATAAGGTGAAAGAATTCCACAATTACGAATCAGACGGAGGTGCCTATTACTGCTTCACCGACGCACAATACTACCAAGGGAAGCTCTACGGGGTCTACATAAATAATAACGGACCTTCAGCCGTATGCCTCACGGCTTTCGAGGTGAACGGCGAGACCCAGACAATGAAGCAATCTACCATTGGTGAAACCAATAAAAAAGAGATCCGTCTCAATGAGTTCGGCGTATACCAAGATGCCGAACTCATCGTATACCGTAATCGCTTCTATGTGCTCTGGAAGAATAATACCAATGGCCAGATATGGATCGGCGAGGTGGATATGAAAAAGGGAGAATACAAGAAAACTCGTATGCTCGATGACGGGAAAACTTACGCCAACTTCGCCGCCACCATCTACCGTGACAAGATCTGCGTCATCCTACACCGCCGCACCAACAAGAAACTGCAAGTCTACCAATACGGCGACCCCGAACTGAACAGCGGCTGGGACTGGTGCGGCACCGTGCGCAACGCCGGACACGATAATATCGAGCTAAAAGGCTCAACAGGCATATCAATGGAATACGATCCCGACGACCACTGGGACGCCACCTCGTGGTACGGCTACGACGACACCGAGAAAAAGAACGTGGAGAAACTCATCGTAGGCCGACTCAAGAGCGGTACCTTCGAGGCATTCAGCTACAGCGGCGAATATGGCAAGGATAACACATGGCCCTCCAACTGGGAAGAATACGCACATCACGACATAGGCCGCTCGAAGACCTTCTCACTCAAGCTCATCCAAGCCGACATCGAAGGCTATGCGGCCGACAATACTGATGGCTACAAAGCTTCCTCAAATCCCCTAATCTTCAGCTACTGTTCCTATGATGGCAAAGGGACGGGTGAACACTTCCTAAAGAAATTCTACCCCGGCAGCAACAGCTTCGCCGCCGACGCACCCATCTACACCGACCTGCCCTACGGCTACACGGCCGTAGCCACCGCAGCAGATCCTACCACTGAGACAGCTCCCGGCGGAGGACTCTACTACAAGCAATATATCTATCTACTACGGGGTAACCAGCAACCATACCACTGGTTCAAGCACTCCTACGTCGCCTCCATCCGATCTAACGAGATCGTGGAGAGACGCAGTTCTTTCAACGACGAGAAGGCCTTATTCGGCAACAGCGAGTTACGCAATCTCGTGCGCCTCGTCGGCATCATCGAAGGACCACCTCCAACGGTAGTGGATAATAACGAGTGGTTCGGCGACCTCGGCGTAGCCTCAAGCCTTGCCTTCACCATGGGATCGGGCACCAGCAACTCCGTGAGCCGACTCTATAAAAGCGACCTCAAATGCTCCTTCGGACCGCATACGGATAAACTCACGGCAGCATTCGGCGGCGGATACTCCTTCCAGAAACAACACGAGGAAGTAACAAGCCAGTCCGAGTCCATCACCGTTACCTTCGAAGCAAACGACACAGCAGACTACCGGGCCATCGCCCTCTACTCTGTACCCATTCTGACCCGTTGCGACCTAGAATACCTCTCCCCCACCCGGAGACAGAGTGTACGAATGCCCATATTCAGCTATACTTACATGACACGGCAGAGTATCAAACAAGTAGAAGTGCCTCTCGACCTAGAGCCTTTCCGCATAGACAATCCAAGCAAACTTGGAGACTGGGAGGCCCGTGAGATCCTCACCATGACCGCCAGCGAGCCAAATGTCAGCAAGTCCGTCAACTTCAGCCTCAACTCCGAACGGATCGACATGACGCTGGAAACCAGCGGCACAATCTCCGACAGTCAGACCAAAGGTGCCATCAGCCTTATGGATTTGAAATTCCCCTTCTTCCAACTGGAGAACCAAAGTTCTTGGGAATGGACAGACCAGACCACAGCGACAACCTCGCAGGGTATCAGCGCATCCTATTCGAAGATACGACGCACGGACAAGCACGTCAGGCCGGAAGAGACAGCCGAGTCCTTCTCATCCACCCTCTATCTGCTCACTGCCGAGAAGTCGAACACGCTCCGTGACCAGTACTACCCCAAGCTACTCGAACGGAAGATTAGCTTCGGCACCGATACCTTTCCCTTCATGGTAAACAGCGACAAACCCTTCGTATTGGCGTGGGACATCAACAACATCACCTATGTACGAGGTGACGTGAGCGCCACTGGCAATGAGGAGGTAACGACCGACGAGCCCCTGTCTATCCGCTTCCTCGACGGCATGCTTACGGTAGATTGCCTGCCGGGAGCCACCGTCAACGTCTACAGCATGAACGGCACGTTGGCTGGTCACCAGCAAGCGGTATCCGGAAAAGCAATCTTCAGCCTGCCCGGACACCTGTACACCGTGGAGGTCGTGACCGAACGTTACCGGAAAGTACAGAAAGTAGTGAGATAATACAGTTAGAAGCCATGAAGACAAACCTCCTCCAGAGAAAACGCCTCCTAACGGAAGAATCGAATCGCTGTTATCTGTGCGATGCCCCTGTCTGCACAAAGGCATGCAAGCCCGGACTAGATCCGGGCCGCTTGCTGCGGGCCTGTAAAATGGACAACCTAGCGGGAGCTATCCTCCGGGCCTACCAGATGGAAGCCTGCAGGGATTGCGACGGGTATCCTTGCGAGAAGGCCTGCCTCCGCGGACGAACCGACCGGGCGATATCCATCACTCAAATCGTACGGCAATTGCAAGATATGCCAAACCCGACGGATAGTTCTCCCCTCACTTCGTCTCCGGACTTGGCGATCGACTTTTGCGGCATCCGCTGCGCCAACCCCTTTATACTGGCCTCCTCGCCCGTAGCCCATAATTACGAGATGTGCGTCCGGGCCCTCGAAGCCGGTTGGGCCGGTATCTGCTTCAAGACGATATCATTCTATCCGAGCCATGAGGTATCCCCCCGCTTCGACCAAATGGAGGTGGATGGCGTGCCTTTCATCGGATTCAAGAACATGGAACAATTGTCGGAAGCCTCTGTCGAAGAGAATTTCGATACTCTCTATCGCCTCAAGCAACGCTATCCTGACAAATTAATCATCTCCTCCATTATGGGACGGACAGACGATGAGTGGACACGGCTTGCCCAATATTCCACGCAGGCTGGGGCCGATATCATTGAGTGCAACTTCTCTTGCCCACAAATGACGCAAGAAGGGATGGGCAGCGACGTAGGACAAAGCCCGGAACTGGTACGCCGGTTCACCGCCGCCACACGCCGGGGTACCCATCTGCCGATACTAGCGAAGATGACACCGAATATCGGGCAGATGACACCCGTGGCGCTCGCCGCCCACGAAGGAGGAGCCACCGGGATAGCCGCCATCAACACCATCAAATGTATCACCCGTATCGATGAGAAAGCACTTACGGCCCGGCCCGTTGTCTGCGGACTGAGCAGCGTGTCCGGCTATTCGGGGAAAGCCGTGCGCCCTATCGCTCTCCGGTTCATACATGAGCTGGCGAGCGATCCTTCTGCCGGCAAGATGCCTATCAGCGGGATAGGCGGTATAGAGACTTGGCGGGATGCCCTCGATTTCCTGCTACTAGGCTGCACGAACCTACAGATATGTACCGCCGTGATGCAATACGGCTTCCGGATCATCGACGATCTATGCGAAGGGTTACGACTGTTCATGCAAGAGAACGGATATAAAACCCTATCCGACCTCATAGGTATCGCTTTACCGAACATCGTACCCCCCGAGAAACTGGAACGTACGCAGATACACCGCCCGACAGTAGATAACAGCCTATGCCTCGGCTGCGGACGCTGTTTCGTTTCCTGTAACGACGGTGGACATCAAGCTATCCGTTTCACCTCTATGCGCAAACCGGTGATAGACGAGCAAAAATGTGTCGGCTGCCATCTTTGCGCATTAGTATGCCCAACCTTCGCCATACATTGACAGGATGAGGATCGAGACGGGACACCTTATTCTACTATCCATACTTCTTCTGTGCCCGCTAGTCCATTCAGACCTGCGGGCACAAGAGAAGACACCCGTCACACGAGCCGACTCCATCATGCGGCAGGTAATCCATCAAGCCCCCATCTACGAGCACGTCCTCGAGAGCTATGAAGCGGAGACCTACGTGAAAGGCCGTACGCACGTTCCCCGGAAGAACAAGCTGCTACAATACGCCTATCTGGTCTTCCCGATAGAGCGTCATCCCCGCGATGCCTTCTTCGAGATGAGTGGCCTCACCCGCTACGACGCTCCCAACCATTATCGCAACGAGATTGTAGCCATCAACAGCAGCCATCTCGCCGCCGGAAGGCATTACAAGGAGATAGCCTCGTTCGTCAACTTGAACGTCTACTCCCCCACGATCTACAATAAGGGAATGATCATGCCACTCTCGCCCGATGCTTTCAAATATTACACGTTTCGGCAGGAAGGCACGGACACGATCTCCGGCATCCCTGTGTATAACATCCGTTTCACCCCTCGCCAATGGAGCCAGAAACTACTATCCGGAAACCTGTACGTAACCGACGAACTCTGGACCATCGACCGTATCGAGATACAAGGGCACTCCTCTTTCTCCGAGTTCAACCTAAGCATACGTTTCAACCGTGACGAGAAGCATTTCATCCTCCCGGAAGAGGCTGACCTGCAAGTCTGCTACCATGCCCTAGGCAACCGGATAGAGAGCGACATCCACGCCGCTTTCCGCTATAAATCGATCTCTTGGGTAGAGGAAGACCATGAGAGCAGGAAATTATACTCGCTTGATCAAACCCAATACTATACGATCACCTCCGACACACTCTCCTTTACCCAAGACAGCGCTTATTGGAACAGCCGGAGGGACAAGCCGCTCACTACCGACGAGAAAGCCTTGTACACCACCGGAACGAACGCGGTGAGGACGGAAGCGGACAGCAGCGTTCTCACCCGCTACCTCCAACTCGGCGAGCGGCTCACCAGCACGGTCAACAAGGATTACAAGAGTACTCGCGTGAAGTATTCCGGCCTTCTCAACCCGTTCCAGCTATCTTTCGGAAGCAACGGGATCACCTATAAGCAAGAAGCACGTATCAGTAAGACATTCGAGCATGACCGTCAGCTACGCTTCCACCCCGAGATCGGTTTCCTATTCAAGGAGAAAGAGCTACGCCTACGGCTAACAACCGACTGGGAGTATCGCCCCGAGCGTCAAGGCATCCTCAACCTCACGATAGCCAATGACAACCAAAGCTATTCCTCCGAAGTGATCCACCAGATCAACGAGATCCTAAAAGATACCCCAATCCGTTTCGACGATCTCAACTTGAAGTATTTCCAGCACTACTATGCCAAGCTGATGAACCAGATAGAACTGATGAACGGCTTCCGGCTCTCGGCCGGACTCGCATACCACCATCGTACGCCCGTGAAAAAGAACAAGGATACCGGATTGGATATTAAGGATCATAATGAGTTCACCCCGGTTATCGGCCTTACCTACACGCCCCGGCAATATTACTGGATGGACGGCTACCGGAAAGAGTACCTGCATTCCCATTACCCGACCTTCCGGATTGAGCTGGCACGAAGCATACCGGACCTGCTCGGCTGTACGGGAAATTACTGGCGGATGGAGGCCGGCATGAACCAGACCGTACGGCTGGGCTTATCCGAACGACTGAGTTACAACCTGAGCGGTGGACTCTTTTTTAACCAGCATAACATGTACTTCGCCGATTTCAGCTATTTCGCCAAACGTTATTTCCCCGAGCCTTGGGGCGACCGGTTTGGCGGGATCTTTCATAATCTGGGTGGGGATTGGTACAATGCCTCCGACAAATATATTCAAGGGCACCTCATGTACGAGAGCCCATTCATTCTATTGCGATTCCTCAAGCCCAATCCCAAGGCGCATAAATACCTCGTGTCCGAACGTTTCTACCTCAGCCAGCTATGGACTCCCGTATTGCCGAATTACAGCGAGCTCGGGTATGGTATCGGTAGCGACCTTTTTCATATAGCGTTTCTCCTAGGCTTCGAGGAGTTCAAGTATCAAAGCGTCGGGTTGAAGTTCGCGCTTGAGTTATTCAGATAATTATAAACAAGTATAGATATGAACAAGAGAAACACTATTAAACAACTTCTTCACCGCGGATGCCTACTTATGGGTATCAGCGCAATAACAAGTTCGGCCTTCGCATGGGATTTCGCCGAGCACCGTAAGATCGGCGACCGTGCCATGAGCCTTCTCCCACGTTATCTGGTGGAAAATGGGATCTTCCCCAACGAGGCCGTCGCTGATAGCGCCTTGCTGCAGATCCTCAACATGTCGCATATGCCCGGCTCGAACGCCTACGCCATGAATGAGCTGACGCAGTTGCCGAATATCGTGACCTACGGTACGCTTTGCGGATTGGCCGGCGACCATGTGGAAAATCCCATGCTCTTGGAGACAGGCCTGCAGACCCATTTCTCCAAGACGAACCGTACGCTGGCTTTGGAGACACAAGCCATGAACGAGTTCCTCACCGGAGCCAACAGCAAGGAGTTGCTCGACATCAATCTGGCTTACGGTATCCTAGCGATCAAGGACCTCTCCCACTTCTACGCCTATGGCAAGGGATTGAACGAGCATCTGAAGATGATCGGCCCCGAGCTGATCCGCCGCCTTCAACGCCCCTCGGAAGTAAACAAGGTCTTCGATAAATTAAATCAGTTGCCCTCCATGAGCAAGTATTTCTGCATCCACATCTTCGCCATCTATCTAGCACAAGAGGCAGGCAAAGAGATGTGTAAAGGAGATACGCAAACGGCGAGCAACCTTATGTTCTACGCCACGATGTACGAGGCTTTCGCCGAGCATTTCCTACAAGACTCCTTCGCCTCCGGACACCAAATGGTACGTAGGGGCTTCTCCGCCTCCTCCGTATCCAACAATAAGAGCCTGCACGATTTCTACAATACCATCCCCGTACAGACCGCTAACCTAAAAGGCGAGACATGGAGTGCTTACGGCGATAAACGTCTGAACCAAAACATGATGGAGTACAACGAGGCCGATGATTACCGGCATATCCGGGTAACGGAGAAACATCCTTATTCCTTGGAGAAAGGCGATAGCTACGAGCGGGAGACGAAGGTATTCTACCAAGTCGTGACCGCCACCTGCGAGTCTATCGTAGAAGTCTGGAAAGCCTACCAGAATGCCTTGGAAGGATCAGACGAGAATATCTTGAACGAGATCCCTTCCGAACGAGACGACCTACCTCAGTTCGTCTACGATCGTTTCCCGGTAATCAAGGATTTCCCGATCCCCTTCGGGACGAATTTGGATGACGTCCCCTTGGAAGCTTCCGTCGCCGACCGCAAGGATGAGCTACAGCTGATCGTACAAGAGCCTTTTACCCGCAACTTTATCCGGTCGAGGGTAGCCAACTCCTTCATGTTCCTGATCGGCACGCCGATCCATAGCAACCGGGATGGTGTCATGACGTATGGCGGTCGCTTGAACGTCAGCATGATCAATTGGCATAAGTTCGGGAAAGGGAAAGGCATGATCATGGAGCCGGGCGACATCGCTCATTGGGTATCCCCTACGATCTCCGGTTATTATATGCACGCCCCTTCCTCCTCCTACACGATCAAGAACTGGAACGTGAAGGCGGGCGCCAATTATAACATGGATATATTCGTTTCCCCGAAACGTTTCCTCGGCCTGTATAGTTATTTCGAGATGGGTATAGACCGCCGTAATGACGAGACCCGTTTCTTGGTAGCTCCCTCGGTCGGTATCCAGCTAGGTTCCCTGATCGGTGTCCATAATTTCAATATGCCGGGATGGTTACGCATCCCGTTGGGAATTATCCTCCCCTTGAAATTCGCCGTCACTTGCAATAAGGTGGCCGGCCGTCCGGTAGAATGGATCAGCAATATGGAGGTGGATATATTGTTCTAGGAAACACCTTGATTCATGCCTATATAGGTAAGAGGCCACACGGATATCGGCGTAACCCCTTACCTATATAGGCACAGGGCCACGCCGATACTCGCGTAGTGTCATACGTATATACGTGTGATCTCATCGATTTCGCCGAACCCGATCAAGGCGTTAAACAGACGGATCCGGGTATACTTAGGCAGATCCTCTACCGGGATATCCTCGGCCTGTACCAAGCCTTTATCCAATAAGTAAGCACGCATCGTACCACATAACAAAGGGCGTGCGGGAGTGATCCAAGAGGTGCCATTCCAAAGGGCGACATTGCAAATGGAAGTATCGGTCAGCAAACCGTCACGGATGATCAGGATATCGTCATGCCCCCCTCGTTGGGCGAATAAATCATTTAAGCATTGGCGATCCGTACTCTTATAGGAATAATCGATCTCATCGCATGTAACCAATCGCAAGGAATGAACCGGACGCATACGGTAAGGAACGTATTCTACCTGTAAGACCTCGCGGGTATATTCCACCCGGCATTTGGTACGTTCTTGATGAGGCCCCGGATGAATATAACCCGCGAGATCAATTTCTTCTCTCGCTCCGAATAGCTCCCTGCGGGTACGGTTCATACGGGCATTATGGTACGGAAGGTTATGTATCCGTCCCCTCTCGATACGGATCGTCTCCACAAACGGACTCCCTGATAAGGTCTCAATAGATGGGCACATATACTTTTTGTTTCATCTCGTTATACTCCGATCTCACATCACTTTTAGAGGTGATTCCCCCACCGCTCTTGAAAACAAACGAACGGGGAGAGACTTGTTCCATAAAACGGATCATCACGGCGCTGTCTAAATATTGGCCGTCAAAATACCCCATCACCCCCGTATAGAAGCCCCGCTCATAGGTTTCCGCCTCGGCGATGATCTCCAAGGTCTTTTTCTTGGGAGCGCCCGTGATGGAGCCGGCAGGCAAGAGGCTGAACAAAATCTCCCCGACATGGCCGTTCCATCCCTCCGGCAACCGGCCTCTTATCTCAGAGCTGACCTGCAACAAACTTCCGTTATGCGTACGCAATTCATCGATATAACGATACCGGGGAACACAAACCTCGGAGGCTAGGATACTCAAGTCATTCCGGATCAAATCCACGATCGTGGCATGCTCCGCCGCTTCCTTGGGATCATCGAGGATACGTCTCCGGGCATCGGGCAGCGTAGCGTCAATCGTACCTTTCATGGGATACGAATAGATGAGACCATCCCGCGTCCGCACGAATATCTCGGGCGAGAATACCACGAAACGATCCCGCATCCAAAGCTTATACATCGCCTTGGAATGGTAAAAGATATCTTTCAAGGAGAGGTTCGTATATACCGGAGTAGCGCATGTCAAGTTTACCAAATAAGAATTACCCGCATGGATATGCCGGGAAACGGTCTCGAATGAATGGACATACTCCTCGAAAGAAACATACGAGGGTTGCCATTCAACAGGTTCTCCGGATATAAGATGAGAGGAATCCCGCAAGTTACATTCGTGATTTATATTCGTAAAGCCGTTCAAATCGTACAATAACTCGGAGGGAGCGATCTCTTCCGGACTCTCCACGTAGATCCGCTCTCGTTTATAATCAATGATAAAAAGGAAAGGCCGTCCCGCTTTCCCCATTTCGTTCATGCGGAAGATGGCCTCTTCTTGCGTGTATTCGGTCATTATACTAAAAATCGTTCTGTCAAACCACCAAACGCATCGATACGGCGATCCCGGAAGAAAGGCCACCAACGACGCACGTTCTCACCGCGAGTCTTGTCGATCTCTATCACACGTACCTCCTCCTCGTCATTCGGGAATACGGTTAATAGCTCACCTTGGGGACCGGCCGCGAAACTGTTTCCCCAAAACCGGATACCGCCCGTTTGTCCCGAAGGGTCCGGCTCATGCCCGGTACGATTTACGGAAATGACCGGGAGTCCGTTCGCCACGGCATGTCCCCGCTGTATGGTCACCCACGCACCCAGCTGACGGTCCTTCTCTTCCTGCGTATCGCTACTTTCCCAGCCGATAGCGGTCGGATAGATCAACATCTCGGCGCCACGCATAGCCATCAAACGGGCTGCTTCCGGATACCATTGATCCCAGCAAACCAACACACCAAGACGCCCCACAGAGGTATCGATAGGCTCAAAGCCTAAATCACCGGGGGTAAAATAGAACTTCTCGTAATAAGCGGGGTCATCCGGGATATGCATCTTGCGGTATTTTCCGGCGATCGTACCGTCTTTCTCCAAGACGACGGCCGTGTTATGGTACAGGCCCGGGGCACGCTTCTCGAAAAGGGAAAGTACCAAGACGATACCCAATTCTTTCGCCAAGGCACCGAAGGTTTCCGTCGATGGGCCGGGGATCGTCTCTGCCAAGTCAAACATACTCGTATCTTCCGTCTGGCAGAAATACAGGCCGTTATGCAGTTCTTGCAAGACGACCAATTCCGCTCCCTCCCGGGCAGCCTTACGGATATTTACCTTTAGCTTCTCTATATTCGCCGCTCTGTCAGCGGTATTCTTTTGTTGTATTAATCCTACTTTCATATTTAATTGGTTGTAGTTGTTATTCGATAAAACCTTCCGGATACTGCATCGTTACGCAATGCAGGGAACCGTGTTGCTTGATAAGCGGAAGGCAATTGATACCCACGATCTCACGGTCCGGGAACGCTTCCCGCAAAGCAGCTTTAGCGATCTCATCTTTCGGTGAGTCATAGAACGGAACCAATACGGCCCCATTCATGATCAGGAAATTAGCGTAGGTAGCGGGCAAGCGCTCCCCTTCCCATTCCACCTTATCGGCCATCGGAAGTGGAATCAGACGATAAGGCTCACCATTCGCCCTAGTAAACTCCTTGATCTCCTCCTCCATCGCCTTCAATTCCTCATAATGCTCATCTTCCTCATCCTCGCAACGGACATAAGCGATCGTATCCTCGCTACAGAAACGGGCGAGCGTATCCACGTGGCTATCCGTATCGTCTCCGGCTAAATAACCGCTGGTAATCCAAAGGATACGATCCAAGCCAAATACGTCTTTCAAATAACGTTCCAATTCCTCCTGTTGCAAATACTCATTACGGTTTACGGATGCCAGACACTCAACGGTAGTCATCAACGTACCTTTCCCATCCGATTCGATACTACCGCCTTCCAGCACGAAAGGTTGCATATTAGCGGGCACCACCTCACCGGAGAAGGTCTTCATATGACAAAGATTACGGGTAATCAAATTATCATGATTGGCGGCGAACTTCATTCCCCAGCCATTGAACACGAAATCATAAAGCATGGGCGTTCCCTCATCGAAGACGGAGATCCCCCCGTGATCCCGTGCCCACGTATCGTTTGTATCCATCTCACGGAAAATGATACGGTCGTAATCAACCTCACCCAATTGTTCACGTACGGCGGTCTCGTCCGGACAGACAATCAATAACTTCTCTCGCTTGATCACTTCCTTGGCGATAGCCACGAAGCAAGGAATCACCTCGTCCAATATCGGGGCCCAATCCGTATTCTCATGCGGCCACGTAAGCTGCACGGCACTTTGCGGATACCATTCCGCAGGTAATATCACGTTATGTTCCATATTTGAATTGTTTAAATTGTTTCACAAGCACGATCGCCGTCACGATCGCCGCCACCGTATCGGCGATAGGCATACTGATCCAGACACCGAGAGTTCCGAATAACGGGGGGAGGATGATTAAACAGGGTATCAAGAAAAGCATCTGCCGGGTCAAGGAGAGAAAGATCGCTTTCTTAGACATGCCGATGGAAAGGAAGAAATTAGTCGCCACCATCTGGAAGCCCACGATCGGGAATACGGCGAAGACGATGTGCAGGCCATAAGAGGCGGCACTGATCAACTCCCCGTCACTCGTAAACATACGGACGATCCACGACGGCACCAACTGGCAAAGCAAGAACCCCAGCGTAGCCACTCCTACCGCCCAGCGCATCGTCAGGCGGGTCACGTCCGTCACCCGGGAATAGAGCCGGGCACCATAATTATAACCGGCTATCGGTTGCATACCCTGATTAAATCCCATGATAATCATCACGAAAAGAAAAGCGATACGGTTCACGATACCATAAGCGCCAATCGCCATATCTCCCCCATGCTCTTTCAATCCCCGGTTGATAAGGATCACGATCAAGCAGGAACAAAGGTTCATCAAGAACGGAGATAAACCGATCGACAAGATACCTTTCACGATCTCCGAGCGCAGCCTATAAATACCTTTCTTGAAATGAAGGAGTTGTTTCGGTCCCGAGAAATGAATCAACTGCCCGGTAAGCGAGATCACCTGCGAGATCACCGTCGCCCAAGCCGACCCTTTTATACCCCATCCAAACCCAAAGATAAACAACGGATTCAAGGCGCAATTTATAACAACCGACGCCAACGTAGCATACATCGCCATCCTCGGAAAACCCGAGGAACGCAAGACCGCATTTAATCCCAGATACATATGCGTAACCACATTGCCATACAGAATAATCCGCATATAATCACGGGCATATGAGATCGTGTTCTCACTAGCGCCGAAAAAGTACAGCACGGGATCAAGCAAGAACAGGAAAGCGATCGTGAAAGCGACACCCAGAACCACATTTAAGATCAACACATTCCCCAACACCTTATTCGCCCCCTCATAATCTTTCTGCCCCAGCTTCACGGCAACCAACGTAGAGGCGCCGACTCCCACCAACGAACCGAAGGCGGCCGCCAAGTTCATCAACGGAAAGGTCAAGGCTAGGCCGGAAATCGCTAACGCCCCCACTCCATGGCCAATAAAAATGCTATCGGCCATATTATATAAAGAAGAAGCTGTCATTGCGATAATCGCAGGAATCGCATATTGCGTAAGTAATTTACCGATAGGCTCGGTCCCTAATACCAATGGAGAATTTTGTTTTGTCATGCCGCAAAGATACGGATATTTCGATTTATTCTTTATATTCGCGACCTTATAATAGTTTAAATATGGCAGAGGAACTACGGATTAAAAACGGTGATAAACAGGAAATGTATGAGACGTTGCTCCCGCAAATCGCCTCATTGGTAGGTAACGAGACCGACCTAATCGCTAACATGGCGAACATCGCCGCGGCACTCAAGCAGACTTTCGGTTTCTTTTGGGTAGGTTTCTACCGGGTCATAGACAATCAGTTGGTATTAGCGCCTTTTCAAGGCCCTATCGCCTGTACACGAATCAAATACGGAAAAGGGGTCTGCGGCACGGCCTGGAAGGAGACCCGTACGATCATCGTACCGGACGTAGACGCTTTCCCGGGACATATCGCTTGTAGCTCGGCGTCACGCTCTGAGATCGTAGTTCCCGTGATATGGGAGGATAAGGTAATCGCTGTCCTTGATATAGACAGTGATCAACCGGATAGTTTCGATGAGACTGATCAGATCTTTTTGGAAAAGATAGTGGAATTGCTTCCTCATCAGTAAGCCTCGCCTCAGTACTTCGCAAGAAGTACTGTAGTACTGCCTAAGAGGTACCGCAGTACTTTGTAAGGAGTACTCCAGTACTATCCGGAGAAATACCACAGTACTTTACAAGGAGTACTCCGGTACTCTCCCAGAAGTACCGGGACAAATGCTACTTACCGCAAATACCCTTGAACGGACAATAAGAGCAAGCCTTCCCCGTAGGGGTTTGCGTAAAGGGAATTTCCGGATTGAAGATCTCGTCCAAGCAGCCCCGCAACCCCTCCTCGAACGCTTGGGCATAACCGGAGAAATCCTCTACCTTCTCCGACTTCCCCCGTTCGATACGATGGTAGACAGATGGGTCGAACGGATCGGCGAAGAGGGAACGGACGTAATAAATGCCCGGTTGTATCGTCTTTCCCTTGTTCTCGGTGAGATGGGCGTACATCCAGCAATACATGAATACCTGCATCACGGCTTTCGCACGATCTTTCTCCTCCTTGTTGAATAGGCTCTCGATACTACTGAAAGTCGTAGTTCCGCTACCGCTCTTGTAATCGATGATACGGATGGCGTCGCGAACCTCGTCCACACGATCGATAAAGCCTTTCAACCGGATCTCGGAATGGTCGGAAAGGCTGATCAAGCCGTTTATCTTACGCTCGGACTCGATGTAAACGAAAGGGGTCAGCTTGCCGTCACGCTCCAAGATCTTCTCCACGTATTTGCGGATCATCTCGCCGATCAGGTAGTTTTGTCCGGTAAGGGAGCGAACCACCTCTGTCTTGAAAAACTCGCTGGCGAAAGCCCGGGCGATAGCTCCGGTAAGCAAGGCCGTATCCTTACGGATCGCTTTCAGCAAATCCACGGTCACC
The DNA here is from genome assembly GCF_003670185.1 of Parabacteroides sp. CH2-D42-20. Lineage (NCBI taxonomy): Bacteria > Pseudomonadati > Bacteroidota > Bacteroidia > Bacteroidales > Tannerellaceae > Parabacteroides > Parabacteroides sp. CH2-D42-20. The sequence continues at coordinate 97,494 of NZ_RAYG01000016.1, read as the reverse complement.
ATCTTCCCTTGGAACGGCTTGTAAAGCTCCTCCATCACTTTATGTAAGATGCTTCCGAATACATCGCTCTCGATCGTCTCGCTCACCTCCTCTTCCTCTCGAATGCCTTCCACGACGGAAAAATAGAATTTCAACGGGCAATCCAGATACGTATTGATAGCGCTCGCCGAGATCGCCTTGCTCCCCCCTTTCCGGTAAGCGTCTAAACGGCGCATGATATCCTCCCTTTTCGGCACGGCCAATGGCGGGGTCTTGGAGGAAGATACGTTATAGACCACCAATTTATCTCGCATCGGCACCTCATAATGATAATGCAACTGGTGGACAAAGCGACTTACCTCTCCCGTCTGCAATCCGTTGCTGCGGGTATCGTATAAAAGGCTCACGTGGCTGGCACGCTCTATCAAACGATAGAAATGGTAGGCCCATACGCTATCTTGATGCTCGTAGGTAGGCAACCCGAAACCTCTGCGTAGGTTATAAGGGATAAAGGAGTTCGCCGCTTTCCGCTGCGGGAAAATACCCTCGTTCATGGATAAGATAATCAGACGGTCGAAATCCAGGGCACGGGTCTCGAGCACACCCATAATCTGGAGGCCGGAAAGCGGCTCGCCGTGGAAAGGGATCGTGATCGTATCGGTTACCCGCTTCAATAGGCGGAAGAAGGTATCTATTTTCATCTCTATACGAGCGTCTTTCATTACCTCTTTCATGCGGTTTACCGTGGTGAAATAATGGAAGATGAACTCTTGCTCCAAATCGTTCGTCCGTAGGGTAGCGTCCTCCTCTTCTTCATCGGAAAGGGCGGACATAACCTTGTTCAGCTCTTCCAACACCTTGATCAGATAGTCCGAGAAGGCCTCCACCCCGGTCACCGGCGTGAACAGGATTTCTAGCAAAGGCGTTTTCTCTAACTCCGTATGCGAGATATAGATCTTGTTGTTCTCCGTGATCTCTTTCACCAAGGAGGAAATAATCTCCGGTGAGGTGGAGAGGATATAGCGATGGTTCAATACCGGCAGCACGTCACGGAAATAGAACAGCGGATTCCGGTCTATGTAGCGTACGTTCTTCTGCAACGCCAAGATATACTCGATCAACGAGGCGACCGGGGTTCCCGCCAAGGGATAACCCATCGTGACGTTGATGCGCCGGATTTGCTCCGGTATGGCGTTCAGCACCGGGATCAGCAGATGTTCATCGGGCAAGATCACCGCCGTACGCAGGGCTTCTTCCGAGCTCATCTCCGCTTCCTTGCACCAATCGCTCAACAGGGTGTAGACGTGCTTGGCCTGCCCGATACCGGAAGGGATGCCGATCACCTCGATCTCGGTCTTTACCTTCTCCTCGGGGGGTAATTTCATCGAGGAAGGGAAGCTCTTCAGGTTACGGGAGACGAAGTAAGAAGCCTTATTATCCGGATCGGTTACCTTATCGGATACATAATCCCAATAGAAATCCGCTATCTCCCGCTTCTGCAACTGGGCTAAGAAACGTTCTTCCGATACGGACAAGGCGTTCAAACCGACGAAGACAATTCGCTCGTAAGGTAAATCCGGAGACTCGCCCCGTTCCATGCTTTCCACGACCTCCCGGAAGATCATGCCCTCGTAGCCTTTTCCCTCGGCGGCCAAGGTCGCACGGAATTCCTCATAGAGATCGTATAGCACTTGCCAGACCGCCAAGAACTGTTGCTGGTTCGGCGTATCGCCCCGGGGATAAAAACTGGACCAGAAACTACGGATAGCGGCGATCTGCTCATCACTTAAGAAATCGAAATCATTCTCTATCTCCCGTAGGTCCGTCACGTTACTGAATAGCATGCGGGCATTTGCCATGTACTTATCGATATCGTCGAAGTCGTTGAGCAACATCTCGCCCCAATACAGGAATTCATCGAAAGTCTCGGTGGAACCGCTTTGGCGGATGTAGATGTCGTACAGGGTAAAAAGCATACTGATCCGGTCGGCGGATTGTTTTCCGCTCAACTGGATAAAGAGATCGTTGATCGTAAGGATTGTCGGAGAGAAAAGGGGAATATCGGCTACCTCCGAGAGATATTTCTGGAAGAAAAGTCCCGTACGCCGGTTTGGGAAAACAAAGGCCAGACGACTGACCTCCGCTCCCCATTTCTCGTAAAAAAGAGACGCTACTTGATATAAGAACGGTTTCATTTATTCTAAAATTTGTACAGGCTGCGGAGACGGGGCACGCCCCGTCTCTACAATCGGATACGATTCACGTTATATTAAGATGTTCTCTATCTCCTGCAATTCTTCCCCGGAGAAAGAGATATTATCTAACGCCTTCAGGTTATCCATTAATTGGGCGACAGAGCTAGCGCCAATTAATACGCTAGTTACCCGTTCGTCCTTTAATAACCAAGCGAGCGCCATCTCCGCCAAGGTCTGTCCACGGCGGGCGGCTACCTCGTTTAGCTTACGGGCCTTTTCCACGGCCTCCGGGGTAACTTGAGAGGTCTGCAAATGGCCGGTCGATTTCGCCGCACGAGAATTCTCCGGGATTCCACGCAAATACTTATCCGTAAGCAAGCCTTGCGCCAACGGCGAGAACGCTATCATACCCACACCCTCTTCCTTCAATACAGGCAATAAATCCGGTTCCGTCCAACGATCGAACATCGAATAGCGGGCTTGGTGAATCAGGCAAGGCACCTTATGTTCTTTCAGTACGGCCAAGGCCTTACGGGTCTGGTCCGCGTCATAGTTGGAGATACCTACATACAAAGCCTTTCCTTGCCGGACGATATCAGCTAAGGCCCCCATCGTCTCCTCGATCGGAGTCTCCGGGTCCGGACGATGGGAGTAAAAGATATCCACGTATTCCAGTCCCATCCGTTTCAAGCTCTGATCCAAGCTAGCCATTAAATATTTACGGCTTCCCCAGTTCCCATACGGTCCCGGCCACATATCGTAGCCCGCCTTCGTAGAGATAATCATCTCATCCCGATAAGCGCCCAAGCCCTTCTTCAATATCCGGCCGAAATTCTCCTCCGCCGATCCGTAGGCCGGACCATAGTTATTCGCCAAGTCGAAATGAGTCACGCCATGATCGAATGCGGCGTGAGCGATCTGGATAAAATTACTGAACACATCCACACTACCAAAGTTGTGCCACAATCCCAAGGAAACGGCCGGCAATAAGATACCGCTCCGTCCGCACCGCCGATATATCATATCCGCATAGCGATTCTCTTCCGCTTTGTAAAACTCCATATGCTCTTTCTTTTTTTAATTAATATATCTCATCCGGCCAAGGAACCGGTTTGCCTGTCGCCTTAAACGACGGACGTTGCCCGTCCACTTTCCGTAAATACGTACCCAATTCCCCGGACAGACGCTTTACGATATCGGGATGCTGCCTTGCCACGTCATTATGTTCCCCTATATCCTCCGTGATATTAAACAATTCCTTCTTCCCCGTCTCGTAATAATAGATCAGTTTCCAGTCTCCATTACGAACCGAGCAAGTCGGACCGATTCCCGGCCCGTCATTACCCCATATATTCGGGCAGTTCCAGAATAAGCTACGTCCCACGGAAGGATCTCCCGTACCTTTTAATAAAGGCATGAAACTGACGCCATCTATCGGCTGTACGGTCTTATACCCCTTTATGCCTGCCATCTCCAAGATAGTAGGATAGAAATCCTCGATAATCAAGTATTTATCACATTTGCTTCCCGGCTTCACCACCCCCGGCCAACGCACGATCATCGGCTCACGGACTCCTCCCTCATAGGCGGAGCCTTTACCACTGTTCAAGGGATAGTTTTGCGTATGGATCTCGCCGTCACGCCATCCGGGCTCGCTGGAAAGACCACCGTTATCGCTCATGAAGATCACGATCGTGTTATCCGCCTCGCCATTCTTCTCCAACCAGTCCATCAAATCGCCCAGACTCTTATCCATACCCTCTATCAAGGCAGCGTAAGCCGCCTCTTTAGCCGTTAACCCCTTATCGATATATTTCTGGTAGAAACGCTTGTCCTTATCAATCGGGATATGGATCGCATAATGTGACATATATAGGTAGAACGGCTGGTTATATTTCTTAGCCTTGTCCAACGCCTTGATCGCCTCCTGCGTCAAGGCCTCCGTAGCGAAGGTGTCGCTTCCCCAATACTTTTCCAATCCGGGGATAGCGTTCGGAGCGTAAGGTTTACCATCCTTGGTATGCCCGTAATTATTCTCGCCGAGGTAACTGGCGAGACCTCCGGCGGCATGCCCGGCTATATTGACCTCGAATCCCCAATGATGCGGGTCCTCCCCCGGGGTATCGATCGCCCCGAAATGCGCCTTGCCGCAATGGATCGTGTGATATCCGTTATTCTTCAATATCTGCACGAATGAAGTACCCACAAACGTATTATTCGTCCCGCCCACTTGGGCCACGCCGTTATAATTCCAATCCGGCAGGGTAAGCACATCACTCTCCCGGTCGGTCGTCTTATCCTTAAAAAGTGTCCAGTTCGTAACCCGGTGACGGGCGGCGTTCGTCCCCGTGATCAAGCTGCAACGGGTAGGCGAGCTAATACTGCTAGCGTAGGCTTGGGTAAACATCATGCCCTCTTTCGCCAATCGTTCCATGTTCGGGGTCTCATATACCTCATTATAATGCGTCTTTTGAGTCCAGAAAGGCAAGGACGTATCCTCCCATCCCATATCATCCACCAAGAACAGGATAATATTCGGGGGACAACTGGTATTCTGGGCGTTCGCTACCGCCGATACCGACAATAAAGCGATGGGGATAAGCTGAGTCTTCTTCATGATTGGTAACGGATATTTGTATTCTACGAAAGTAGATATATTTCACCGAAAAACAATATTGTTTCATATACAAAATAATATTGTCTTATGTATTATACTTTTCCGGACATAAAATAAGGGGCCCTTGACAAAAAGAGTCCCTTACCTAATATCTTATACCCAATGATTTATCTGGAAAGCCTTAACGCAAACGATCCAAAGAACGTACCAGCGCCTCATCGGCCCCGATATTACGGATCGCCAGATAATCCAAGATCAGATTGACCAACGGGAAGGAAAGAGCGATCTTAACACTTACGCTGGCACCTTCCATATCCCCCTTCAAGGAATAGATCAAGAAGGCGAAGAAACCATAAAAGCCCAATATCAGCAATGCGTTGAACACGCAAAGACGGATTTGCAGGATTCTTTTCTTATATAAGAAGATCGTCACCAAGGCAATGATAGCGATGATAGCAGTCAAGGCAAATAAGCCCCACGCCGGGTATAGTAATTCCGGCTCACCGATCATCGTGCTCAACCCGCTAGCATCGAACGAGAAGAGGGCGTCTCCTTGTTGCAACACGGCCAACGGCAAGAATAAGGTAGCGACCGTAAGCGCCACGATAATTAGCAGGTAAACAGTTTGTATTCTTTGTAACATGGTAATTAGTTCGTTTTAAATGGAAAGGCCGACTCATTTGAGGGTCAGCCTTTCCGATGTTCAAAAATATTTCTTCTTAGAAGTTATTCTTCTCTTTAGCAGGATTCTTGTAATAAACCTTGCCATCCTCGTACTCTTGAGCGGCGATCAACGTTGATTTCGGAAGTTTCTCATAGTAGCGTGAAATCTCGATCTGCTCACGGTTTTCAAAGACTTCCTCCAAGTTGTCATTGTAAGAAGCGAACTCTTGAAGTTTCTTTTCCAGATCTTGTTTCATCTCAACACTAATCTGATTCGCCCGTTTTGAAATGATAGCGACTGTCTCATATACGTTACCCGTTTCTTCACTTAACTTCATCATGTCACGGGTTACCGTATTGGTAGGAGCGTTTGATTTTCTGTAATCCATTTTCGTTTTATTGATTAAATTCGCTTAATATGCATCTGTAATTCGCTTGCTGGCATAGTCGTAGAACTTCGTTACCTGCTTTACGTAGTTACCTTCCGGATACTCGTTCATGTAGTTGTAATATTCGTCAACCACATCCCGGTAACGGCCCTGCAACTTCTCCTCTACGGATACTAGCGCCAACTCGTACTTCGCACGGATGATAAGGAACATGAATTCCTCACGATACTTGGAATACGGGTAATTCTTCAAGGCGTTCTGCGCCGTGATCACGCAAGACTGGAAGTTATTCCCCATATAGGTACCTAGATTGAAATACAAGCGAGTGGCCATCAATTCCTTGTAAGCCAACTTCTCCTGAAGCTCGAACATGATGTTCTGCGCTTCCTCGGCCCGTTCACTTTGCGGATAATACTCCAAATAAAGTTGCAACTGCTCGATCGCCTTATACGTCTGCGACTGGTCTAACCGGGGATCCGGAGAGTCCAGATACAAACCATAACCGGAATAGAAACGGGATAATTCCGTAAACTCCCCTTTCGGATAGGTCGTATAATAGGTCTCGAAGTATTGCGAAGCCGTCTGATAATCTTTCTGACCGTAATAGCTTTGCGCCAACAAGTACAAGGACTCCTCGGCATAAGCTGTTCCTTTAAAGATTGTAACCAGTTCATCCAGCAGAGTAGCGGATTTCGAGTATTGCTTCGCGTTGAAGTATTTCTTCGCGTACGAATATTTCAATTCGTAATCCGTGCTCTTCAGTATCTTATTATACTCTCCACAAGAGGATAATAGTACTGTCATCATCATCAGTAAAAATACAACCTTTTTCATTCACATACTTTTAGCGTGCAAAATTAGTGCTTTTAGGCGAATAAATGAAACCCAAAACGTTAATATTTACAACTTATATAAATCGCTGGCAGCGATCAATTCCAATTTATTCGCTTTCAAAACCTCCGCGCACTTATTGACATCGTCCGGACGGATGATCACGTTAGCAGCGTCGCCTTGAGAAAAAGCGTACATATATTCAATGAAGATCCCGGCCGAGGTAATGATATCCATCGCCTTTGCCAAGGCTCCCGGCTGGTTGGGACAATGCAAGCATACCACGTCGGCCACGCTTACAGCGTATAACTTTTCACGGAGCACGGATATCGCTTTCTCCGTATCGGATACGATTAGGCGAAGGATACCGAAATCGGAATTCTCGGCTACCGTAAAAGCGGACATATTGACCCCTGCCTCCCCTAATATCTTGGCGACTTCCGTAAAACGGCCTTTCTTGTTTTCCAGAAAGATTGATAATTGTTTTATTAACATAGTACTTAATCTTTTAGAGGTTATACTAACTTACGTTTATCGATCACGTGTTTTGCCTTACCCATACTACGTTCGATACTACGCGGCTCCACGATCTTGATGTCCGGTTGCAAACCGATCACGCTCTGCATGCGGGCGGCGATCTTCTTTTTCAAGGCGATCATCTTGTTCATCTCGTCCGAGTAGTATTCTTGGCGAACCTCCACCTGTATCTGGAAGGTATCGGTATTGTTCATACGATCCACCACGATCAGGTAATGCGCCTCAAACTCCGGCAGCTCCAAAATTACGGATTCTACCTGAGACGGGAAAACATTTACGCCACGAATAATCAACATATCGTCACTTCTACCTAAAATACGTCCCATACGAACCGCCGTACGTCCACAGGCGCACTTCTCGTAAGTCAGCGAGGTCAAATCACGTGTACGGTAACGAAGCATCGGCATACCCTCCTTCGTAAGCGTGGTGAAGACCAACTCTCCTACTTGTCCCGGTTCCACCGGTTGTAAGGTATTCGGGTCCACGATCTCCGGGAAGAAATGGTCTTCCCACAGGTGGGTACCGTTCTGGCACTCACACTCGCCTCCAACGCCCGGACCGCAGATTTCCGTCAAGCCATAAATATCGTAAGCCTTGATATTTAGTTTCGTCTCTAATTCCTTACGCATATTCTCCGTCCAAGGCTCGGCACCGAACGCTCCGACACGTAGCTGGAATTCCTCCAAGGGAATACCGGACTGGTGGATGGTCTCCGCCAGATACAAGGCGTAAGAAGGCGTACAAGCCAAACCCTTCGCCCCGAAGTCGTGCATCAACTGGATTTGTTTCTGGGTATTACCGCTACTCATCGGGATCACCGTACCACCGATATTCTCCACTCCGGCATGGGCACCCAAGCCTCCGGTAAACATTCCGTAGCCGTAGGATACTTGCACGGAGTCGTTCTTTGTCAAACCGTAGGCGGTCAGGCAGCGAGCCACGACCTCGGCCCAGATACCCAAGTCCTTACGGGTATATCCCACGACGATAGGCTTACCTGTCGTACCGGAAGAGGCATGCAGACGGACAATCTCGGACATCGGCACGGCCATCAAGCCGAAAGGATAATTATCACGCAAGTCTTGTTTTACCGTGAACGGTAATTTCGTTATATCATCTATTGTCTGTACATCGTCGGGAGTAATGCCCATCTCCTGCATTTTCTTACGATAAAACGGGGAGTTATGGTAAGCGTGTTCAACAACTCTTTTCAACCGTAGGCTCTGTAGTTTCCGCATTTCCTCACGGTCCATACATTCAATAGTTTCGTTCCAAATCATGGTATTTGTCTGTTATCTTTTAAAGTTAGTAGTCTAAATTCGCCGCAAAGTAACAACTTTTTTTAAATCGGTACTCTTTTGTTACGAAAAATTAGTCACGAGGCGATCATTTCAACTCCTTCACCTTGATATTGCGGAACGCTACCTCATCCCCATGATCCTGCAAAAGGATGTGTCCTTTCGGAGCCTCGCCGAAAGCACCACCCGCATTATAAGAAGGATCAGCGTATTTACTGCCCTTCACCAAATCACGGAACTCCTTGCTGCCACGCTCGTACTCCAATACCTTCACACCATTCAGCCAGTGCTCTACGTGGTTGTTCGGGAATACCTTCACCACGGCCGTATTCCACTCTCCTACGCCGTTGAAATGGATGTTCTCGCTTTTCTTCAGATCATACAAGCTTCCAAGGGTACGACTACCGGGGAAAGTCGTGTAAAGCTTGGCATCCGGGTGCTTAGCGTCATCCAATAGCTGGAACTCCAAGCCGTAAGCGGAGCCTTTTTGCTTCTCTTGCTCGGTCACGAAATATTTAATACCGCTGTTGGCCCCTTCGGTGATCTTAAAATCCACACTGAACTCAAAGGCGGAATATTCATCCTCCGTAACGATATCGCCTCCGTTCGTAGACTCGCTACCGTCGGATTTCTGCACGATCAATTCGCCGTCTTTCACCATCCATCCGTGATCCGGGAAAGCGTCTTTGTGCGCTCCACGCCAACCTTTCGTTGTCTTACCGTCAAAAAGGAGCGCCCAACCCTCGGCTTTCTCTTGGTCGGTCAATTGATTGATCGCCGGTGTAATTACGGCCATCGGTACTACCTTAGCTGTCTCTTCCGTACTTTGCGTGTTTTTTCCACCGCAGGCGCAAAGGATCATAGCGCTCATGGCGGTACAAATTACTAGTGTCTTCATGTCTTATTTATTTTTAATGTATATAATCAAGCAATGTGTGCGTCCACAAAGATAATCGATTTCATAAAAAATAGACGTATCTTCGCGATATAAATATTAAACGATTATTTATATGAAACAACTAAAGACCGCCTTGTTCGATTTTGACGGCGTAGTAGTAGATACGGAACCTATTTACGATTTATTCTGGAACGATGCCGCTAAACGTTATGGCTTAGGTATCGATAATTTCGCTGATATTATAAAGGGTACGACCCTACCGTATATTCTGGAGAAGTATTTTTCCGGATATACGGAGGAGTTCCGCCAAATGGTGACCAAAGAATCTACAGAGTATGAGAAGACGATGCCCTTGCCTCCCATGCCCGGCTCCATCGAGTTCATCCGTATGCTGAAGGAGCACGGCGTACAGATAGGCTTGGTTACCAGCTCGGATAACGCGAAGGTGAAACGGGCTTTCGGGCTTCTACATCTGGACAATCTATTCGATACCCTAGTGACCGCCGACCGCATCACGCAAGGTAAGCCCGATCCGATGTGTTATCTATTGGCGGCGAAAGACTTGAACGTATCTCCCGAGGATTGTATCGTATTCGAGGATTCTTTCAACGGCATACAGTCCGGGAAGGACGCAGGGATGCGTGTCATCGGGTTAAGTACGACGAATCCGGCGGAATCTTTAAGAGATAAAGTATATGAGGTAATCCCCAATTTCGAGAAAGTCACGTTCGAGGATTATTTGAGATGGTAAGCAATCGAGAAAAAGGAAATGATTATTTCCTTCATTCCTTCACCTACCCCTTTACACACACCCACACACATGTATGCGTACATTAATAATACGCGTATGCGTATACGTGCGTGTGTGTGTAGGAGCCGGTGAAGGAATGAAGGAATAAAGGAAACGCCTGTACCGTCAATGGGCTACACCAGTATCGGCGAGAGCCGGAAGCAGTACTGGTGTAACCCCACGGCAGTACTGCCGTGGGGCTGTGACTATATTGGGATCAGAAACTATATCCTACGCGAACACCCAGCATGGCCTGATCGAAATCCTTGATGATATTATACTTCACCTCCAATCCTATCGAAAGATTGTCGGTAGCATAAACCTCACCGCCTAAACCGATATTGGCTCCCAGACGAGTCTCGTTATGAGAAAGGCCATGGCCCGCATCCCAATTCCAAAAGGACAGACTAAGCCCCGCTAATGGATAAAAACCGAACATCTCACTTAACTTCACTACATAATGAGCATTCAAGTCGATCGCCCAAGTGCTGTGATTATCATTCTTTACGAAATAAGTAAGAGAGGGGCTCAAACGTACCGCATCCGTGATACAATAGCGGTAATCAACTCCTAACGTGGCATTCTTCGAATCGAATCCATAACCGATGTTAAATCCCACGGCAGATTGTCCTTGCTGCGTCTGCGCATAAGCTCCCAGACTAAAGACTGCTAACATCAGCATCATTACAAACTTTTTCATACGCTTTCTTTCGTTTAGTTCAACATTAGATTATTATTGGTATTTATTTTACTTTCAGTCGATCGCCGGCACTCTTCACGATGCTACGGTAATAGTCCTCGTCATATCCGGGAAAATCGGGAGACGCAGGCTGGCCGTACGGATTACGCTTGAACTGTCCGTTCACCTCTTTCTTCACGTTTCCATCGATGTATTTTACCAGCAAATACTCACCCAATTGCTTCCAGCGGGCGGTAGCGGAGTCTGAATTAGTCGTGCTATACCACGTTAAGAACTTGACAGCCTCCGCCGGGTCCTTGGCATACAACTCCTGAGCCGCCTTATCGATAGCCGGTACGGTCTCTTGATAACCATTCTCCAACTCCTGCTGTACCTTACGGATATCCTGAATCATGAAGCTATATTTGTGGTAAGCCATATTAGCCACCCAGTTATGAATCCAGAAAGCGGAAGTCCAAGAGAAGTTCAGCAAATCGCCGTTTCCCACCCGATAGCACTCCGGAACATCCGTTACCGACGCATATACAGGAGTGAAGACCGCCATATCAGCGTCGTCCACGGCAAACCACAAGATACCACCGATAGCGTCCGGCAACCAGTTACGCATTTGTGGAACAATCACGAAGCCCGTTTGTTGCGTCGCTATGGCACGTTCATTCGTATATTCCTGCCCGTCTACCTCGAACGTCATCGGCCGCCAGCGGTAAGGAACCTTATACGAGCCGGCACCGGCATCTTTCGTCATATCCAGATCCGTTCCCTCGTAATGGTCGCGCATGCCATTCTGTACGTCTTGAACGGAAAGCTTACGATTCGGCTTCACATACAGAGGCATCGGCTCCTTGGAAGGATCACCCTTGATAAAATCCATATACTGATCCATCGTGGTATCATATTTACGGAAGAAAGACCATACACGAGCCTCGCATCCACGCAAGGCGCTGAAATCATACGGGCAATAAGCCTTGGCGAAACTGAAATCAGCGTCCTTTCCCTTGAAATATCCTTTCTCACGGGCGAAAGAAACCACATCCGGCGAGTACATGCAATTCTCCTTATCGTCAAACGGTATCTGCTGGATACGGGACTGGTTGGCATGCGCCGAGATACAATCGTCCGGGATGCGGATCGCTACCCAAACGGCACCTTTGTTACCCGGTCCCTTGCCGATCATCTCCATCACCCAAGCCTCGTTCTTATCGGCGATAGAGAACGTCTCGCCACTGCTGTAATAGCCATATTCCTTTACTAAGTCCGTCATGACCTTGATCGCTTCACGAGCCGACTTGGAACGTTGCAAAGCGATGTAGATCAAGCTACCGTAATCCATGATACCCGTCGTATCCACCAATTCATGGCGTCCTCCGAACGTACTCTCCGTGATAGCCACCTGATGCTCGTTCATGTTACCCACTACGGAATAGGTCTTCTCCACTTGGGCGATCTTGCCCAGCGGTTTCCCCGTATCCCATTCCTTCACTTCCAACATGGCGCCCTTCGGCCATGTAGCGGCGGGCCAACGATACATCTCCCCATACAGGGAATGCGAGTCCGCCGCATAACTAATCATTACCGAACCGTCTGTCGAAGCCTTCTTGCCCACCAGCAAACCGGTACAGGCGATAGCCTCCACCCCGGATAACAGGGCGGCGCAAGCGGTTAATAAAATCCAACTCTTCTTCATATAAATAAAGTTTTAAGCAAATAAAAGCATATATACACCGGCGCCGCAACAATAGCCGATCAACGCCAAGATAGAGAACCGTTTCGTATAATACATAAAATCGATCTTCTCCAATCCCATTACCGTAACGCCCGTAGCCGATCCGATGATCAAGATGCTACCACCCGTCACGGCGCAATAAGCCAAGAAGGTCCAGAAACCACCGTCCGATACGAAGAACTGGGCATAAGGCGATAAGTCGGCCACCTGCTCCACGATCGGGTACATACCCATCGTAGCAGCTACCAAGGCTACGTTATCCACGCAGGAGGACAAGGCACCGATCACGAAGCTGATCAGATACGGCTCATGCACATGCTTATCCAAGAAAGCGGACATGATCCCTAGCTGCCCGGAAGTCTCCAATGCTCCCACGGCCATCAAGATCCCCAAGAAAAAGAAGATCGTAGCCAAATCGATATTCGGCAACAATTGGGAAATACGGAGTTTCTGGGACTCATGCATATGCAGCTTGCTATACATCAAATCCGTATAGAACCAAAGGATCACCAATCCCAGCAAGACGCCCAAGAACGGCGGCAAGTTCGTCACCATCTGGAAGACAGGCACCAACGCCAAGGAAAGCACGCCGATCACAAAGATCATCCGACGTGAGCGGTTCGGTATCTCTGGTATGTACTCGTCGCCTTGCTCCTCCTCGCTCAACACACGCAAGGTAGATCCTTTCTTGAACAACCAGAAATGGGCGATCGTCAACGGCACCAACATATTAACCAAAGCGGGGATAAATACGTGAGAGATCTGGTGCATCGCCGAGATATTCTTTCCGACCCAAAGCAAGATGGTCGTCACATCACCAATCGGCGACCATGAGCCACCGGCGTTCGCCGCTATAATCACCATACAGGCATATTTCAAACGATCCGTACGATCCGGTACCAGCTTACGCAACACCGCCATGATCACGATAGCGGCTGCCAAGTTATCCAACAAGGCGGAGAAGAAAAAAGTAGCGAAACTTATATACCACAACAGCTTACGTTTATTCGGCGTACGGATATACCCGGTCACGGCCCTAAAACCACCATGCTTATCCACGATATCCACGATCAACATGGAACACATCACGAAGAAAAGCGTCTCGGAGACGTTTCCTAAATGATAAACAATCGCACGGTTCGATATAAAATTAATAAATTGCTCATGCGGGGGCAAGCTGGCCATCTCCGGGTTCTGGGTCAAGAACTCTTGAAAGATCGTACTAGAGCGTTCGACGAAAATATTGTAGGCATCGAACATCAATATCATCCACATAGAGATAGCCATGAACAACGCTATGGCCGCTTTATTTATTTTGATCTTATCCTCCAAGGCAATAGCGAGGATTCCTAAGACAAAAATGACAGGCATTAAAATGAACATATAATCAAGATTTTAATTGTTTATATAGAAGCTGTATCTCCTCCGGCCAAAGCGCCTCGTCCGGGGTCTCTAGGATTAAGGGCATATTGTCGAAACGGGGGTCCGCCATGATCATGCGGAAGGTATCAAGGCCCATCAAGCCTTTACCGATACTCTCGTGCCGGTCCACACGTGATCCCTGCTCCTTTTTAGAATCGTTCAAGTGCATCCCCCTTAAATAAGAAAAGCCGACCACCTCGTCGAAATGACGGAATGTCTCGGAAAATCCCTCCGGTGTCTTTATATCGTAACCGGCGGCAAGCGTGTGCGCCGTATCGAGGCATACTCCCACCCGGCTCTTATCCTCTACCTCGTTTATAATATAGGCGATCTGCTCGAAGGTATATCCCAAGTTCGAGCCTTGCCCCGCCGTATTCTCTATCACGGCACATACGCCACTCGTCTGAGCCAACGTGATATTGATCGACTCGGCGATGCGAGACAGGCAGGTATCCACCTCCATCTTCCCCAAATGGCTTCCGGGATGGAAATTCAGCATTTTCAGTCCCAGTTGCTCGCAGCGTGTCATCTCGTCCAGAAAAGCGTCACGGGATTTCTGCAATCCCTCGGCGTCCGGGTTCCCCAGATTGATCAAATAGCTATCGTGCGGCAAGATACATCCCGGATCGTAACCGTACGCTTCACACCGCTCCTTAAATAAATGGATACTGTCCGCCTTCAACGGCTGCGACTTCCATTGCCTCTGATTCCGGGTGAAAAGGGCAAAAGCCTTCGCACCGATCTCATGGGCATTAACGGGGGCATTCTCAACCCCACCGACCGCACTCACGTGAGCCCCAACATACTTCATAATAACCTAACTTTTCTTTTTATTTATACTAATGTTCATCCTCAGTCTTACACCCACAAAAACCAAACTCCTCCATCGCACGTTCTTGCGGGGTGATGAAATAAACCATCTCGGCACGGGTACACAACTCATTCGCCGAGTTATAGATCTCGGTCTCTATGAAGATGGCGTTCCGTTTCCGGTCTGTCATCCGTCCCCGTATCGTCAGCTGGGGCTCGTCCGTAGAGATACTCTTCATAAACTTGGCGTCGAGGCGTGAAGTCACCCCGGAGGTCTGCAACTTCCGCAAGACCACCCAGCCGGCCAACTCATCCATCAGCGTAGTCTGTATACCTCCGTGCAACGTACGCAGCCATCCTTGGTAAGTACCTTGAGGCTTCCAGAACGCCACGATATCGTCACCATCCTCAAAAAACTCCATATGCAGCCCCAGCGGATTGTTCGGAGCGCAACCGAAACACATATAACCGTCCAGCCCTTCCCACGGATTAATTATCTTTTTCATATCACGAAAACAATATTTATATGTTTTTTGTTGCTCAAAGTTAACAAAAAAGCCGGCTCTTGAAAGGAACCGGCTCTATAAATATCACAAAAAATACTCAACACGACTTATTCCTCGATCTCCGGTTGAAGGAAATCCACGAAGCAAAGGGCGGCCAACGCCGTTCCATAGCGTTTCTCGATCGTGATTCCCTCGGTGATAAAGTTAAGCTCTCCAAGATAATACTTCCCATACGTCTTCTGATGAAGATCGTTGATAACACGGATCAGACGAGACTCAAGCTCCTCGATACGGTAACGTCCGCTGACCTCACACACAAGGCCACCAACCTTCTCATCAAAGTTCTCATCCTTATACATCCATGCGTAAACCACACCAGCAGACACGAACTCATCCTGATATCCATGGGATACAGCCATGATCGTTTTCATTTCCGAACCAAATGGAGGAAGGTCTAGTTCATCCATGGTTGCCAGATGTGCCGTAGCGGGTATCACTGACGAATACGTCATGATATTGAAATCAGAGATACCGGCGTCATAAAGAGCCATGTGGTAAGAACCAGCGTGTTTCTCCAAGTCTGATTCGCCACTTCCTTTTGTAATAAAAAAGGTGTTTGGAATTAAATTCCCAACTTTCTTTACCATCTACAAATATGTTTTACTAATTAATAAAAGCTTAAGAGCGCACAAAAATAGAAACTTTCGCGATATATAACGCATAGTTTTCCCTATAAAACTTTAGCCGCAAACATATTTTCACTAAAAAATCATCACCGAACCCAGAACTTTCATCCCCTCAGCTCTGTTTATATAGTAAATCAACATAAAAAACTAGAAGACAATGCTTACATTATGTTTAAGTTTATTATTAATGATCACAAATAGTCAAATAACAGATAAAAAAGAAGAAGTTATGAAATTCGAGTTAATCCAGTTACCGTACGCAAACGACGGTTTAGAACCAGTTATCAGCAAACAAACAATTGATTTCCATTACGGAAAACATTTATTGAACTATGTAAATACCCTTAATAAGCTGATTGAGGGCACGAAATTCGAGAACGCTCCGCTGGAGCAGATCGTTCGTGAGTCTGACGGAGCCATTTTCAACAATGCCGGCCAAGTATTGAATCACAATCTATATTTTACCCAATTCTCCCCGAACGGAGGTGGCGAGCCTACGGGTAAGCTAGCCGAGGCTATCAAGTCTACGTGGGGATCGTTCGAGAACTTCCAGAAAGAGTTCGTGGCTGCCGGTACAGGCTTGTTCGGCTCAGGATGGGTATGGTTGGCTAAAGATAAAGACGGCAAACTTTCAATTACCAAAGAACCCAACGGTAGTAACCCGGTCGTTAAGGGATTGACTCCGATCATGGGATTCGATGTATGGGAGCATTCTTACTATCTGGATTACCAGAACCGCCGTGCGGATCATTTGAACGCATTGTGGGGGATTATCGACTGGGAAACCGTTGGTAAGAGATATTGATTTAATTTGATGTAAGTTACGTGTAGAGAAGAGCCGCCCGAGAGTTTTCCCGGACGGTTTTTTTCGTTCCCTTTTGAAAAAAATGCCTCCAGCTATTGCATCGTAAGATATTATTACTACCTTTGCACCCGCAAACAAATAACAGATGCCTCTTTAGCTCAGTTGGCCAGAGCACGTGATTTGTAATCTCGGGGTCGTTGGTTCGAATCCGACAAGAGGCTCAAGAAAACATATTGGAATGGGCAGTTACCAGAGTGGCCAAATGGGGCTGACTGTAACTCAGCTGGCTTTCGCCTTCGGTGGTTCGAATCCATCACTGCCCACGAATAAAAAGGACTCTTCTTAGAGTCCTTTTTTGTTTCTATCCATAAAAAAAAGTCCTTCCCTATCACTAGGAAAGAACTTTCAAAAAGCAAGGGAGATTCACTCCCTGCCAAATCCCCATCTATTTAAACGATCAAACCGACCTATTTCAAATTTAAGGCGCTTCTCTCGGCAGCTATAGATGCTTTTGCCGGAGTAGACTTGCGGGAACAATAATTGAATTCCACAGACTTATCGCCATCGAATGACTTCCATTTTAATTTCAACTTAACCGTCTTACCATTCGTATCCGGGAGGCTATCCAATTTAAAAGCGACCAGTCCATCCGCATATGCGCCATATACATCGCCATAAGCGTTATGGCGGAACTCTACCTCATAAGGATTCTCCGGGTCCTTGCCTGTCAGTAGGTTTACAAAATGAGCCTTATTGCGGTCTCCCCAGATCGTCCTGAAACGGAGTGTCAGATATCCGTCCTCGGCGATGGTAACCCAATCGTTCACGATCTCCACAGGGTCAGAGCCATAGATCGAATCGTTGCTAGTCACCCCCAAATCCGGAGCGATTGGTTTTGTAAGGATACTGTCGATCCAATTAATATTTACGGCCTTGCTGTAAATTCCGCTAGACTCGTTCGTCTCGTCAAAATTCACCAACGCTCTCACCTCCTTCTGCCCGAAGGGAGAAGAGGTCATATTGACAGGCAACAAGGTCGTGCTATCATCCAATTGAAGAAAATATGAACCATCATCGACCGGCTTAACCGTCACCAACGCATTCGGCAACACTTTACTGTAAGGATAATCATCATCATCGTCCAAGCAAGATTGAAATCCCATAAAACAAGTAGCCGCCATTACACCTACAACTAATTTCCTAAAATTAAAGAATCCGTTCATAATACTTCCTTTCTAAGTTTATCAATTAAACTAATCAACCTTTTAATTCTATAAAATTAGAAATGCGTTTTAGGGCGGAAATGCTGCATATGCGTATGTTAATTAAACCAAACAAGGCATGGTTCCTTATTTCACGGCGAAATTATACTCGAAAGTATACTTATAAGAGCTTGCGGTTCCTCCGTCATTCTCATCGATAGTCATACCCGTTATATAATCTCCCACGGTGGTATAGGTGTATTTGTACTCAGCTTTCACCTCGCTCTGGTTAGGGATCGTATAGGTGTAGGCACGGATCGGAAGATTCCGGTTCTGGATACCATATAACAAGTTCAGAGGAGTTACAGACTCAAAGCCAACCGGCGAGAAAGAACCGATCACTCGCAGAGGGAAGTTCTTAGGAGCCTCCGCCACGCTATACTCGTACCTCATCTCCCGGCTATCCAATGACTGGGCATATAGAACCACGTTGCCGTTCTCCCATGTATATTTCTCGTACTCCGGATAACTTCTCTCCTCGTATCCCGTCCCAAACTCTTTCGGCCAACGGGCATTCCAAGAAGTCAACACCCAATTCGAGCCTGAATAACGATAGGAATATTCATCGCTTACATAGATCTCGTTGCTGGCGTATGGATTCTCTTGAGAGATCTTCTTACTTGTAATTACATTTCCGCTTAACGTATATTCCTCTATAACCTCACCGGAATGAATGCCTGTGACAGAGAATTTACCATCCGAATAAATGAACAATAACTTATCCACTCCCAAATTTATATTTGAGATCTTGCCATCGCTCGTATAATTGATATCAGCGGTAAAAAGCGGACTTGAAGATCCGTCTTTATAACAAGAAACTTTCGTTAGCTTATTCAATTCCGGAACAACGGGATCGTCATCGTCTCCGCAGGCCGTCAGGCTAGCGGCCCCTATTAGTAACAAAAATAGATACTTCTTCATCATTCTTTCGTGTTTTAATCTGTTACGGCAAAAGTAGGGCTTTTAAATGAATAACCACGAAAGTAACCTATTTTAAGTATTCCTGTTTGAAAAAATGCTTCTAAAATCGTAGTTTTGCATCATCAATATCAAAGATAACGATTTATCTTAAAATAGTTTACAATAAGTAATAATGTAAGATAAACAATATCTAAAATTTAATAACATGAAAATGAAACAACTGACAGTAGCGATGATCACCCTCCTACTCACCGCCTCTTGTAGTGAAAAACAACAAGATTACCCTTTCCGGAATCCGGAACTTCCCTTGGAGGAACGTATCGACGACTTACTATCCCGGCTGACACCGGAGGAGAAAATCGGCCAAATGATGAACGTAACCCCCGCCATCGAGCGTTTGGGAATCCCGACTTACGACTGGTGGAACGAGGCTCTTCACGGCGTGGCTCGTGCCGGACGTGCGACCGTATTCCCGCAAGCGATCGCCATGGCGGCTACCTTCGACGATAACGCCGTTCACGAGACCTTCACGATGGTCAGCGACGAGGCCCGTGCCAAATACCACCAATACCAGAAAGACAAGGAGTACGACCGTTACAAAGGTCTTACTTTCTGGACCCCGAATATCAATATCTTCCGTGACCCTCGCTGGGGACGGGGTATGGAAACCTATGGCGAGGACCCTTACTTGACCGAGAAGATGGGCGTAGCCGTAACCCGCGGATTGCAAGGCGATGATCCGAATTATTACAAGACACACGCTTGCGCCAAGCATTACGCCGTACACAGCGGCCCGGAATGGAACCGCCACGAATTCAACGCAGAAGCTACCCCTCGCGACTTGTACGAGACCTACCTTCCAGCTTTCGAGGCATTGGTTAAGGAAGGCGATGTACAAGAGGTAATGTGCGCCTACAACCGTTTCGAGGGTAAACCTTGCTGTAGTAGCGACAAATTATTGATCGATATCTTGCGTAACAGTTGGGGGTACGACAATATCATCCTGTCCGATTGCGGTGCTATCGATGATTTCTGGAGGAAAGACAAGAATACGCCTCGCCATGAGACGCACCCGGACGCTGAGAGCGCATCCGCCGACGCCGTATTGAACGGTACCGACCTAGAATGTGGCGGTAGCTACCGTGCGCTAAACAAAGCCTTGGCCGACGGTAAGATCTCGGAGAAAGATCTGGACGTATCCTTACGCCGCCTGCTGAAAGGTCGCTTCGAGCTAGGTATGTTCGATCCGGACGAGCGGGTTCCTTATTCTAAGATACCTTACAGCGTAGTCGAGAGCCCGGAGCATATCGCCAAGGCACTGGATATGGCACGTAAAAGTATCGTTTTGTTGAAGAACAAGAATAATATGCTTCCTCTAGACAAGAATATCAAGAAGATCGCCGTAGTCGGACCGAACGCGGCGGACTCTACCATGCTATGGGCCAACTACAACGGCTTCCCTAGCAAGACCGTTACGATCGTGGAAGGTATCCGCAATAAAGTCCCGAACGCAGAGGTTATCTACGAGTTGGGTTGCAACCATACCGCCGATTTTGTCGTGACAGACCTAGGTAGCCACGTATCTTCCACGGCGGGACAGGGTTTCGCCTCCGAATTCTTCAACAATACCGAGTTCGAGGGTACCCCCGCCTACAAGGGATTAGCGAAAGAGCTTCATTATACCACCGGAGGTAACACCCAATTCGCCCCGAACGTGAACTTGACGAATTTCACGGCTCGCTTTACGGGTGAATTCGAGTCTCCGATAGATGGTCCTGTCGAGTTCAAACTATCCGGAAACGACGCATTCCGCCTGTATATCGATACGGCTAAAGTCGCCGAGGTATGGGAAAACGAATATGGAGCGGAAAAACTCTATACGCTAAACGCTAAGAAAGGTGAGAAATATCCCATAAAGATCGAATATATGCAACGCACGGGTAGCGCTGACCTGAACTTTACGGTAGGCGTACGCACACCCGTAGATTTCCAAGCTACGGCCAGCAAGGTTAAAGACGCTGATGTCATCGTATTCGTAGGTGGTATATCTCCACGTCTGGAAGGTGAGGAAATGCCGGTAGACGCTGAAGGTTTCCGGAAAGGCGACCGCACGAATATCGAGATCCCGGCCGTACAGAAGGAGATGGTCAAAGCCTTGGTAGCCACCGGAAAGCCTGTAGTATACGTAGTATGTACGGGTAGCGCATTGGCATTGAACTGGGAGAACGATCATGTAAACGCTATCTTGAACGCTTGGTATGGCGGACAAGAAGGTGGAACAGCCGTGGCCGACGTTTTATTCGGAGACTATAACCCGGCCGGACGCTTGCCAATCACGTTCTATAAATCCGTAGACCAGCTTCCGGACTTCCAAGATTACAGCATGAAAGGCCGTACCTATCGTTACATGACGCAGACTCCGCTTTATCCGTTCGGTTATGGCTTGAGCTATACAACATTCGATTATAAGAACGCTAAGTTGTCAAAGGATAAGATCGCTTCCAACGAATCGGTTACCCTCTCCTTCGATATCGCCAATACAGGCAAGATGGATGGTGACGAGGTCGCTCAGATCTACATCAAGAACCCGAACGATCCCGCCGGACCGCTAAAAGCGATGAAAGCATTCAAACGTGTGAACGTGAAGGCTGGCAGCGAACAACCGGTTAGCATCCAATTGGAACCGAAAGCTTTCCAATCCTTCAATGACAATACACAGACCATGGAGGTTCGCCCGGGTAAATACCAAATCCTATATGGAGGTTCCTCGGACGATAAGACACTGAAAAAGATTGATTTAGTAATTGAATAAAAACACTATTGTATTCACGGCTGAACACAATAGTATTCATAGAAAAACACAGTAGTATTCACAATCGAATACTACTGTGTTTTTCTATGAAGGTAATGATCAGAATTTTTTAATCAAGAAAGACGGATTGATACGCATGTAAACCCCTGCCGTAAAACTCGTGGCGCTTCCCATCGGTTGTTTTACTCCATCCGCATCATTCATATCTCCGGAGAGATGATGAAAAACGTCCACATCTACCCCTATCGAGAAACCCTTCGCTAGTTGCCGGGAATATTCCACCCCCAGATAGATCATTTGAGGACGGTCGAACGTAACCCCCTCATCAATCATCGAGGCCGCCCCAAAAAACGGGCTACCAAACATAGAGATGAAATCCTCGCAGGTCCAATACGACGTTTTCACCCGGAAATCATAGATATCGGCGGAAGCACGGGCATACAAGCCATATCCGCTGTCAAAAGGCCATATCTCTCCCGCTTGCTGATAATAACCGGTAGCATCCAGTTCCACGTTCAAGTTCTTGAAAATACGATGTCCGGTATTCCATACACCTCCGACACCGATCGCACCATTCATCAAGGTTTGCACGGAATTGTTGAAGATCGTGTCGATCTCGCCTCCCCTATGCTGCACCAATCCTTGCACCGGCGTATAGAAATGGAAACGGGAAGCCGGGTCGTTGTACTTTACCCGTGAAGAGATCCCGACGGTAAACGCCTCTTGATGCACATCCTCCCGGAAAATAAAGCTCTGCCAGTTCACCCACACATCCAAGTCGAAAGCCTTCGAGTCATACAACAACTGCAAGCCCGCCTCGGGATCGCAGGTCAAATTCAACTCCGGATTATAAAGAGGCTCTATCAAATTATGGTTGGAAGCGCCGTAAATATTTCCCAGCACGATGTTCACATGATCCGAGAGAGCCATCTGCGCCCGGAAATAGGGCAACACATGTACCCCTTTTTGGTATTGGTCTCCCTTCCAATAAGCGATATCCTGATAAGCCATGCTCGGATATTTATTCGCCCCATGATAGATCAACATATGGACACCCGCCTCCAACTTGATATTCCGCAAGGGATAATAAACCGCTTTGCCTTGTACCCAAAGCCCCGGCAACGAATACCCTTTGGTAAATTTACCCGTATACTCGTTATCCTTGAAGAAGCTAATATTATCCAACTCCACGGACAACTCCCGGGCCTTCTCCGGGTCGATATGATAATCTGTCTTATAGACACGATCCGCGATCTGCGCCTTCAGCGAGGGAGACCAACTCCCCAATCCCATCAAGCAAAGACCCACAATGAGACTCCTAACACCTATATTCTTCATCACTCTTAAAATTTCTCGCGAACATAAACAAAATACACTGAAAAAAGAAAGCGGGGAAACGGAAGTTTTCACCTCGTTTCCCCGCTTTTTCGTCTTATTTTAAAAATTTCTTTCTTCTAAAATTTAACGTCTAGGGATAGCTTCTTTAACAACCATCTGACGACCTTCGTACTCAGCTTGGTTCAACTCCTCGATAGCTTTTTGAGCCTCTGCAGCGTTAGGCATCTCAGCGAAAGCGAAGCCCTTAGAACGTTTTGTGTCACGGTCAACAATGATTTTAACTGAGTCTACAACACCATACTCTTCCAGAATCTGTTGTAAGTCTGATTCTCTTACCCGATAATTCAGGTTTCCAATGTAAATATTCATACGAAAATGATATAAAAAAAATAAAAATTAATAATAAAACAAGGATGGTTGGTGAAGTCAATCTCTAAAAGAAAGTATTATCATCGCTGATGAATAAATGCTAAAAGATAAAAGAGCTATACAAACTATCTTTTGTTCATGGCACAAAGGAAAGCATTCTATTTGAATTAGCAACTATAAAACGATAATTATTTTCAAAAAAACATTCAAGCTCTTTATAACGTCTTTGTTGTTCTAGTCAAATAGTCCTAATTTATAGAAATTTTGACCAATTATATCAACGATATAGCCTAAAACTATCTCAGAAATCTCGTAACTTTGCAAAATTATTATTTGAACTAATAAAAGTTATGGATTACGCGATCATTGCCGCCGGCGAAGGCTCCCGCTTGGCGCAAGAAGGTGTTAAGTGGCCAAAGCCTCTGGTTAGACTCAACGGTGTCCCTCTGATAGACCGGTTGATAGACGTTTTTTTGAAAAATAACGCTACCTCTATCAGTATCATCGTAAACGAGGAGATGACCGAGGTACAGGATTACCTGAAGGCCCTGCGACTACCTATACCCTTTTACCTATTGGTAAAATCCACCCCCAGTTCTATGCACAGCTTCTACGAGCTGAGTCATTATCTGGACGGTGATAAGATTTGTTTAACTACTGTAGACACGATCTTCAAGGAAGAAGAGTTCAGCGGCTATATCCAACAGTTCATCCAAGAGGATAAACTGGACGGATTGATGGCCGTCACTGATTTTATTGATGACGAGAAACCCTTATATGTAGAAACAGACAACGAACTTTACATCCGGAATTTCCTAGATCAGGCAGACGGTGATTGCCGTTACATATCGGGAGGTATCTATTGCTTGAGGCGTCCGGCTCTGGGTGTATTGAACAACGCCATCTCGCAGGGAATGTCGAGAATGCGCAATTATCAACGGCAGCTCATCGCCGAGGGGTTGAGGCTAAAGGCCTATCCTTTCAGCAAGATCATCGACGTGGATCACGCCGATGACATTTTGAAAGCCGAATCATTTTTAAAGTCATAAAGAATACTGTCTAACAATGAGTAAATTAACTTTAGCAGGTATCCGCAGAGGAAATCAATTCTCCCCCAATCATATCGGCAACGACGCGGCGATCTTCGCCTTGACAGCCCAGCATTTACGAAAATTGGGATGCGATGTAAACGAATATATCGAATCGGATCTGCTGCTACAAGACCCGAATGAAAAGGGTATCTTTAATATGGTAAGAGACTGGAAGTCCATCCATAAGCTGCAAGAACTAGAGGATAAAAATTATTTCGTGGTGAACTCGGGTTACGGGATCGAGAATTGTACTCGTGAGAAAATGACCCGCCTCCTATTATCCAACCATATCTCCCATCCGGCAAGCTTAATCTTACGGACAGATGAGGATCCGACAGAAGCCCTTGAGAAAGCCGGTTTCTTTAATTGCTGGATCAAACGGGGAGATTTCCACGCCATTCATAGGGAAGACGTCACCTACGTAAGAAATCCGGAAGAGGCGAGAAGCATACTGAAGGAATACGCCATCCGTGGTATCCCGTCGGCGGTAATCAATGAGCATCTGGTAGGCGACTTGGTGAAATTTTATGGGGTAGCGGGGACTGATTTCTTTTATTGGTTCTATCCATCGAACATGCATCATAGTAAATTTGGCTTAGAAGTTATCAATGGTACAGCGAAGGGGATCCCCTTCGACGAAGCGCAGCTTCGTCTGCTTTGCCACAAGGCTGCGGAGGTATTGAACATACATATTTACGGGGGAGATTGCATCGTCTCCGAGGATGGTGTCATGCGGATTATCGATTTCAATGATTGGCCTAGTTTCGCCCCTTGCCGGGAAGAAGCGGCTCCAAACATCGCACGTCGTATCTGGGATCTTATGCGAGAACACATCTAAATCGTTTTAACAAAATCAATCATGAGTGAGACTAAGTCTACTCCCAGTCTGGAGTCAACCTTAAAATCTTTGGACACCGAGGAGTTTATCGATATTCATTTCTATCGTCCTATTGGCTACCAATGGGCTTTGTTCTTTAATAAATTGGGGGTATCGCCCAATAGTATCACGATCGCCAGCATCTTTATCGGCATAACGGCAGGTATCTGTTTCTATTTCCAGAGCCTCGCTATCAACGTGATCGGCATGTTACTGTTAATCTGGGCAAACTCATATGATAGCGCAGACGGACAATTGGCCCGTATGACCGGACAGAAAAGTGCCTTGGGACGTATTTTGGACGGTGCCGCCGGCGATTTCTGGTTTATCGCTATCTACGCGGCAATCTGCTTACGCCTCACGCCGGAATGGGGAATATGGATCTGGCTATTGGCGGCTACGACGGGATTCTTCCATAGCAAGCAAGCGGCCATGGCGGATTATTATCGCAATATTCACTTGTTGTTCTTGAAAGGTAAATCGGGTAGCGAGCTCTCCCACTCTCCCCTATTGAAGGAGAATTATAAGAAGATGAGTTGGAAACATGACTTTATCTATAAATTGTTCGAGACCTTCTACATTAATTATACGGTAGGTCAAGAAGCATGGACACCTAAATTCCAACACATGATGAACATCATCCGTGAGAAATACAACGGACAAGCGCCGGAATGGTTCCGTAAGGCTTTTCGAACAAAGAGTCTGCCGTTGATGAAATATACAAATATGCTATCATTCAATACCCGGGTGATCGCTTTGTTTGTCAGCCTTTTCATCGACATGCCTTGGCTGTATTTCGTATTCGAGCTGACCGTATTAAACTCGATGTTGCTCTATATGATCAAAAAGCATGAGCATATTTGTGAAGATTTCAGCAAACAATTATAACGTTTTTATCCCATTCGATTATGTTCAAATTAGACAAAGTAAAAGGAATCCTCTTTGATTACGGCGGAACGATAGACAGTAACGGCATGCACTGGGCTGAGGTGATCTGGATGGCGTATGAGGCCTTGAAGGTTCCCGTATCCAAAGCGGTCTTCCGTGATGCTTATGTACATGGAGAAAGAACGCTTGGAAAGAATCCGATCGTGAAGCCTCATCATACGTTTCTGGATATGCTGCGCTTGAAAAGCGATTTACAAATCCAATGGCTGAAAGAGAACGGGTATTTATCCGCCGAGGCGATTACCCCGGAGTTACCGGAACAATTAGCGGATTGGTGTTACGAATACGCCCGGAAGGCAATCGATAGCGCCCGCCCCATTCTGGAGCAATTAGCGGAACGTTACCCATTGGTATTGGTATCGAACTTCTATGGGAACATAGAATCCGTGTTGAAAGATTTCGGTTTGGATCATTTATTCGGCGCTATCGTGGAATCGGCGGTCGTAGGTATCCGTAAGCCGGACCCGGCGATCTTCCGATTAGGAGTGGATAAACTGGGATTTCCCGCCGACGAGATTGTTGTCGTAGGTGATTCCTATGATAAGGATATCGTCCCCGCCACCCGGATCGGATGCCAGACAATCTGGCTAAAAAGTATTGGTTGGAGCGCTTATAAAGGAAATGAGACTGCCGATATCGTATTATCTGACTTCACGGAAATAAAGCAAGTATTCGCTTTATAGAATATACATTTTAGACCAGTATAAGCTCAGAAATGACCTTTTTTGGTACTGATAGCATCCTAACTTTGCATATAAAAAAGTTAGGATGCTATGTTTTTAAAGAAATACATATGGCTTTCTGCCGCTACACTCCTCACGGCTTGCGACTTAATCGACTATCATCCGTATGACGGTCGTCTGGATTCCGATACTTCCCGGGAGATCAACCCGACCAATATCGAGCGTATCGAGAAAGTCTGCGAAGGGAAGGACACGATCCGTTTTATTTTTATGGGCGATACCCAGCGGAGTTATAATGAGACGGAAGATTTCGTCAAGTACGTTAATCAATTAGATAGCATCGATTTCATTATCCATGGAGGAGATTATACGGAGTTCGGCTTAAAGAAGGAATTCGAGTGGAACGATGATATCTTGTCCAAACTAAAAGTGCCTTACGTAGGGTTGATCGGTAATCACGACGTGATCGGTAATGGCGACCAAGTATTTCGTAAAATCTTTGGGAATGAGAACTTCTCGTTTGTCGTGAGCGACGTGAAATTCGTATGCCTCAATACGAACGCTATCGAGTATGATTATTCCCATCCGGTACCCGATTTTAATTTCCTAAAGAATGAGATAGCGGATAGTACCCGTAATAAACGCACGATCGTAGTCATGCACGCCCCTCCCGGGAACGAACAGTTCGACAATAACGTGAAAGACGTGTTCCAACTTTATATCAAGACATTACCATCTTTAATGTTCTGCTTGCATGCGCATAACCATTGCGTATCGGCAGCTGATTTGTTTGAGGATGGCATTATCTACTACGGTTGCGCCAATATCGCCAAACGAAGTTATCTTCTTTTTACCTTAACCCCTGACGATTATATGTATGAAGTGGTCAATTTTTAAGCTTCTCCTCTTAACTTGTGTCTTTTCCCTTACACTCCATGCGCAAGAGGATAAATACACGAAACGAGTGCAACGGTACGAGAACGCATGGCAACGGGTCATCCCCCGCTATACGAAAGTACAATTCGCAGGTTCCATGGCGATGCTATCCGTGGGTACCGGTTGGAATTATTACCGGAATCATTGGGAAACGGATATGTTGCTGGGTATCGTCCCCCGCAACGCGAATGATCACGCGAACGTGACTTTCACCTTGAAACAAAACTATTTTCCTTGGAATATCGATCTGGGAGAAAAAGTATCTTTCGAGCCTCTTTGTTGCGGTATCTACGTAAATTTCCTATTTGACCGGGATTTCTGGGCCAAGCAACCGAATAAGTATCCCCCGGGATATTATTGGTTCTCCACCCGCATCCGTAACCATATCTTTATCGGGGAGCGGATCACGCTCAAACTGAATCCAAATAGTAGCTGGCATAAATCCATCAGCTTCTTCTATGAGTTGAGCACTTGCGATTTGTATATAATAAACGCTATCGGCAACAGCTACTTGAAGCCAAAAGATTATTTAAGCCTTTCATTCGGGGTGAAACTACAGATCTTATAAAAGCAAGAAACGGAAGACATTCACTGCCCTCCGTTTCCCTAAACTACATAAAACACTTAAAAGAACAAACGTTGTCTATCAGAACGCTAGACCTAAGCGGATACCCCAGTTATTCAAACCATCGATATGATAGCTGAGGACATCCCCCTTGTTGGTAGCGTAGTTATAATAAGCGGCCATATGTACGCCGATCTGTTTCTGAGGTGTGAAGTACACGGTCATACCGATCTCGGGAGCTACATAGAATCCCCAGTTACGATCGTAAACCTTCAACACGTTCATGTAGGTAGACATCTCACTATAGCTAGCACCTAACTGAGCGCCAACATACGGTTGGAATTGTCCTTCCGGAGCGAAGTTATAACGGAAAGCCGCACCAAAAGGCAACTGGAAGATAGAATGCTGTTGATCGGAAGTGATTACGGATGTTGAGTTTACCGGAATCGTCTGGCGGTCCACATACTCATTATTTGTATGATAAGAGATGAACGCACCTATAGCGAAATTAGGAATCACATAGTAACCACCCTCAGCGTGAGCACCCCAACCGCTGGTCTTCTTAGAAAAGTCTTGACCGAACGGAGAGTTGATTTGCCAGTCTACATTGAAATACGCGTTTTTCAAAACCTGGGCGCCAGCCAGAGTAGGCATCGCCATACAAACTACGAGTAAAGCGATTAACTTGATTGATTTATTTATCTTTTTCATAGAATCTCAAACTTTTAATCATTCGAATTATTATTTCTTTACGTACGGAGATTGTACAAATGCTTGCTCGATAGCACGAACAGCCAGCTGAGTATCGAATTTATCGGAACCAGACAACAAGCCACTCATGTAAGCAGTCCAAAGAACCGGAAGTTTAGCGTCTGCCTTAGAAGCGGCAGGAGTATCCAAATCCACTAACTCTGTCAACAAGGAACCTACACTATAGCTATACACTACAGGATACGGGTAATACCAATTTCCCCAACCCGGTCCCCAGTAACCCGGACTCCAATATCCCGGATAGTTCCACCACCAGTACGGGTAGTTGTAGCCATCGTTGTAGTCAGCGAAATATTGAGTACTTTGTACGTAAGAAACTTGCAGACCTAAGTCGGCGTTATCTTTGTCTAGCGTGCGTTTGAAACCGCGGCTTTCCATATTATTCACCAATGTAGTGATAATATCGTCTGCTTCATTGGCTGTCCAGAACTGAGGTTTCTCGCTTGTGCCGATAACCAATACACTATCCGGAATGTAGAACGTAGTGAACGATTCGAATTTCGCGTCCTTATCGTGATTCGTGAACACCAGAAAATCATTGTCCAATTTCGACATGTCCGGGTCCTTTTGGCAAGAAGCCAACAGAAGAACTAACAGAAAAAAAGGAAAAATCTTTTTCATCTCATTTTAACGTTTAAAACAGTTTATACTATTATTTGTGCTTATATATAAGTCACTATTAAAACAGCATGAGTTGAAAAAGGTTCTAAAACTATCCTTTTGGGTGTGTTAATTAACATATCCTAACCATACGACGGGCTTATGGTCACTGTAGTCTAAATTAGGAGAATCATAAGTTACACCCTTAAAATCAGGAGAATAAATTATGTAATCAATTCGAAATATACGCTTTAATTGACGAAAGGTGTACCCGAAACCAGAGCCGCAGTCACGGAACCCATCCGTTAAATCACCTTTCACGGTACGGTACGTATAAGAGGCCGGTGTATCATTAAAATCACCGCAAATAATCACGGGCCCCTCCCCGGCATCCAACATCTGACGGATATAATCCGCCTGAGTCGCCCGTTTCACGAAATTCTTCTTCATCTGAAAAGCCATATGGAAGGCGGCCTCGGTTTCCTCCAATTGTTTACCCTCTGCATGGGCTTGGTAAAGACGAGGCTTTACGGCATTCACGCTAGTCGTTTGGAAATGGTTATTAAATACACGAACACTATCCCCTTGGATATCCATGACGGCAAACAAGGATTTATTGCTAGACTCCGGGTATAGGATAGACTCAAAACGAAGGATCGGATATTTACTGAAAATAGCGTTGCCCGCCGCTTTCGTAGCCGAACGGGTAGAGCAATAATACGGTAGGAACGATAAGGTCTTGGCGACAGAATCCATCCGCAGGGCCGATTCAACAGGGCATTCTTGGAGGCAAACGATATCCGGGTCCTCCTTTCTCAGCCAATCCGCTATATTAGGAAGCTGTTTCTTTCCGTCCGTATTGAAATTATTCACGTTATAGGTAATCACCTTAACCGCTTCTTTCCCTATCGGAATCTCTTTAGGGAAGACCCGTATCTGGAACATCGATATCAAAAACTCCCAGTTCAACAATAACGCCGCCAAAGGTACCCAGCACCAATGGCTCCTAAAGACACACCACATCAAGAAAAGACATAGATTGACCGCCAATACCGGCAATAACACCAATCCGGGAAACGAGATCCACTCCTTCCCTTCCGGATTCATACGTCCGGTAGCGAATCCGGCTATGGCCGCCACGGCAAAAGCGATCGTAATCAACACAAATAAAATATATATCAACTTCTTCATCCTTCCTATCCTGCGATTTAAACAAAAAAGGGACTATCCGGAAAAGACAGTCCCCCAATTCATACACTATAACCTGTCCGCTTCCGGCAGGGATAGCTTAAAAAACTTATCGAAGCGTTCCTTGTTGAGCCTCTTGGATCATCTTCTGATTAGCCAAGATCACGATCTCAACACGACGGTTCAACGAACGACCCTCGGGAGTGTCATTGCTAGCCACAGGATCATGTATACCTTTGCCTTCATAAACCATACGATCCGTACTTACCCCCTGCATCATCAGGTAATCGTAAACGCTCTTCGCACGTTTCTCGGACAAGGTCTGGTTATAATCCACCTTACCGGTGTTATCCGTAAAGCCGATGATTCGGATATCCGTATCCGGATTGGCCTTCAAACTGGTAGCGAAGTTACGCAAGGCACTCTTGGAAGCGTCGCTCAACGTACTCGAGTTCGTGGCAAACAAGATGCCGGAGTCAAAAGTAACCTTCAAGGCCTCACCATTGTTCACGCTCTCGATCTTCGTGTCCTCAGGCAGGGTAGCTTCCAGCTCCTTCTTCTGCTTATCCATTTTCTTACCGATTAACGCACCGGCTGTACCACCTACGGCCGCACCGATCACGGCACCCAATGCGGTATTTCCGGCCAAGGCACCAACACCAGCTCCGACAGCGGCACCACCGCCTACACCGATCGCCGTACCCTTCGCCGTGTTATTCCACGTTCCGCAACTCGTAAACACCACTGCCATACATAGCAGTAAAACAGATAATAATTTAATGTTCCTCATCATCTTCTACAATTTCACTTAAACAACTTTATATATATAACAAATATCAATCAAACATGTTGATCGAATCGCAATATTCAAGTTCTCCTTGTACTATAAAAGTGATTTCCTCCGGTTCGAATTTGCCTACGCCGTCTTTCTGGGCGTTCTTAATTACATAATTTACAACCTCTTCCTCATCGATCTCGATCTCATCGTCACCATCATCATCTAGCATGCCATTAGATTCATAGAAGTCATAGATCAAGTCTACGATATAGTTGATATCGTCATTACTGAACTTTCCTTTCAGTTCTTGGGGAAGATAATTCTGGATAAATTTTACGGAATCATCCTCGTCATAAAGTAGCTCGTCATTGTTCGTGCTCATAATTAATCTTGTTTAATTGGTTTGAATAACGGCAAATGTACGGAAATATTTTGATTTTATATCCCAAAAACAATTAAGCTTATTTACGGACGTGACTTAACAAAAGCAAATGCCCTTACTTAAACATAGTTCTAAAAGAGCTTAGGTTTTATAGGAAGCAAAGGTAATAAAAATACTTGATTATCATATAGACCTATTATTTTTTATAGCTTCCGGGCAATTTACTATTCCGCATGATATTTTCTTTGAAAGAATATATTTCCAACCGAGTACCCCAAAGAGACTTCCAATATCTTTATGGATCACAAAAAACACTAAAGCCAGTCTTATTTGTGTTAAAATCAAAATATACTCCATCATTTATTTATATATAGTCATTTGATACTCAAGTTCTTTTAGAACTCAGTAAATATATTAAATTATGATTACAATGGAACCTAAAATACAAAGTACCACAAGTACCCGAGCTCTCCGGAGCAAAATCGGGCCTATCAAGGCTTACTTATTCAAGACCTCATATGTAATCAGTCCAATCACGCCAAGCGATCTTAAACATTCCATGAAAGGTGCCTACAAATCATTCCTGTCTAAAACCGATCAAGCATACGGCCATTCCACGTCAACAATCAACCCCAAACTTTACCCTATTTCTACCTTTAAGCAAATGAGCCTCGTAGTAGTCCCGAGTTTCATGATAGAGTCCCCATTCGAGATAGTGGCGACAGCTCTTATCGCCTTTCTACTTATCCTCCTTTTGATGAGGGAACATCGGCATAAGAAAGACATTCTTGACACCGAACGAAATATGGCCGAAGAAGTGATCCGCTTACGTAAGAAGGCGGAGGAATCAAACCGGTTGACAAGTGCTTTCCTCGCCAATATGAGCCATGAGATACGGACCCCACTGAATGCGATCGTAGGTTTCTCGACCCTTATCAGCGAAAGTGAGGATAAAGAGGAGATCAAGGAATTCGCTAAAATCATTCACGCAAACAATGAGCTACTCCTTAATTTAATCAATGACATACTCGATATGTCAAAAATAGAAGCCGGTATATTGGATTTCCTTTATACGGAAGTGGAGATTAACGAGCTTATACAAACCCTATGGCGGAGTTACCGATTCAAGATCAAGGAAGGAGTAGAATTCCGCACGGAACTGCCTGCGGAAAGCTACATTATCCATACTGAGAGAAACCGTTTATCCCAAGTATTGGCTAATTTCATCAATAATGCTTGCAAATACACTTTCGAGGGAATGATAACGATCGGATATGAAATAAGGAAAGACAATATTTATTTCTTTGTTAGCGATACGGGAAAAGGTATAGCGGAAGAAAATATCTCCCGTGTTTTCGAGCGATTCGCTAAATTAGATTCCTTCACCCAAGGTACAGGGCTCGGGCTGTCTATCTGTGAATTAATCATTAAACATTTAGGTGGAGAGATCGGCGTGGAGTCAAGCGTTGGAAAAGGATCTACATTTTGGTGCACGGTTCCCACCCGGAAATAATCGCACCAAGCCGTATCTACCTATTAGTGAAAAATAAAAAGGCGGAATGATTCACATAGGATCATTCCACCTTCATTATTTTATAGAAACTCCACGCTTAACGTCAAGCGTTCAAGTCTACTTTAGTTCTTAAATTCCAGCCCATCGTCTTTCCTATCGATCACGATCGGGCGGTTACGGTCTACCGTTCCACCCAGCAAAGCCTTTGACAACTCGTTCAAGACATACTTCTGAATGACACGTTTTACCGGACGGGCACCGAATTGAGGATCGAAGCCCTTGTCGGCGATAAAGTCCACGGCCTCGTTCGTGAAGTCCAAGGCGACACCGTTCGTAGCCAACATCTTCTTCACGCTGTTCAACTGCAAGGATACGATCTTGCGAATCTCCTCCTCGTTCAACGGAGTAAACATGATGATATCGTCGATACGGTTCAAGAACTCCGGACGGATCGTCTTCTTCAACAGTTCCAGTACTTGGATCTTCGTCTCGTCTACCACCTTGTCATGCGTGGCGGGTGTCATCTTCTCGAAGTTCTCACGGATCAAGGAAGAACCCAAGTTACTTGTCATGATAATGATCGTGTTCTTGAAGTTGACAACACGGCCTTTGTTATCCGTCAACCGTCCATCATCCAAGACTTGCAACAAGATGTTGAATACATCCGGATGCGCCTTTTCGATCTCATCGAACAAGACAACCGAGTAAGGTTTCCGGCGAATCGCCTCCGTCAACTGTCCACCCTCATCGTAACCCACATATCCCGGAGGCGCACCGATCAAACGAGTCGCGCTGAATTTCTCTTGATACTCACTCATATCGATACGGGTCATCATATTCTCGTCATCGAACAAATACTCGGCCAACGCCTTGGCCAACTCCGTCTTACCCACACCGGTAGTACCGAGGAAGATGAAAGAACCGATCGGTCGTTTCGGATCCTGTAAGCCGGCACGACTACGACGAACCGCATCGGCGATAGCGTTGATCGCCTCTTCCTGACCAATCACACGGGTATGAAGCTCGGACTCCAGACGTAATAACTTATCTTTCTCGCTCTGCATCATCTTGCTGACCGGAATTCCAGTCCAACGGGATACCACATCGGCGATATCGTCGCTATCCACTTCCTCCTTGATCATAGCCGCGGCACCTTGCATCGTCTTCAACTTAGCCTGTACCTCCTTGATCTCCTCTTCCTTTTGCTTGATCTTACCGTAACGGATCTCAGCGACCTTGCCGTAATCACCCTCACGCTCCGCCTTGTCAGCCTCAAACTTTAGGTTCTCGATATCGATCTTATTTTGCTGGATCTTATTGATCTGCTCCTTCTCGCTCTGCCACTGAGCCTTTTGCTTAGTCTCCTCCTCCTTCAAGTCGGCGATCTCCTTGTTCAGTTGCTCTAATTTAGACTTGTCGTTCTCACGCTTGATCGCCTCACGCTCGATCTCCAACTGTTTGATACGCCGGGAAACCTCATCCAACGACTCCGGTACGGAATCGATCTGCAAACGCAGACGGGCGGCGGCCTCATCCATCAAATCGATCGCCTTATCCGGCAAGAAACGATCCGTGATATAACGGGTAGACAACTGCACGGAAGAGATAATCGCATCATCCTTGATACGTACCTTATGGTGATTCTCGTATTTCTCCTTCAGACCACGAAGGATGGAGATCGTATCCAACTCACTCGGCTCGTCTACGATAACGGTCTGGAACCGACGCTCAAGCGCCTTATCCTTCTCAAAATACTTCTGATACTCATCCAACGTCGTGGCACCGATCGAACGTAGCTCACCACGAGCCAAGGCCGGTTTCAAGATGTTAGCTGCATCCATGGCGCCTTCGCCTTTACCGGCTCCTACCAAGGTATGAATCTCATCGATAAAGAGGATGATCTCACCCTCGGATTTCGTAACCTCGTTCACCACCGCTTTCAAACGTTCCTCGAACTCGCCTTTATATTTAGCTCCGGCGATCAACGCGCCCATATCCAACGAGAAGATCTGTTTAGACTTCAAGTTCTCGGGAACGTCACCCCGAACGATACGATGGGCCAACCCCTCAGCGATAGCAGTCTTACCTACACCCGGCTCACCGATCAAGATCGGATTGTTCTTCGTACGGCGGCTCAATATCTGCAAG
Organism: Parabacteroides sp. CH2-D42-20; assembly: GCF_003670185.1. NCBI lineage: Bacteria > Pseudomonadati > Bacteroidota > Bacteroidia > Bacteroidales > Tannerellaceae > Parabacteroides > Parabacteroides sp. CH2-D42-20. The sequence goes on along the minus strand of NZ_RAYG01000016.1, from coordinate 61,463 downwards.
ACACGGCGGATCTCCTCGTCACGTCCGATCACGGGGTCCAGTTTACCGCTACGGGCACGCTCGTTCAAATTGATGGCGTATTTTCCTAAGGCATCGTACGTCTCCTCGGCGGATTGGCTTGTCACCTTATTTCCTTTACGCAATTCCTCGATCGCTTGGCGTAACTCTTTCTCTGTCACGCCGGCGTCTTTCAATATCTGTGAAGCGGTGCTCTTTTCCGTGAACAACGCCAAGATGATCGGCTCCAACGATACATATTGATCCCCCATCTTAGAGGAATAATCGATCGCCTTCTGTAAGACAGCGTTCGACTCGCTAGAGAGATAGGGTTCGCCTCCCGAAACCTTAGGATAAGATTCGATTTGGCGATCCAGTACCATATTCAGGTTTTGAGCGTTTACCCCTAATTTCTGAAAGATAAAATTAGTAACACTCTCACCCGTCATAATGACAGCTTTCAACAAGTGAACAGGTTCGATAACCTGTTGGTTATTTTTGGTAACCAACTGTACGGCTTGTTGAACAGCCTCCTGCGCCTTGATTGTAAAATTGTTTAAATTCATATATTTAAGCTCCTTTCTTATATTCTTTTCTAATTTATTTCACACTTATATCCTTACAAAAGAAATACCAAAATGAAAATATGACATTTTGTCTTAATATTATAAAACAGAATAGAAAACTTCCCGTCAAACCGTCCATTTCGGATGTCATTAGGACGTATCTTTTTAGAAAGAACAAAAGAGAGAGAAAAAGGTTTTGATAGTAAACGCACAGTATCTAGGTAAAAACAGTCAATGTTCTCAAAAAAACACGTACGAGTTTTTCCGGAAACACGTACATGTTTTTTGAAATTCACGTACGTGTTTTTTTCGAGTGGTTATATCCTATAAATCCAACAATTTACGGATAGTCATTATAATACTTCCACGTATTCTCCCGTTTCCTGTTTCTCTTCTTGTCACGGGCACTTTTCCAGAAAATAGTCTCAAGTAAATCCTCTGCGTCGAAATAGACTCTTATGGTAGCAAGTACCCCTCCCCTTCGCTGGCCATCCTTCACGACATCCGAGTATATATTAGTCAGTTTTACGTTGGCAGCCATAGGAACCTTACCTACCTTAAACTCTTTCCAATCCTGATTCTTAGGGAGCCTAATTGTGTGCGCTTGCTTCTGTATGGCCAATGAACGGGAAGGTGACTTAAAATTCAGCAGCATGAATAGGACTGGGGTAATCGAATCATGATTAGTCAACCTACGTAAAGTATCTAACTGTACATATTCCGAGAAGTCTTTCGTAATCGGCAACTCACTTGGTGAGGATAACATATGGGTTCCCGGTTGATCGGGTCGTAGAAAAGTCCCGCTTTCTATCGCCTTCTGAAACTCAGGATTCAAACGTATCTCCTCCTTGCCGGATAAAAATTCTTGCAGGCGCAAAGAATCCTGTTCCGTCCACTGCGCATGGGCCATCGTAGGTAGGATGAATACTATCAAAAGGAATATAGGTCGCATCTTCACGTCTCTCATCTTCATAATCCTCATTACATTTCTATCACCAAGACTCATTCCTCCATTAAATCCCCCATTCGAGTCGAGATACTTTAAGATTTATTGGGATGCTTATACCCTATTTGAATCTTAATATGGATTACCTTTATGCGATCAATCCAAATCCAATATAGATATGTTGATATTATTATCTCCGGCTAAGACAATGACCGGGACATCCAAGATAAAAGCGCCGCAAGGCACGACTCCACGTTTCCAGCAAGAGGCGAACGAGATCGCCCTGCATATGACCCAATTTCCCATTGACGAATTAAGTCGTATCCTCAAGCTCAGCCCGAAACTGACGGCGGAATGTTACCGCAGATACCAAGATTTTCATGCGGAAGACAACCAGCCCTTGCAAGCGATACTCGCCTATATCGGTGTCGTATTCAAGAATATCAGCCCGAAAGACTTCACGGAGGAGGATTTTCTTTTCTCGCAAGAACATATGCGTTTCGTATCGGGATGCTACGGGTTACTTCGCCCATTAGACCTTATCAAGCCTTACCGGATGGAGTTCGACGTAAAAATCCCGGAACTAGGCGACGGGAATATGTACGCCTTCTGGAAGGACAGGCAAACAAATATATTAATCCATGACGTCCGACAGGGAGACGGAATCCTACTGAATCTAGCCAGCTTGGATATCCAACCCTCTTTCCAGTGGAAGGAGGTGGAGCGATCCGTCCGGATCATCACGCCCGAGTTCAAGATCTGGAAGAACGGCAAAGCGGAGACGATCGTGATCTACGCCAAGATGTGCCGGGGACAAATGAGCCGCTATCTCATAAAGAACCGGATTTCTGACCCGGAGACATTAAAAGCATTCACATGGGAAGGCTTTTCCTATAAAGAATCCATGTCCGAGGGGGATAATTGGGTATTTCTACAAGAATAATTCTAGGCTTATCCAATAAAATCAGATGATCTACGTTTTATAAGAACAATTCGTAAAAATCATAAAAAGGTTTATCCTTCTTTAATTTAGCGGTGATATGAAAAGAACCTTTACATATTTATTACTACTTGTTCTATTGGTTTGCGGAAAGCAAGCCTATAACCTGTTAATCTCGAATGAATCGATCCGGAGCAACCCTACCGGAGCCTTGTCTGACATCGCGGATGAGGTAATCGCCATTCCATTACAGGACTCAGGGACGCATTCGATCAAGGAGGCCAAGTATATCCGTCAAGAGGGAGACAACCTATTCCTTATCAGCAATGAGACGCTTTACCGTTTCAATCGCAAGGGAGAATTTATCTGTCGCATCACCCATCCGGATGACATACGGGTAGCGGGGTATGTAGTGAACCCGGCCAACCAGCAGCTGATCGTACTTGGAAACACGGACGATATTTTCTATTACTCATTCAATGGTGATCTCCTTACCCGCAAGAAACTGAAATGCGACCTTCCGGAGAATAGGCATATGCTATCCATATCCATGCACAATAACCGGATATTTACCACCGAGGAATGTGTTCATGGGGATACGGCAGGGCAAACCGCCACGATTGAGAAACAGATCGTTGAATACGATTCCTCTTTCCATAAATTACAATCTCATACGATCCGTCCGGTCGATCTGGAACGTTCCGCATGCCCGATCGGTTGTCTCGCCCCGGAAGTAGCCGTGGAGCCCGGAAGCGGAACGGTTTATGCCTACGCCCCCTCCTATCAACCCGGGAACTTATTACGGGACACTTTATATATTAAGCAAAAGCGGCAAAGCCAAGCCTTGGAGAACCTTGCCGGAAAGAATACACTTCCTTTGCTACCGATCCGCATGGGTAGCCGTTTCTGGGTATCTACTTACTATAACGCAGAGGATGAGTCCAAAAATTACACCTTCTGTTATGATACGGAGAAAGAACGATGCTGGCAGGTAAAAGAAGGATTAAAAGATAATTTTTATCAAACCGGTAATGTGCGACGAATGGACCCTATCGATCCCTATTGCCATTCCTATTGTTTCAGCAAATCCGGAGAGGATCTGCGAAATACTTTCCCCGCACAGGCCCAAGGGGAAAGCCTCGTGTTATTTATCGTGAAATTGAAAGGGTAAATCCAGTTAATATTTCAATAGAGAGCAGACTGATGGGTACAAAATAATATGTATCTTCGTACCATTCTAAAAAAGCATTAAGTACATGAAAAAACTTTTAACCTGCATTGCCTTGGGCTTTGCGACTACCAGCTACGCTGTAACCCCTTTGTGGATGCGTGATGTACAAATTTCTCCTGATGGAACAGAGATAGCGTTTTGTTACAAAGGAGATATCTATAAAGTACCGGCCAAAGGAGGAACAGCGACACAACTTACCACCCAAGCATCGTATGAATGCACGCCAATCTGGTCTCCGGACGGAAAACAAATCGCTTTCGCCAGCGATCGTAACGGCAATTTCGATTTATTCGTAATGCCCTCCAACGGTGGAACGGCACAGTGCCTCACCACTCATTCCGCCTCCGAGATTCCATCGGCCTTTACTCCCGACGGCAAATACGTACTCTTCTCCGCATCCATACAAGATCCGGCACAGAGCGCCTTATTCCCGACCTCGGCCATGACGGAACTCTATAAAGTGCCGGTTGGTGGCGGACGCACGGAGCAAGTATTGGGAACACCCGCCGAGATGGTTTGCTTCGATAAATCCGGAAAGACATTCTTATACCAAGATCGTAAGGGCTTCGAGGATGAATGGCGTAAACATCATACCTCATCCGTTACCCGGGATATATGGATGTACGATACGCAAACAGGAAAACATACCAATTTGACTGACCATGCGGGAGAAGACCGGAACGCCGTATTTACCCCGGATGGACAGACGGTTTACTTTCTGAGCGAACGCAACGAAGGGTCTTTCAATGTATATTCATTCCCTCTCAACACCCCACAATCTATAACGGCGGTTACTAAGTTCAAGACACATCCCGTACGTTTCCTCTCTACAGGTAGCGACCAGACATTGTGCTACACATACGATGGCGAGATCTATACACAACGTCCGGGAAGCAATCCGCAGAAAGTACGGATCGACTTGATACGTGACGATCAAGAGCAAATCGCCGATCTGAATTCCAGCAAAGGAGCAACCTCCGCTACCGTATCCCCCGATGGCGAGCAGATCGCCTTCACCCTAAGAGGTGAGGTATTCGTCACCTCGGCCGATTACAACACGACCAAGCAAATCACCCATACCCCGGCCGCCGAAACAGGCGTATGCTTCTCGCCGGATAACCGTACCTTGGCTTATGCTAGCGAGCGTGGTGGTAACTGGCAACTTTACTTGGCTAAGATCGCACGTAAGGAAGAAGCCAATTTCCCGAACGCAACGATTATCGAAGAGGAAGTTCTCTTACCTTCTAAAACCGTAGAGCGTAATTATCCTCAATTCTCACCGGATGGCAAGGAACTCGCTTTCATAGAAGATCGTATGCGGCTGATGGTAGTCAACCTTGAGACGAAGAAAGTACGCCAAGTCACGGATGGCTCCACATGGTATAGCACAGCCGGCGGTTTCGATTACTCATGGTCGCCGGACGGTAAATGGTTCACGCTCCGGTTTATCGGAAACAAGCACGATCCTTATTCGGATATCGGCTTGGTTAGCGCGCAAGGCGGGGAGATCACCAACCTGACCAATAGCGGTTACACCAGCACCTCCCCGCAATGGGTACTGGATGGAAACGCCATCTTATTCACCACCGAGCGTTACGGAATGCGTGCGCATGCCTCATGGGGTTCCTTGAATGATGCCATGCTGGTATTCATGAATCAAGACGCTTATGATAAATTCCGCTTGAGCAAAGAGGATTATGAGTTGCAAAAGGAACTGGAAAAGGAGCAGAAAGAGGTAGCCGGGGACAAAACCAACGACAAGAAAAAAGAAGATAAAGCCGATGAAAAGAAAGACGAAAAGCCCAAGGATATCGTAGTGGAACTGAAAGGAATCCAAGATCGTATCCTACGTCTTACTCCTAATTCCTCCGAAATGGGTAGCGCCGTCATCTCGAAGAATGGCGAGACCTTATATTATTTCTCGGCTTTCGAAGACAAATACGACCTGTGGAAAATGGACTTGCGCAAGAAAGAGACCAAGTTACTCCACAAGATGAATACCGGATGGGCGAACATGGAAATGGATAAGGAAGGTAAGAACCTGTTCTTGCTGGGTAGCAACTCCATGCAAAAGATGGATATGGGATCGGAGAAACTAACGCCGATCAATTACCAAGCAAACTTGAAAATGGACTTGGCCGCCGAACGTGAGTATATGTTCGACCATGTCTATAAACAAGAGCAAAAACGGTTCTACAACGTGAATATGCACGGCGTAAATTGGGACGCTATGACCGCCGCCTACCGTAAATTCCTGCCACATATTAATAATAACTATGACTTTGCGGAGTTGCTAAGCGAATATCTGGGAGAACTCAACGTCTCTCACACCGGAGGACGCTTCCGTCCGCAAACAAGCGGCAATGTTACCGCCAACCTAGGCCTACTTTTCGATTGGCACCATAGCGGCAAAGGTTTATTAATCGCTGAGGTAGTGGAAAAAGGCCCGTTCGATCACGCACGTTCCAAAGTGAAAGCCGGTACCATCATGGAGAAAATAGACGGACAGGAAATAACCCCGGATATGGATTACTCCAAGCTATTAAACAATAAGGCCAAAAAGAAGACCTTAGTTTCCCTCTACGATCCACAAACCAAGGAACGCTGGGAAGAGGTAGTCTTGCCTATCAGTAACGGTGAGTTAAATAACTTACTTTATACCCGCTGGGTGAAACAACGTGCCGCCGACGTGGATAAATGGTCGAACGGACGATTGGGATACGTCCATATCCAATCCATGGGAGATCCTAGTTTCCGCTCTGTCTACTCCGATATCCTAGGTAAATATAACGACCGGGAGGGAATCGTCATTGACACCCGCTTTAATGGTGGTGGGCGCTTGCACGAGGATATCGAGATCTTGTTCAGCGGAGAGAAATACCTCACCCAAGTGACACGTGGCCGAGAGGCTTGCGATATGCCTAGCCGCCGCTGGAATAAACCTTCCATCATGTTGCAATGCGAGGCTAATTATAGTAACGCACATGGAACCCCGTGGGTTTATAAGCACCAACAGATCGGACGTCTGGTAGGTATGCCCGTACCGGGAACAATGACTACCGTCTCTTGGGAAACCCTGCAAGATCCGACGCTGATATTCGGCACACCTATTACCGGTTATCGCCTGTCGGACGGTAGTTACTTAGAGAACACACAGCTGGAACCGGATGTTAAAGTCGCTAATTCTCCGGAAACTGTTGTCAAAGGGGAAGATACGCAATTGAGAACAGCGGTACAAGAATTACTGAAAGAGATCGATAAAAAGTAGTTTAAAACGAGCCTAATAAAAAAGAAAAGACTGTCTGGGTATATAACCCGGACAGCCTTTTCCTTTATGATACAGACTCTATTCTGAGTATTCCCTATTAATTAGCGAATGATTTCAAAGGAACACTTACTCCCATGTAAAGATTCATGGCGTTACCGCTTACCGGTAAGCATTGTGGAGTTACCTTTGTCAACATATAATCCGATCCAATAAAGAAATTGATCCAAGACGGTGAGAAATTCAAGGCGATACCATACGTCTTGAACTTACTATGGATAAATGAGTAGCTCAGCGTAGCCTCAAACCATTTCACCGGACGGTAATTACCGGACAATGTCAGTTCCGTATAGGCTTTCGGGGAATAAAGACGAGTGCTCGACAATAAACCGATACCTAACTTGTTTTCCAGCAAACGGTACTCGCCACCGATATTGATTGTCGAACGAAGACGGGTAGTGCTTCCGGACTCACCCTCTTTCTTGAAATGAAGCAAGTTCTCGAAATCTTCCTTGATAGCGTCAAACTGATCGCCCATGCTCGGTATATCACCGTTATTCTCGCCAATAGCCAGATCAAAGCCGTTAAAGTCGAAAGTTCCATCCAACTTACCTAGCGTGCTACCTCCCTTGCTCCAGCTGATAAAACCTAAATCAAGGACAGCGGCGGATAACATGATATTCTCGGTCAATTGGTACGTAGCACCCAAGTCCACTCCCATACCGAAACCGCTAAGACCCGGAGAATCGAAATCAAAGCTATTATAATAATCACGGCCTTGCTCGTCTACTTCCATTTCCGGGACCAAGCCTTTCATATTCGTCTGCAAGGTGCCGGTAGAGGTAACTTTCCAGCTAGTCTCTCCCATCTCAGCATGCATCTGATCGATCGTAGCGTCCATAGAACCTACGCCCCATAACAATTTAACCTTACCTCCGACTGTCAACTTATCCGTGATAGGACGAGAATATCCTACACCTGTTTCCAAATAAGCCTCGGCGTACGCCCTGATATTACGAATATCATAGGTACTCTGAGATCCATTACCCTTTTTCATGAACTCGAACAATGTCTTCGGAGCACGAATATTCGCCAATCCCTTGATAGAAACATCAACCGTCCAAAATCCCTTGCCGGCGTACCAGCCACCGGATAGAACCTGCGTGCCAAAATCCATGTTTACCTGGTTCTCGTCCTTCAAGCCATTCAGGAAAGACTCGGTATTCACGGAGTTATCCATGAACGTAACGGTCTCACCATTCTTCGGATAAATAAAATTATCCACAGCTATTCCGTTCGTACCATACGAAGCGCCAACCGCGCCTAATACCGGAATGGAGACATAGCCTCTCTCGGGACGATACGCCGGATTCATCGTCGTGCGTGCCGTAGAGGATTGCATGAAGTAAGAAGTTCGTATTTGCTGGGCGGATACCGACATCCCCACAGTGGTCAATAAACATAAAGCGCACAGACCTCTCTTATACATATTATATATAGTATTCATCTTTCTTTTTCGTAATTTAAATGGTTAGTACTGGGATCAAAGAGAAATACCGCCTTCTTTCTTGAGTTTCAAGTTGAAGGTCGTTTTCTGGCCTTTCTTCAAAGCCTCGCCTTGATCTCTACCCGTTAAATGTAAATTCAGGTCTATATGACGCGCGTCCTTCATTTTCGGCATATCCTCCTTCGTGATCTCGAAGATAACCTCTCCGGATTGTCCTTTTACCTCTTGTGCCGGGAATTGGATATCTACCGGTACATTGTTCTCATCCATGATCACCATCTCGATAGACATATCGAACGGCATCTCGTTCGTAACCTCTCCATAGATCCTCGCACTTCCGTCCGAGAAAATATAGTCTACGAAATCCTCATCAAAAGCGTCCTCGATCCGCTCGACGGATACGGCGCTAAATTCCGGTGCCGGAGTCAACGGAAGCTCTACCGCATAACGTAACTCGCTCAAGGCATCCATAGGAGCGTTCGCCCATTGTTTACTATCAGTGGACAAAGACAAATGTATTTTTTGAGGAACAATCTGTACGATTCCCGGTAACTTCTCGTTCTTGACAAACTTAAAAGCATCCGTCTTCGGATCAAGAGGGCCGATCCAAATATTAGGAGACACCGTTGACAAGGTAAAATCAGAGGAAGTAGCCTCCTTTTTACTTGCGTTCTCAGCCTCGATAGACAAGCTACAATCCAAAGAGGCATTCTTTACATTCGACTTTAACGTAATGTGGGGGTTCGTTAACGCCAAAACGAAATCGCCATCGAACAAGCCACCGATATCCCCAGTCGTTATATCTTCCGAGGCGATCTCCACTTTATCAGAGGCGGCCCGTAAGCTTTTCCCCTTAATCTTCATCTCTCCATCATAGATCATGACGTAAGCCCCGTCGACTTCCCGAATGGAAGGGACTTTCTCTACATTCACAACATCATCCGACGTTACATAACCCGTACCGAGGGGAGCTACCCAAGACTCACCCATTACCGCATCGTCCGTATTGACATCGCTTAAATCATACTTACTATCCACACATGCCGCTAAACAGCAAGATGATAGCAATAGCATCACCAAATGTTTGTTTTTCATATAAAGTTATTTTTATCAAAATTATGACCCTAACAGCGCATAAAAATAAACAAAATAAATGAAAGTTTAGCCATAAAAAAAGAGTGGCATCGTATTATTAACGCCACTCTTAGCTTATACTATCTTTGACAATCAAAATATTCTTCCGCAAATACGAATCTTCATGACCGGATAAACCGTTAGCTTGTCCATGATCTTCGTAAAGGTATCATCCTCGTCTATCTCATTCAACAAGTCCTTTACATCCCCTGAATCCGTATACACCTCCGGTTTACCATGGAATTGCACACCCAGCTCAAACATCACGCCAACCCGTTTCTTAGGAACCGCACGACCGAATCCAAGACCTAGATAAGGACGAAAACCGGACACTTTCAATCCACCGGATACATTACCGTTATTATCCACCGGAATCGTATAATCACCGATAACTATGCCCGCACTTTCTCCTTGGGCGATCAGGTCTTTCAGCTTATCACTATGCCCTTCTATCTTCACCAAGGAAGAACCACCGAAATAGGCGCCGGCCGCAACGAAGAACGAAGAAGCGTGAGGAAACGGGTAAACATTCACCAACAACTGTCCGGAAGTACGTTTCAAGCTACCTTTGACATCCATGGAGTATGTATCATTATACACACCTGCTCGCGGATCGTTAACATCTACATCCACGTCCGTATTAATGCTGAAACCCGGCATAAAGGTAAGACCACCTCTCAACGCCAGATAAGGCGTAATAGGAGTAGCGACCTCCACATCTACACCCGTCAAACCAACACCCACTCCTGCCGAAACAGAATTGAAAATCCCTAACTCCTTTTGAGCTGAGATAAAATTACACGTCGCAAACATGCTCACGAACGCACAAAGAAGAAATAGTCTTTTCATTTTCACCATATAAGTTAAATTGTTATTCACCCTAGACTCACAAAAATAAATAAAAAACATGAAACATTCGTTGTAAAAAAGAAAAAGCGACATCGAATTTGCCTCGATGTCGCTTTTTTACGGATAAAGTATACTATTTTACGTATAAGCGTACGTTATTCCTCCTCAGAATCGTCTTCCTTCATATTATGGAATACGTTTTGAACGTCTTCGTCTTCCTCTAATTTCTCGATAATCTTCTCGATAGACTCACGCTGTTCCGGAGTAACCTCCTTCAAATCGTTCGGAATACGTACGAACTCACTACTCAAGATCTCGAAACCATTCTCCTCCAAATATTTCTGGATCGCCGAATTCTGCGCGAACTCACCATAAAGAACAACCTCGTCCTCGTCTTCCTCAACCTCATCTACACCGAAGTCGATCAACTCCAGCTCTAGGTCTTCTAAAGAAAGATCCTCTTTTTTAGCGATATGGAATACGCATTTATGATCGAACAAGAACTCCAAGCTACCGGATGTTCCCAGAGAACCACCGTTCTTATTGAAATAACTACGAACGTTGGCTACCGTACGAGTCGTATTATCCGTAGCGGTCTCAACGAAGATAGCGATACCGAAAGGACCATATCCCTCATAGTTCATCTCCTTATAATCCGTGAAATCCTTGGATACGGCACGTTTAATGGCACGCTCCACGTTCTCCTTCGGCATATTCTCCTTTTTGGCGTTCTGCATCAACACACGTAAACGAGGATTATTCTCAGGCTCCGGCCCACCTTGTTTTGCCGCGATCGTGATTTCCTTACCTAACTTCGTGAATACACGGGCCATATTGCCCCAACGCTTAAACTTTCTCGCTTTACGAAACTCAAACGCTCTTCCCATATGTTTATCAGTTTATCTTTATTTTATGTAATTAAATTCTTATCTCAATTGAGCACCTAGCTTTTGTTCCAGATTCGTCTGGATCTTCTTCATGATAGCGTCGATCTGCTTATCGTTCAAAGTCTTGCTCTCATCTTGCATGAAGAAGCTTACGGCATACGACTTCTTGCCCGCCGGAAGGTTCTTGCCCTCGTAAACGTCGAACAGAGATACTTCCTTCAATAGCTTGCGATCGCTATCCTTAGCGATTTTCTCAACCTCGCTAAACTGTACGCTCTTATCAAGCAACAACGCCAAGTCACGTTTAACGGCCGGGAACTTGGAAATCTCGGAGAAGGTTACTTTCGCCTTCTTGATCTCCTTCATCAATTGGGTCCACGACAACTCAGCGTAATAAACCTCCATATCAATATCCAGCATCTTACGAAGTTTCTTGCTTACGATACCCATCGTACCCAATTGACGTCCGGAACCGGTCGTGATGCTTAGGCCCGAAGAATAGATATCATTCGTCAAGTTACCGAAAATAACCCGTTTCATATCCACGCCCAAGCGGGCTAAGATATTCTCTACGTAAGCCTTCAACTCATAAACGGAAGATTTCTCGTCCGGATGCGCCCAGTTGTTCTCCACCCGGTTGCCGGCTACCCAGATGCCTAGACGGTAATCCTCGCTGAACTGCGCCAAGGTCTCATCTTCCTTCTTGTTATCGATATTATAATCATAGCAATTACCAAACTCATAGAAACGGACATTGCCATTCTTACGCTTCATGTTATGCTCGATGCTCTCCAAGCCTCCGAACAACAAGGTCTGACGCATGCAGTTCAAATCAGCGCTTAACGGGTTCATCAACATGACACAATGCGCTTCCGGATAAACAGACAGATCCGTATAATAAGCGGAGCGTGTCAAGGAATTGTTCATGATCTCGTTGAAACCACAACCGCAAAGTTGCTCCGAGATCAAGTTCTGCAATTTCCAGCTACGATCCGTAGGAGTCTGGTAACTTAAATTGGACTTCACGTTATCGCTGAACTCCACGTTATTATATCCGTAGATACGAAGAATGTCCTCGATCACGTCTACATCACGCTGCACATCGATACGATATACGGGAACATGCAAAGTCAAGCCCTCGGCAGTCTCGGATATGATCTCCATCTCAAGGCTTGCCAAGATACTTTTCACGGTTTCTACCGGAATATCCTTACCGATCAACGTATTGATCTTCTCGTAAGTCACCTCAACCGTATACGGTTCCGCCACGGTAGGATAAACATCCTGTACGGCACCCGTGATCTTACCTCCCGCCAACTCTTGTATCAACAAGGCGGCACGTTTCAATACATACATCGTATTGTTCGGATCCAAACCACGCTCGAAGCGGAAAGAAGCGTCCGTATTCAAGCCAAAACGACGAGCGGTCTTGCGAATCCACGTCGGATGAAAACAAGCGGATTCCAAGAATACGTCGGTGGTCTCCTCCGTCACGCCGGAATCCAAACCGCCGAACACGCCACCGATACACATCGGTTCCTCGACGTTACAAATCATCAAGTCACGATCGGTCAACGTACGCTCCACGCCATCCAACGTGACGAATTTCGTACCAGCCTCGGCCGCCTTGACAATCACTTTATTTCCTTTGATCTTACCCGCGTCAAAAGAGTGTAAAGGCTGCCCTAACTCATGCAGGATAAAGTTCGTTATATCCACTACGTTATTGATGGGACGAAGGCCGATCACACGCAAACGGTTTTGTAACCACTCCGGGCTCTCCTTCACCGTAACGCCCTTGATCGTAACACCGGAATAACGGGGACAAGCCTCCGTATTCTCTACCACGACCTCTACGCCCGGTGTCTCGTCGTCAATCTTGAAAGCGTCTACCGAAGGACGTCTCAATTCGGCGGGCTTGCCGTTTTGCTTCAAATAAGCGGCCAAGTCACGGGCGACACCGAAATGGGAAGTAGCGTCTACACGGTTCGGGGTGATATCCACCTCCAGCACGTAGTCGCTCTTTACATTATAATAATCTTTAGCTAACGTACCTACAACAGCATCGGCGGGAAGTACGATAATACCGTTATGGTCGGTACCGATACCGATCTCGTCCTCGGCGCAAATCATACCGTTGGACTCAACGCCACGGATCTTGGATCTCTTGATGGTAAAGCATTCGTCACCGTCGTACAGTTTCGTACCGTTCACGGCTACGACCACTTTCTGTCCGGCAGCCACGTTCGGGGCACCGCATACGATTTGTAAAGGAGCCTCGCCACCTACATTTACGGTCGTAATATGTAAATGGTCAGAATTCGGGTGTTCCTCACAAGTTAACACTTCACCGATAACCAGTCCCTCAAGTCCGCCCTTAATGGTTTGAACTTCCTCTACTCCACCGGTTTCCAAACCGATAGAGGTAAGCGCCGCAGCAACTTCTTCTGGCTCCAGATCGAAATCAAGATACTCTTTCAGCCAATTGTAAGATATATTCATCGCTATAAAATTTATTCTCTAAAGAGACGGCCTCTATTGATAGCCGCCGAATTGACGGACAAAAGTACGAATAATAATTCAAACGATACAAAAATATCCTCATGAACTTCTACGAACTCTTAACTGCGCCAACGCATGCGTTTCATTCATTCTTAATTTTCTATCACGAATCATAGATAATAGAGACTCACTTTACGATGAGTCAGAATAAAGATGTACCTTTGCGGGAGGTTTTAACGTTACAACTATTTTTTATGCGTATAGATATACTTACCGTACTTCCCGAGATGATCGAGGGGATGATTAATTGCTCTATCGTCAAGAGGGCGCAAGATAAAGGATTAGCAGAGATTCATTTACATAACCTACGGGATTACACCACTAATAAATGGAGGCGGGTGGATGATTATCCGTTCGGAGGAGAGGCCGGAATGGTGATGCAGATCGAACCGATAGACCGGGCGATCTCAGCGTTGAAAAGCGAACGGGAATATGACGAGGTAATCTATACCTCCCCGGATGGCGAGACACTCAACCAGCCCATGGCCAACAGCATGTCTTTACTAAATAATATGATTATCCTCTGCGGGCACTATAAAGGAATCGACTATCGTATCCGTGAGCATTTGATAACGAAAGAGATATCCGTAGGAGACTATGTCCTTACCGGAGGAGAGCTGGCCGCCGCTATCATAACCGACGCCGTGGTACGCTTGATACCGGGAGCGATCGGCGACGAGCAAAGCGCCCTCTCCGACTCCTTCCAAGATGACTTACTGGCCCCGCCTGTTTATACACGTCCCGCCGATTACAAAGGTTGGAAAGTACCCGAGGTACTATTATCCGGGCACCAGCGCAAGATCGAAGAATGGCGCTTGCAACAAGCCCAAGAGCGTACGGCACGCCTCCGACCGGATTTATTGAAATAGCGGCGGTAAAAAATAGAGCCGGGGATCATCCACCCCTGATGATACCCCGGCCCCTCTATCCACAAACAATCATGGCTACAACATCACTCTTATTTATTGAAACGTTCTTTCAATTTAGCTAACATGTCTTTTGTCATGGCATCCAAATCATACTCCGGCTTCCAGCCCCACTCTTGGCGGGCGCAAGTGTCATCCAAGGAGTTCGGCCACGACTCGGCGATAGCCTGACGCAAAGGATCTACCTCATACTCCATCTGGAATTCAGGCATATATTTCTTGATATTATTAAAGATGATCTCCGGATCGAAACTCATCGAGGCAATGTTAAAAGAGTTACGGTGAACGAACTTCGTAGAATCCGCCTCCATAATCTCGATAGCGGCACGCAAGCCGTCCGGCATGTACATCATATCCATGAAAGTACCGGCTGCGATCGGGCAAACGAATTTCTCGCCCTTAGCGGCCGAATAGTAAATATCGACAGCGTAATCCGTCGTACCACCACCCGGAGGTGTTACGTAAGAGATCAATCCGGGGAACCGAACCGAACGTGTGTCCACGCCGAAACGGATATTATAATAATCGCTTAACAACTCACCGGATACCTTCGTCACGCCGTACATCGTACGAGGATTACGGATCGTATCTTGAGGAGTCTTGTCTTTCGGGGTATTGTTACCGAAAACGCCAATAGAGCTCGGCGTAAATACGGCGCAGTGCATCTCACGGGCCACCTCAAGCACATTGAACAAGCCCCCCATTCCGATCTTCCACGCCAACTGAGGTTTAGCCTCGGCTACAGCCGACAAAAGAGCCGCCAAGTTGTAGATCGTATCAATATTATATTTTGATACCGTCTCAGCGATCTGCTGCTCGTTCGTGATATCCACGATAGCGGAAGGTCCCGATTCTAACAACTCGCCTTTAGGTTCCGCACCCGGGATATAACCCGCTACTATGTTCCCACCGTAGATACTTCTTAATTTCATGGTTAACTCTGATCCGATCTGACCGGTAGAACCAATTACTAATACATTCTTCATCGCGTTTAATGAGATTTAAGTTTTTTTCCGTCGGCAAAGGTATAGAGAATAAAACAGTTTAGACATGAATTTCTTCTCTTTTTTAGTATTAAAATTCAAAAAAAAAACAGACCTTTGTCTGTCGCTTTGACAACGAAGCTACTACTCACATCTAAATACTAATAAAAAACGAAGTTTTTATGTACGGAAAACTTAAAGAATTCTTGACAAATGAACTTGAAGGCATCAAAGCCGCTGGTTTATACAAGAACGAGCGTATCATTACTACGCCGCAGAGAGCCGACATCAAAGTAAATGCCGGAAGTGATGTTTTAAACTTCTGCGCCAACAACTATCTTGGCCTGTCCGATAACCAACGACTGATCAAGGCCGCGAAAGAAGCCATGGATACACACGGTTATGGCATGTCGTCCGTTCGTTTCATCTGTGGAACGCAGGATTTGCACAAGCAATTGGAAGCAGCCATCTCCGACTATTTCAAGACTGAGGACACGATCCTTTACGCCGCATGTTTCGACGCTAACGGTGGTTTGTTCGAGCCATTGTTCGGCGAGGAAGACGCTATCATCTCGGATGCCTTGAACCACGCCTCTATCATCGACGGTGTTCGTTTATGCAAGGCGAAACGTTATCGCTACGCTAACGCCGATATGGCGGACTTGGAGCGTTGCCTACAAGAGGCGCAGGCCCAACGTCACCGTATCATCGCCACGGACGGCGTGTTCTCCATGGACGGCAATGTCGCTCCGATGGACAAGATTTGCGAGCTTGCCGAGAAATATGACGCATTGGTTATGGTGGACGAGTCTCACTCTGCCGGTGTCGTAGGCCCGACGGGTCATGGCGTAGCCGAGCAGTTTGATGTTTACGGACGTGTAGATATCTTCACGGGTACGCTGGGTAAGGCGTTCGGTGGTGCCATGGGTGGCTTCACGACCGGAAAGAAGGAGATTATCGATATGTTACGCCAGCGTTCTCGCCCCTACTTGTTCTCTAACTCCGTGGCTCCGGCCATCGTAGGCGCAAGCTTGGAGATGTTCAAGATGTTGAAGGAAAGCGACGCTTTACATACGAAATTAATGAACAACGTAAGTTACTTCCGCGACAAGATGCTGGCAGCCGGTTTCGATATCAAGCCGACTCAATCCGCTATCTGTGCCGTTATGTTGTACGACGCTAAGTTGTCTCAAGATTTCGCCGCCAAGATGCAGGAAGAGGGTATTTACGTAACCGGTTTTTATTACCCGGTAGTACCGAAGGGACAAGCTCGTATCCGTGTACAATTGTCCGCCGGCCACGAGACTGAGCATTTGGACAAGGCTATCGCAGCGTTTATCAAGGTAGGAAAAGAGCTAGGCGTTATCAAATAACACCTCTCTCATTCATCATACAAGGCCACATCCGGGCAAGATGATCTGGATGTGGCTTTTTAATCACTAAGAACAATCATGCAACTCAGTAACTACCATAGTCATTGTACTTTTTGTGATGGAAGAAGTATTCCGGAGGATTTCGTGAGATTCGCCATAACACACGGGTTCCGTGCGTACGGTTTTTCCTCCCACTCGCCGCTTCCGTTCGAGACTTTCTGGAATATGTCTAAAGACGATATGCCGGAGTATCTGCAAGAGATAAAACGACTGAAACAGAAATACAGCGATCAACTGGAAATATATGCCGGTCTGGAGATTGATTATCTGGACGAGACCTATAACGCCTCGATCCCCTATTTCCAAGAGTTGCCCTTGGACTACCGGATCGGTTCCATCCATTTCCTGCCCGTATCAGAGCGTCTGGCCGAAGAGAACATGGTCTGTATAGACGGCTCATTCAGGGAATACGCCCACTCCGTGGAGCGGCATTTCGAGGGAGATGTCCGGTTGCTTGTCAAGCGTTTCTTCGATACCACGATGAAAATGATAGAGGCCGGAGGCATCGATATCGTCGGACATATCGACAAGATCTATATGAACGGACAGAAATACGAGATCTTCAATTTTGAGGAGGATTGGTATCGGAAGCCTTTTGAGGCTTGTCTGGATCTGGTTCAGGAGAAAGAATTGATGGTAGAGGTCAACACCAAGAACTGGACCAAGAAAAAAGAGCTTTATCCCCGTGTGGAATACCTATCACGGATGCGGAAAATGAATATCCCTGTCATGGTGAACTCCGATTGCCATTATCCGGATTTGGTGAACGACGGTCGCAAGGAGGTTTTTGAGTTGCTAAAGCAAGCCGGCTTCAAGTCCACCCGTGAGCTCGTGAAAGGCAAATGGCAAGATATCGCCCTCTAGGATTTATTTTTCCGCTTATACAGGAAGGATTGCCAACGTTCCTCGGCGTTCCCTTGACGAAACATGTCATAACGTGCCATCGTAAAGAACAGATCCGATAAACGATTCACGAACGCCATGATCCCGGCAGGAACCGGGTCTTTCCGATTCAATGTCCACAAGCGGCGTTCGGCCCTGCGGGTGATCGTACGGGCCAATTGGAGGTGCGCCGAAACAGGTGTGCCTCCCGGAAGGATAAAATACCCGTTATCCTCCATCTGGGCGGATAGATCATCGATATGGGACTCACAAAAGACGGTCAAATCATCGGGAAGCGGATTCGGATTCTGATCACGGATCGCCGATGGTGTCGCCACATGAGACATCACGGCCATCATCTCACGCTGTATCCTACCCAGCAACACCTGCCATTCATGATCGGGAGACAGCAACGTACGGACAATGCCGATCTCGGCGTTCAACTCATCCAACGTCCCATTCGCCTCGATACGGATGTCATCCTTATCGACACGCTCACCGCCATGTATGCCGGTTTTTCCTTTATCTCCTCCACGGGTATATATTCTCATAGGATACTCATTTTAGGACTTATGAAAAAAGACTACCATATTCCGGCGATAAACACTATAGTATTCATTTCCAAACACTACTGTGTTTATCCACGAATACTATAGTGTTCTCACACGAACACAGTAGTCTTTCCTATTCGTTAATCAAAGAAGTGCTTAAACTTACTGAAGATTTTCTCTTTCATCGTCTTATTAGGCTGGAAGTTCGGTGAATTCTCCAATCCGTTCAGCGTCTCTTTCTCCGTAGACGACAAAGTCTCGGGGATATATACACTCACGTTCACCAACAGATCGCCCGTACCATAACTATTGATGGAAGGGAGTCCTTTATTACGCAAACGGAGCACCTTGCCCGGCTGCGTACCCGGCTCGATCTTCAATTTCGCCTTTCCGTCGATGGTCGGGACCTCTACCGTGGCTCCCAAGGCTGCTTGCGGAACACTCAGCAGGAGGTTGTATAACAGATCGTTCTCATCACGAATCAACTCCGGATGAGGTTCCTCCTCGATAAGGATCAATAAGTCACCGTTGATTCCACCATGTCGTGCGGCGTTGCCTTTACCATTCATGGAGAGCTGCATGCCCTCGGCTACACCGGCAGGGATATTGATCGTGATAATCTCATCGTCGCGAACGACGCCCTCACCGTTACACTCCGTACATTTCTTGACAACGATCTTGCCCTCGCCACCACAAGTAGGGCAAGTCGTCTGCGTCTGCATCTGCCCTAGGATCGTGTTGGCGATACGGGTAACGACACCGCTACCTTTACACGTATCACACGTCTTCACACCCTCCGAGCCTTCCGCCCCGCTACCGTGACAATGTGAACAAGGCACATACTTCTTCACCTTGATCTTCTTTTCCACGCCGTTAGCGATCTCTTTCAGGTTCAGCTTCACCTTCACACGCAAATCCGATCCACGGTTCACACGGCGTCCTCCACGAGAACCGCCGAAACCACCGAAGCCTCCGAAACCGCCAAAATGTCCACCAAAGATGTCGCCGAACTGGGAGAAGATATCCTCCATGGACATTCCGCCACCGAAGCCGCCACCTTGTGAAGCCCCACCGACACCCGCATGACCGAATTGATCATAACGCTGACGCTTTTGCGGATCGCTCAACACGTCGTATGCCTCAGCCGCCTCCTTAAAGTTCTCCTCCGCTTGCTTATCGCCCGGGTTCTTATCCGGGTGGAATTGTATCGCCTTCTTACGGTACGCTTTCTTTATCTCATCCGCCGAAGCATTCTTCTCAACGCCCAGCACTTCATAGTAATCCCTTTTAGCCATCCTTGTATTTGTTATTTGCCGATTTTCCGATTATTCTCCCACTACTACTTTAGCGTGACGTATTACCTTGTCAAATAAGGTATATCCAGTTTGTACACAATCCAATACCTTGCCCTTCATGTCCGGTTCCGGAGCGGGAATCGTAGCGATAGCCTCAAACTCCTCCGTATCGAACGGCTTGCCTATGGCCTCGATCGGCTTCACGCCCTGCTGAGACAGATAGCCCATGAACTTACCGAAAATCAAGTCCACGCCTTCTTTAACGGCCTCTACATCCTCCGCCGCACGGACGTTCTGCAAGGCACGCTCGAAATCGTCGATAATAGGAAGAAGGTTCTTTAACGCACCCTCGCCGCCAGTCTTGATCAAATCGGCCTTCTCACGCATCGTACGTTTACGGTAATTGTCAAACTCCGCCATCAAACGCAGGTGGGAATCGTTCAATTCGTTATATTTCTTCTGCAAGGCTTCCACCTCGCCCGACACATTGTCAGAGCCGGCAGTTTCATCTGCCGCATTTGACTGTTCTTCCTGCAAATTTGTCGCTTCCTCATTATTCACGTTTTCGTTTTTTGAAGCGTTTTCTTTTTTCTCGTTTGGATTCATCTTGCTCATAATCTATCTGATTTTTTTCATTACTAACTAATTGTAAGCGAAATACGGTACCACATAAATACCCTTAAAAAGTATATACACAGCATCCATATCAAGTTCATACACTATTATAGCAGCAAATATATTGCCAACTATTCCACCACATCAAAAATATCTTTACCTTTGCCTATGTTTTAAACGAAACAGGTATTTTTAGAGTAAATAAAATTCCAGAATATGATGAGAAGTGTGATTTTATCAACGTTGCTATTAGTATTGGCGGTCTGTACGGTTTCCGCCCAAAACAGGAATACATCCATCTGCCGACTAGGCTTCACATACGATATCAGCCAGAGCAAGAACTGGGGAAACAACAAGCCGGTCATTAAAAGTATCATCCCTTATTCATCCGCCGAGCAAGCAGGTATTAAGAAATATGACGTGATCGAGGAGATCAACGGGGTACCCGTGACGGAGGTATCTGTCGACGAGATCCCTCAACTGCTGAATCCCGCCGGAAGAAACGATGTCCTATTGACTATCAGCAACCTTTCCTCTCCTTCTAAACAAGTATTGGTAAAGAAGGACTGCAAGAAAAGTAACGCCATCACGGAAGACCAGCTGGCGTCCGCCTATGCGATGTATAGCTTGGAGACAACCAATGAGCAAGAATTCGTATGCCCGTTCAAGACTACCGTCACATCCGACGGCGTAGATTTCGGTAACTTCAAGACATTCGCCTTCTCGACCATCGACGAGAATAACCGTAAACTGGAAACGGTCATCAACGAATGCATCGAGAACGAGTTGACCAAAAAAGGACTTACGGTTGATATCGCAAAGCCGGATTTATTGATACAGACTTTCTATTTCTTCGATAAGAACCCGAACTATCTGGGAGCGAATAAAGTATTGGTAGAAAAAGAACCGACTTACCGGTACAACTTCTCGCACAGTAAGATGGAGAAATTCCCGTTCTTGAATTACGCCGCCGCCGAAGCGGAAGCCGAATATCTGTTGCAATTCGGTATCCGTATCATCGATCAAAAAGATATCCCCGGACGTGTACTCTGGGAATGTGAGGCGAACGAGTTGCTGGAAGACTCTTATCGTTTAGACGAATACGCCCGGGTGCATGTCCCGTTGATGTGTATGCAATACCCATACACGAAATACGGACGTAACGTACCGTTCAAGGTGAGCAAGAAGACCTATAATTATACGGGGATCAGCTACGATATCGATAAATTGGATCAAGTGGTTGACGTAGATCGTAACTCTCCCGCTTATGCGGCAGGCATCCGTCCCCGTGACATTATAGAAAAGATCGGCCGCCATAAGATGGATCATTCGGCAGAGGAGTTCTCATCCGCCTACAAACGCTTTATCACGAACACGATGCAATATCGTGATCCGAAGACGATGTTTACGGACGCGAACGGTTTCAAGTATTGCATGTTCTGGGACGTATTCAAATATCCCCAAATAGCGGATGCGTCGCAAAGCTCCGATTACTTGCCGGCGTTCTCTTATTTATACTATTTCGCCCCTTATATTAATCCGTCCGGCAACAACGCCTGTACATTTAATATAAAGCGTGGCAAGACAAAATTAGAAGTAATTATCCGTCCTACCATTCGCTCTGAAGTGACGGTAGAGATCAAATAAAGATTTTACAAACACGTGATATATCCACAAAATTTTGAACAAAAGACGGGCTTTGATAAGATCCGTCACTTAATCACAGAAAAATGTTTAAGCCCGCTCGGGGAAGAGCGGGTAGCGGAGATGGGATTCTCCGCCGATTTCGAGGTCGTATCCAAGCGATTGGAACAAACCGATGAGTTTATCCGTATCCTACACGGAGACACGGAATTCCCCGCCAGTTATTTCTTCGACGTGCGCTATTCCTTGAAACGGATTCGGCCGGAAGGTACTTGGCTGGATGAACGGGAGTTGTTCGACCTCAAACGTTCCTTGCAAACGATCAATGACATCGTACGCTTCTTCAAGCCTATGGACGATGAGGAAATCAAGTATCCGGCCTTGACTGAATTGGCGGGAGATATCTTTGTCTTCCCCCAATTGATTGGAAAGATCGATAGTATCCTCGATAAATTCGGCAAGGTCAAGGACAGTGCTTCCTCCACCCTATCGCAAATCCGCAGGGAAATGACGATCACGATGAGCGGTATTTCCCGCAGCCTGCAATCCATCCTCCGTGCGGCACAATCGGACGGGGTTGTCGATAAGGACGTGACACCGACCATGCGCGACGGTCGTTTGATGATCCCGGTAGCCCCGGCCTTCAAACGAAAGATAAAAGGTATCGTACATGATGAGTCCGCCAGTGGCAAGACGGTCTTTATAGAGCCGGAGGTGGTCGTGGAAGCGAATAACCGCATCCGGGAACTGGAAGGGGAAGAACGCCGGGAAATCATTAAGATACTGACGGAATTCACGAACGTGATCCGTCCTTTAGCTCCGGATATCCTACAATCTTACGAGTTTCTTGCCGACATTGACTTCATTCGTGCGAAAGCGTTATTCGCGGAGCAAGTCAAGGCGATCAAGCCGATCGTGGAGGATAAGCGACAAATGGATTGGGTACGTGCCGTGCATCCGCTCTTATTCCTGTCTTTACAGAAACAGGGCAAGCAGGTAGTTCCCCTCGATATCGAGCTGACCGAGGGAAAACGGATCTTGATCATATCCGGTCCGAACGCCGGTGGTAAATCCGTTTGCCTGAAAACGGTCGGATTACTTCAATACATGTTGCAATGTGGTTTATTGATTCCTTTGCATGAGCGATCAAGAACCGGGATCTTCGAGCATATATTCATCGATATAGGCGATGAGCAAAGCATCGAGAACGATTTGAGTACCTACAGTTCCCACCTTACCAACATGAAGTATTTCGTGAAGAATTGTAACGAGCGGACCATTATCCTAATCGATGAGTTCGGTAGCGGTACGGAACCCCAGATTGGCGGCGCTATCGCCGAGGCTTTATTGGATCGCTTCAACCGGAATCATAGCTTTGGGGTAATCACGACCCACTACCAGAATTTGAAGCATTTCGCCGAGGATACGGAAGGTATCGTAAACGGTGCCATGTTGTACGACCGCCATTTGATGCAGCCCTTGTTCAAGCTTTCTATCGGAAATCCGGGTAGCTCTTTTGCCGTAGAGATCGCACGCAAGATCGGTCTGCCCGAGGACGTGATAGCCGACGCTTCCGCGAACGTCGGAGCGGATTATATCAATATGGACAAATACCTGCAAGATATCGTACGCGATAAACGGTACTGGGAAAGCAAACGGCAGAATATCCGTCAGCAGGAGAAAAAACTGGAAGATGTCACTTCTCGTTATGAACAAGACTTGGAAGCCGTAAACAAGCAACGGAAAGAGATCATCCGGGAGGCAAAGGCCGAGGCCCAACGTATTCTAGCGGAGGCTAACGCCAAGATCGAGAATACCGTCCGTGAGATCAAGGAGGCCCAAGCGGAAAAAGAACAGACCAAACTGGCCCGCAAAGCCTTGGAAGAGTTCAAGAACTCCGTAATGGCGACCGAAGAAGAAGACGATAAGATCGCACGCAAGATGGCGAAGCTCAAGGAACGGAATGAACGGAAGAAACAGAAACAAAAAGTGACGGCCCAGCCGATATTTAATAAAGAGGTGATAGAGGTCGGTGACAATGTACGCCTTAAAGGGCAGGTTTCCGCCGGAACCGTTATGGAACTACAAGGAAAGCAGGCCGTAGTAGCATTCGGGATGATCAAAAGCACGGTTAAGCTGGAGCAGTTGGAAAAGGTAAGCAAAGGCCAGATCAAACGGGAAATCCAGAAAAGCACGTTCGTCAGCTCCCAGACCACTGACAATATGCATGAGAAGAAGATAAACTTTAAGCAAGAAATCGATGTGAGAGGAATGAGGGGCGATGAGGCATTGCAAAGCGTGACCTATTTTATCGACGACGCCATTCAAGTCGGGGCAGGCAAGGTTCGTATCTTGCATGGAACCGGTACGGGTATCTTACGTCAGCTAATCCGGGATTATCTGCGCACGGTTCCCGGTGTCCGTCGTTTTCAAGACGAGCATGTGCAGTTCGGAGGCGCCGGCATCACCGTTGTTGAATTCGATTAAAAAGAGATCCTTATTATGAGACG
The DNA here is from genome assembly GCF_003670185.1 of Parabacteroides sp. CH2-D42-20. Lineage (NCBI taxonomy): Bacteria > Pseudomonadati > Bacteroidota > Bacteroidia > Bacteroidales > Tannerellaceae > Parabacteroides > Parabacteroides sp. CH2-D42-20. The sequence goes on along the minus strand of NZ_RAYG01000016.1, from coordinate 36,740 downwards.
GAATGAATATACACACAGGAGAAGACATATATCCAACCGGCATTTATCGGACAAGTATTATTACGCCGGCGAACATGAGACAGCAACCGGCATCCGTCTCACGCAATACAACGAACAATCTTTGCATACGAAAGAGGTGCGGATAACCGACACCTCTTTCAGCAAACTATCCGACCCGGATCAGATCAATTGGTTCGAGGTTAGCGGATTGACCAACGCGGATGCCATTACCCGTATCGTAAAAGATTTCGGACTGCATAATCTGGACGCTAAGGATATCTTGACTCCCCAACACGTGGTCAAGGTAGAGGAATACAAAGGACGAATGCTTATCGTATTAAACTCCTGCTATTACGATGTCAATAACGAGATGCGGTCTGAGCACATCAGTATACTGGTAGCGAACAATACGGTTATCACTTTTACGGAAAGCAACAACCCCGTATTCGAGGCCGCTCATAAAGCGCTACTATCCAACATGCTGAACATCCGGAAAAAAGGCAGTGGATTGCTGCTCGCTTTCCTTCTAAACACCATCATAGCGAATTTAGTAGAATCCGCCTCAAAGGTAGAAGAGATACTAGAGGATATAGAAGAGACTTTGCTCGATCCTAAGAACGATCAGGGTAATATGGGTTCCCTAATCCAACAACACCGCCATGAGTACATGATTATCCGTAAGAATAACCTACCGCTGAAAGATCAATTCTCAAAACTATTACGAACAGAGAACGGGATTATCACCCCGGATATCCTGCCGATCTATAATGACCTGCAAGACCAACTCCAATTCGTTATCCAAACAACGGAAAGCTGCCGGGAAATCACCTCTTCCCTTGTCGATCTTTATATATCCAATAACGATCTTAGGATGAACGCCATCATGAAACGGCTGACGATTGTCTCCACCCTTTTCATCCCTTTGACATTCTTGGTGGGCGTATGGGGTATGAACTTCAAGATAATGCCGGAATTGGATTGGCGTTACGGTTATTTCATAGCTTGGGCCGTCATGATAGCTACCGGAGTATTGACTTGGCTATATATGAAACGAAAGGATTGGTATTAAAACCAATCCTTACGATCTGAAGAATTTCTTCCTATACTTATAAAAAGTATTCTTAGAGACGTTGAAATGCTCGCAAATCGATCCTACCGATTCTCCCCGCTCCAACATGTTCATGATCTCCCCCTTATGGGCGTCTAAGAAGAACAACTTGGATTCCGAGCCTTTAGGACGTCCCAACCGCTTTCCCGTACTTTTCACCTGTTCCAAGGCGTCTTTTGTACGTATGGAAACCAGACTGTGATCAATCTCGTCTACTTGCTTGAAGACATTAATCATCAATTGGCGATCCATCCGGTCATCGAATATATAACGGTCGTTTATACAATAGACCGTCACGTCCTTCTCCATGCAAACGGTAAGTATCCCCATCAACTCATATAAGGTAAGACACAAACGGGTAATATCCGATACGATCAAGGCATCCCCTTTCTTCAAGCGTTCGAGAACAAGTTTTAACTTTGGTCCCGGCTGTTTCGCTTTCTCTCCGGATACTTCCATGACCCATTTATCCACATGGATATCTTTGGCCGCGGCAAAAGAAGAGATCTCTTCCCTTTGAATATCCAAGTGTTGCCGGTCCGTAGCCACATTTAAATACGCTATCGTCATAAATTTCACTAATTGTTTCTAGCGTGAAGGTACAAAAAGAATGAGTATATCTTCAAGATTATGGGATGTTTAACGCTTTATTTCGTACATTTGCGTTTATATTCATATATTATGATAACACATATACGAGTAGCTAGCCAACAATTGGAACAACCCCGATTCGAGTCCCCGAAAGAGTTGGTCTCTTGGATGGGCGCTATCCAGGCGCAGGAGTATGAGATGGCCAAATGGGCGATCGGTATTCGCTTGAGATCCTCTTCCCTTGAAAAGGTAAATGAGGCTTTGTACAAAGGTGATATTCTACGTACCCATGTGATGCGTCCTACTTGGCATTTCGTGGCCGCCGAGGATATCCGTTGGATGCTTATGCTATCTTCCGAGCGTATCAAGGCTGCCGTTATGTCGTACGCCAAGGGACATTTCGGGAAGATAGAAAAAACGCTGTTCACAAGATGCCTAGATCAGATCGGAAAGATACTGGAAGGATACAAAAGCCTGACCAAACAAGAAGTAACGGCGGAATTGCAAAAATCCGGGATTTTGCCCACCATAGATCACGTAAACCTTTTCCTTACATGGGGTGAGGTGGAAGGCATCGTCTGTAGCGGGATCGATAAAGGAAAGAAAACGACTTACGCCTTATTGGACGAACGTGTCCCTCCTACTCGTGAACTTTGCAGGGAAGAGGCTCTGGCGAGATTGGCATCCAGATATTTTCAAAGCCACTCCCCTGCCCAGTTACAGGATTTTGTTTGGTGGTCCGGGCTAACCGCTACCGAGTGTAGGCTCGCTATCAATCTGATCAAGGCGGAGTTAATGACCGAGACGTTCGATTCCCGTGAATATTTCATCCACCAATCATGGAAAGGAAAAAATGAGAGCGAACCTGTACTGCGTCTCCTCCCCGCCTTCGATGAATACTTGATCAGTTACAAAAACCGCACGGACGTATTGCCGCTAGAACATCATCCAAAAGCGTTCAACCGATTCGGCACCTTCTACCCGGTTATCTTGTATAACGGAAAGATAATAGGTAATTGGAGCCGCTCCATTAAAAAAAACACCATTCAAATAGAAATGGACTTTTTCGAGAAGAAGCCCCGCATTCCAGTGAAACTAATCCAGCAAGCCGAAGCGCAGATAGACGCTTTTTATAGAGGCTTATTGTACCGCCCAGCGCTTCAATGTCGGGAAAAATAATTTCATATTCGCTACGGCCTCCTCTTTCGTATAATGAAAGTCCGCATCTTTATTGAACTCATCGACAAACTGGGCACAATGATCGATCATCTGATCCATCGTACAGTCCATCGTGAAGGCCCCGTCCTTATAACAATAGCAACAATATTCCTCATTCTTGCTTCCGTCATGGTTCGTTCCTAACTCCTCATTCTTTTGCAGCGGCATACCGCAGCTTTGGCAAAATTTTGTTTCCATACTAATTTATTTTATTGGTATATAAATCTTTGTCACTTGCGTATCGTCATCCTCTTCCGAATAACTCACATATTCCTCAAACGCCATTCCATGCCGTTTGGTATAATTGAAATCTATATTTATAGTATTATATAGTTCTTGTAATCCCGCATAACTACCTTTTAAGGTATAAACCGCATATTTTCCTTTCTGCAAACGAATCGTACCGAACATCCCTGATGGAATAATCTCCTTCCCGACCGAAGCGCAAGCATAAAAACGACATTGGTCCGGATGAGTGACGTTCGGGTCATCAAAACTTAGACCAATAAAGCGGGTGTCCTCTGATAACGCTTGATTCTCTTTTAAGAATCCGATCAACAGATTCCATGCCTCCTCATAGGGTTCGGCCTCACCATATTTTCCAAAAATCCGGATATAAACCAAATCTAAATCATCTACCTCACAAACCTCAACTTCAAGATCGTGTGGATTACTCCACTTCTCGGTCTCTTCTCTCAGACGTGCTCGCAACTTATCCATATAAGCTTTCGGAGATACGCTGAATTGTTTCTTGAACGCTTTCGAGAAAGATTGGGGGTTATCATAGCCTACCCGACTCGCTAGATCTGCCAGACTCATATCTTCCGTATGCATATATAGAACCGCTCGCTCTACACGTTGCCTCGCCACATAAGCATATAATGACTCATTCAAGGCTCCTTTCATAATACGTAGTAGCTGCCGCTCGGACACGTTTACTTGCCCGGCTATTATATCCAGTCGTAAAGGGAGATGCAAATTCGCATTGATATAATCAATTACTTGATTGATTTTCCGTTGATATATGTTTTCCGTATCAGGCTTCATCCTATAGATTCTTATGATGACAAAAATACATAATCCCAACAGACTGACAATTGTCCAATCTCGCCAATTTGAGATTTCCCCTATATTTGTTTAAAAGCCATCAACTTCAAGATTCTATAGATTGTAAAATCAGTAATTCTGTTACACTTATCAGTAATTGGTATACAAAAGTAATGGAATATCTTAAATAATTTTGTGATATGGATAAAATCAAGAAAACAAATATGAATATAAAGAAAATAACCATTGCCATGTTGATCACATTAATCTCTATTGGCAATATAAACGCACAAGAAATGAAAACTGAAATTCCAAAAATTAGTGAATTCCCTACAGGAAATGAAAACACCGGGTTTGAACAATATTTCTCGGGGAAGTCTTGGCTAGCGCCATTAACAAGCAATAAGGATTTAAACGTACCAATGTTTAACGTAACGTTTGAACCTAACTGCCGAAACAACTGGCACACGCATACAGGAGGACAAATACTCATCGCCGTAGGTGGTGTGGGTTATTATCAAGAACGAGGTAAAAGCGCCCGTCGTTTACTACCCGGGGATGTTGTCGAAATCGCACCAAACATAGAGCATTGGCACGGCGCCTCACCGGACAGTTGGTTTTCGCATATCGCCGTAGAATGTAATCCCCAAACCAATAAAAACACTTGGCTTGAGCCGGTAAGTGATGAGGAATATGGGAAGACCGTAAATGATAAGTAGTAGATTTTCCTTATCGTTTACACAAACCGAGCCTAAAAGACACTCCGGTTTCCCCTAGAAGAAACTGCAGTTTCTATTCTAGCGGGAAACTGTAGTTTCCTAAGAAAGAAATATAAAAAACTGTAATATACAAGTAAACAGAATATTGAATAATATATTCTCATCCTATGCCCTGTATATAAGACATTCTTCTCGCAAAATTCAATCCGTGCAATTAATATCATTAACAGATTCATTCTCATACGCAGACTTTTGTGATTTTATAAATATATCACGGTACTCATCAAGTAAGTTAATGTCCTGCAAATCATTAACGCCTAAAATCTCACGGATTAAATCCGCCTTGCCTGCTTCTATCTCCACTTTCGGTATCATATATCTTAATTTAGATTAATAAATAAAATCATCTGTTTGGTGTTTTAAACAGACATCGTCACCCTTTTGTTTATACAAAATTTAAATTTAACACAACAAATTTTACAGTATCCGAAATTTATCCCCTTAACTTAATCAACCAATAAGGATAGTCAAATCCCTTTCTAAATTGTTATTCACTAACAAGGATATTTCAAAATCAAAAAATCAATCTTATGGAGAAAAATATTTTCTGGTTAGAAAATGACCAACTCAAAGAGATAGCCAGTTCATTTCGGGAAAAGGTTGAAGAGGGATTAAAACATGAAAATGCGGAGATACAATGCATACCGACTTTTATCTCTCCCAAAACCTCTGATATTAATGGAAAAGCATTGGTTCTCGATTTAGGAGGAACCAACTATAGAGTAGCGACCGTCGATCTTGGACAAGGATCACCAACCATCCATCCCAACAATGGGTGGAAAAAAGACATGTCGATCATGAAATCACCGGGATATACTCGTGAGGAGCTATTTAAAGAATTAGCCGATATGATTGTCGGGATAAAACGGGATGAGGAAATGCCAATCGGCTATTGTTTTTCTTATCCAGCAGAATCCGTACTCAGTGGAGACGCCAAATTGTTACGTTGGACAAAAGGAGTCGACATTAAAGAAATGGTAGGGCAATTAGTAGGCAAACCACTTCTCGACTACCTAAACGAACATTGTAAAATCAAATTTACAGGTATTAAAGTATTAAACGATACTATCGCCAGCTTGTTTGCCGGCCTAACCGACAATAGCTATGACGCCTATATCGGTCTGATCGTAGGAACAGGCACCAACATGGCCACTTTCATTCCGGCGGATAAAATAAAGAAATTAGATCCGAGCTATAATATACAAGGCTTAGTCCCTGTCAACCTAGAGTCGGGTAACTTCCATCCTCCATTCCTCACGACAGTCGATGATACGGTTGACGCCATTTCAGGCAGCCTTGGAAAACAGCGGTTTGAGAAAGCGGTTTCGGGTATGTATCTAGGCGATATATTGAAAGCAACTTTCCCTTTGGATGAGTTTGAGAATAAATTCGATGCCCAAAAATTGACCGCTATCATGAACTATCCGGATATTCACAAGGACGTATATGTAGATGTAGCTCATTGGATCTACAACAGATCAGCACAATTAGTCGCCGCATCGCTACTGGGCCTTATTCAGTTACTGAGATCATATAATAAAGATATACAAAAAATCTGTCTAGTAGCCGAAGGCAGTCTATTTTGGAGCGAGAATAGAAAAGATAAAAACTATAACATTCTTGTTCTGGAGAAATTACAAGAACTCCTTAATGAATCCGCATTAGCGGATATAGAAATCCATATCAACAATATGAATAACGCAAACTTGATAGGAACAGGTATAGCGGCGCTCTCTTGAAATCAATATGAATGAAGTGAATCTTGAACTATAAAATTACGTTTTTCAAAATAAATAGAAAGTGCGGGTATTCTTTACATACGATACCCGCACTACTTTTTCCGCAGAAAAATGATTGTATAATTCACTCATAGCGCATCGCACAAATGGATTCAGCCCCAGAGGATGAAATATAACCGCAATCATATCAATATTAGCTAGTGGTTTGGATTGGATATCGTAATCAATAGAGAATACCGAAATTTTCCGCCTTATTGATAGCTTCGATCGCATTATCTACATTTAGCTTTGCCAATATATTCTTTCGGTGATTATTTACCGTATAAATACTAAGATTTAGCTTATAAGCGATCTCTTTGCTCAGAAAACCTTGCCGAATTAATATTAGTATTTCTTTCTCACGCTTGGTTAATTGAGGTTCGGCTAGAATAACTGTCGACGCAAGTATCAGTCCTGTCTTTCTATTGATAACTGTCCGTTTAATTCTTTCGGTAGGCGATACAATCGGGATAATACTTGGTTCCGAAAATCTGTACCCGCTGATATTGTGCAAATTGTATCTGTTCTCATTTATCTATTATGCTTTACTTTGCATTATTTTAGTTTTCAAATATATTTAATGATTATGAAGTTGAAATTTGCCAAGAGAATGTCTTATATAAAGGCTTCGGAAATAAGAGAAATACTCAAAGTTACAGAACGGGAAGATGTTATTTCATTTGCTGGTGGACTACCTGCCCCTGAGCTATTCCCCATAGATGAAATTAACAAAATGAATCAGGTCGTTTTGCAAGAAGCAGGAGCAAAAGCTCTTCAATATACGACTACTGAAGGGTATTATCCTTTACGTGAATGGATTGCCAAACGAATGAATGAACGCTTAGGGACATCGTTTGATAAGGATAATATTCTTATAACTCACGGTTCACAACAAGGATTAGATTTATCCGGAAAAGTATTTCTGGACGATGGTGATATCGTATTGTGTGAAAGCCCCACCTATTTAGCAGCAATTAGCGCATTCAAATCATATGGGAGTAGCTTCATTGAAATTCCAACAGATGAAGAAGGCATGGATATGGCTACTTTGGAAGAGGTACTGAATAATACTCAAAATATAAAACTAATATATGTAATACCAACCTTTCAAAATCCCACTGGAAAAACATGGAGTTTGGAAAGACGAAAAAAACTGGCTGAACTATCTGCTTTATATGATATTCCTGTTATTGAAGATAACCCTTATGGAGAATTAAGGTTTGAAGGAGAGTCTTTACCCTCTATAAAGTCTTTTGATAAGGTAGGTAATATCTTATGTACTGGTAGTTTTTCTAAAATCTTTTGTCCGGGCTTTCGGATTGGGTGGATTGCAGGTGATAAAGATATTATCCGCAAGTATGTGTTAGTTAAGCAGGGCACTGATTTGCAGTGTAACACAATAGCTCAAATGACTATTGCCGAATATCTAAAACGATATGATATTGATGAGCATATTAGCAAAATAGTAGAAGTCTACAGAAAACGCAGAGATATAGCTTTAGAATGTATTGAACGCTATTTTCCTAATGACATAAAATATACTCATCCTCAAGGCGGGTTATTTACTTGGATAGAATTACCCGAAAATATTTCAGCGCATGACATCCTGCAAAAATGCATTGAACAGAAAATAGCCTTTGTACCCGGCGGTTCATTTTATCCTGTTGAGCACAAAGAAAATACATTTAGAATAAATTACTCTAATATGCCAGAAGATAGAATCATGAAAGGACTTCAAGTAATAGGGGAAGTACTAAAGGAATACATACATCAGTTAAAGTGATTTTTAATTATATCCCCCAATTGTTTTAAACGTTCTTCAAGAAGTGGAGTCCATCGTTGTCCATAGCTTAAACGCATACAATTGGTATATTGCTCTTGTAATGTAAACATACGTCCGGGGGCTATGCTTATTTTTCGCTGCATAGCCCGATAATAAAGTTCTGTCGTATCAATCTGTTTGTCTAATTCCATCCAAAGCATAAATCCTCCCTGTGGAGTAACAATTTTTGTATTCTCGGGGAAGTAATCCATGATGGAATGGGCAAAATGAATACTGTTTGCGTATAATTCTTGTCGCAGTTTACGTAAATGGTTTTCGTATCTGTCATTCTCCATGAAATTGGCAACCGCTTCTTGATTAAGCGCAGGCGTAGAAATAAGGTGAATATTCTTTTGGCGAATAATAGCATGTTTAAATTTGCCGGGAGCAATCCATCCTACCCGATACCCCGGCGCTAATGTTTTAGATACCGCACCACACCATAAAACAAGCCCCTTCTTGTCAAAAGCCTTGCAGGGCTTAGGACGTGAATTTCCAAAAAATAAATCACCATATAAATCATCCTCGATCAAAGGTATATCATATCCGGCCAGCATATCAACAACTACCCTTTTATGTTCATCAGGCATACAACTTCCCAATGGGTTATTAAAGTTGCTTATAAGCAGGCAAGCTTTAATTTGTGGTAAAACTTTTTTCAGCGCATCTGGATCAATCCCTGTTACTGGATTGGTAGGTAATTCCAATATACGCAACCCCATACTATTGGCTAATTGTAACATTCCAAAATAGACCGGACTTTCAACCGCAATAGTATCTCCTACCTTAGTAATTACAGATAAAGCTAAAGCAACCGCATTAGTAACTCCAGCAGTTGTCACTATATCATCTTCTGTCAAGTTTCCCTTCCAACTATACGTAAAACGAGCTATAGATTTACGTAATCGCATATTTCCCTGTGTTTCATCATACCGGGTTCCATTACCCGGAAGTGTCTGCATAGCTCTTATAAGTTCTTTATTAAGTTTTGCAATTGGTAATAAAATATCTTCGGGCATTCCTAATGAAAATCGAGTGATCGATTTATCTCCTATTTCTAACGAGCTGTATACGTCAGCAATCAAATCTATCACCTCTTTGCTCTCAGGCTTTACAGACGGTTGTGTTGTCGCTGGAACAGATAGGCGTATGGGTTTGTAATTGACAATATACCCTGATTTTGGGCGTGATATTATAAATCCGTCTTTTTCCAATTCATAATATGCCTGAATTGCAGTATTAAGACTTACACCATTTTCATTGCTAATAGTGCGTAAAGAAGGTAGTTTCTCACCAGCTTTCCACACGCCTTTCTTAATTTGACAGGCAATAGTTCTCGCTATTTCTTGATATAGGATTTCTTTTTTCATACTTGTCAGGTGTTATCTGTATCCTGCAAATATACAAAAATCGTGTCTGTATCTGTTTTGGACTTTGAATTACTTTTACAGAATGACTTTTGTATTGCTTTGCTATTCTTAAATGAAAGAAAGGTATTCGAGTAAACAACTGAATTTAAACACCATTAATAAAAAAATCACAGTAAAACAGGTTTCAGATGATAATATCTAAAATCAATACAGAGATTGAAACCTTCTGCATGGATAGTGATTTCCGACAATCGTACCCCCTAATCGTTTTTTGGGGAAGGGGGTACGATTTGGATACTCAACCGTGTCTTTTCGTGCCCCTTTTTTGTCTTTCAGGCAAGACTGAAACAATAAAAAAAGTCCTACAATACGTTGATATTGTAGGACTTGTCTCTTTTTTGTCGCCGTTTGGCTTTGTTCTTATGTGATCCGCCTGGTTCGTGAACCTTGCGGTATATTCTCCTAAAAATCAATATCTTCGGAATTATAAGCTCTGTACTTGTCACGTTTTAGTCTTTAAAAACTGTCCGCTTTTGTCCTGTGTCTGTCTGCTTATATCTTGGGTTCAAAAATACGGCTTCTTTTTGAACTATGCAAATATTTGATTTACAATCTTTAGGCTTTGGTGTAAGGTGCAAACTATATCTATATATAGGTTTGCACCTTACACCAAGTTACCTAAGGATAATTAACTTATGTAACGTATCAATCATTGATATTGACACTCTTCACATATTCCCGATGAGCAACACCCCATTGAATCATTGCTGCAATTAATTCTTTCAACCGAAACCCGGAAGATGTCAATTCATATTCTACCGTCACTGGCACTGTATTATAAACAGCTCTCTTTACAACCCCGTTCAATTCGAGTTCTTTTAATTCCTTTGACAGCATACGGGGAGTAATATGAGGTATTTTCTTTTGAAGTTCATTAAACCTATACTTTCTAAAAAGCAAAGCCCGGATAATATTAAGCTTCCATTTACCGGATAAAATGGTCAGCGTATCATTTAGAGCAACAACATTTGAATAAGGGCATCCATTAAAGTCTTCCATATAACCAGTTTATTTAAATAGTCCATAACTATACTCTTGTATATTACTATACATAAGTATATTGATATACTTTAGTAAGCAAAGATACACTACTTTTGCATCAAATCAAAACATTCATTCGATATTGAAAGGATGTTTCTAATATTAACAATAAAAAAACAATCGTATGAAAGTAACATTAATTGCGTCAGTGTCAGCAAATGGAAAAGTATTGCTGGCAAACAATCCCAATCATCAGATAGCACCGGAAGTCATGGGATTTCTTGTACAGAAAGCCATTGAGTCCGGCAACATTGTTTTTGGGTATTCTACTTATACCATGTTTATCGATGCGTTGCAAGATGCCCTTGCAGGAAAAGAAATCGTCGTGCTATCCAACAATCACGAAGCCCGAAGCGGTCACAAAACCGTTCATACTCCTGAAGAAGCGGTAGAATACCTGAGAGGAAAAGGAATGGAAGAAATAGTCGTTGGTGGCGGAGTACAGACTTACAATGCTTTCCTTGACAAGGATTTGGTAACAGATATTTATTTCAATGTCACTCCAATGGTTATTGGTGACGGTGGTGTTATTGGCTCAAAAGATGATTTATTCGTCAAGTTTGATAAAATGAATTATGAACCCATCATTGAAAATGTAATCAGACTTCATTTGAGTAAATAACAGGAGCAGATATGAAAAAAGTAATTTTATCAGTTTTATTATTGGGCATTATAATGGGATTACAGGCTCAAGAATTGAAAGTTATAAATTTGAATAAGCCGGATAAAAGCAGAAATGTTACATTGATGCAGGCATTGGATAAAAGACATTCGGAACGAGCATTTGCCAATAAACAACTGACGCATCAGGATTTATCCGACCTGCTTTGGGCAGCCAACGGAATAAACCGTCCGTCAGAAGGCAAACGTACCGCACCATCGGCAAATAACGTACAGGAAGTTGACATATATGTATGTATGAAAGATGGGTGTTATTTGTACGATGCTAAAGCACATCAGTTACAACCTGTTGCTAAAGGTGATTATCGTTCTGCCGTAGCCGGACAACAGGATTTTGTAACAGAAGCCCCTGTATGTCTGATACTGGTTGCTGACTTGTCCCGCTTCAATAGCGGAAATCCTGAACAGTTGCTAATTGTAGGAGCTTGTGATACTGGGATTATTTCTCAAAATATTTCACTATTCTGTTCCTCGGCTGGCTTAGTTACAGTACCACGGATGACAATGGATAAAAATGCATTGGAAAAAATATTAAAACTAAAAAAGTCCCAACATTTATTACTAAATCATCCTGTCGGATATGCGAAATAAAGAGGGTATAAAAAAGCAGATATAAAAATTCAAAACATCCTTTTGCTAATTGGATAATTGCTTTTAATATCCAGTAAAGATAAGAATAAATCGAGGGTGTCAAATATTTTTGGACACCCTCGATTTATGATATTGTAGATTTAAACTATCATATAAAAGAAACCTTTTGTTTATTCGATATTTTTAGTAAACTATTTAATATTAAGAAGTAAATGGAAAACATCTACAATAACATATTCATAAAAGACCTTTTATCCAAAATAAACATAGAAATTGAAATATTTTCTTTCGATAGCGATATATCTTCTGATAAGGCACTTTCTATGATTAATTTTATCAGACCTTTATTCGAAGAATTGAGAGAATTTACACATCAATACACTTTTCAAGATGCTAACGATGAAATATCGTTTTTTAAAGATATTAAGCCATCCATTCTAAGTAAACTGATATATTTTAGTGACATATACCTGCTTGAACTGAGAAAGCCGAATGGCAGTAAAGAAGTTCTCAAAGAGCATTATAAGAAAAAACAAACAGCAATAACAGAATTTTGTAACGCTAACCTTGACTTCTACCAATATTATCGTTCTAAATCGACACATTTAGATAGATATTATTTCCTTAGAGGACATGAAAACTACAAATTGTGCCACAACTGTGGTATGTTTGATAAAGACCCTTTATTTTCAACTTGTTGCGACCACAAGGTAGCTAAAATGTTGGCTTATGATATGTTGGAAATTTATCTTCAACAGCGATTGCAAGGGGTTGAAAGACAAGAAGTAATAGAAACCAGCAGGGTTTCACTTCCCGACAATCCTTTCCGGTGGACGGGTACAAAGACTGCTGCTATTGAGTTGGGATATGCGATATATGCAGCCGGAGTTCTAAATAACGGGAACGCCGATATAAAAGAAATAATGACCTACATAGAAGCATCATTCAAAATAGACTTAGGTGATTACTACCGTACTTATCTCACCATCAGGGAGCGCAAAAGGGATAGAACAGCCTTCCTTAATAGCTTAATAGAAAAACTCCTTCGGAAAATGGACGAAAACGACAATTAACCTCCCCGTAAGGTTCGACTAAATTATTTTCTTTTTTCGCAAGTCCCTCATAAACTACATGGGCTTTTGAAAAGAGAAAATATTTTTTTTGCCTATATGTGAAAGATATAATGTTATCTGCCAATCATTCTGCCAGTCTTACAATCTTCCTTCTATGCAATCTCGAAATCTTGCAATCTTGACATCAAGAAAACAAGTTGTCAAGAAATCAAGCTCTCAATATTGAAATAAAATAATATTTCAATACTTCACTAAAAAACTCATCGTTCGGGGAACGCCCAGCGGCAAGGGGCAGGACCACCCGTCCCGACGAGCGAAAAATACATTTAATTGAGTAATTTTCTTTCATTGGAAACACGACTTCGGAGTAGCTTTCTAAAAGAGTTTAGAGCTGCTGAGATAATTCTCAGCAGCTCTGGACACACCTTGCTGTTATCTAATGATAACATTATTGAGTGGTAGTAATATGCTAAAATCGCTGTCAATTTCTGCCGTTCTTTCTTATTTCATTTAATTCATCATTATGTATTTTTTGTAAGTCTGAATACAGTTGATTAATTATTGGATACAAAAGACTTCTAAAGTGGTCATCATACCCTTTATCATTAGAGTATTTATCCAATACTTTGAAAAAATCTAGTTCTAATTCTTGCAGATCTTTTGAATATTTAGAGCCTGATTTATCAGTAATTCTTCTTTCTTTTTTTATAGTTCCATTGTCCTGAATGATTTCGTAGCCATTTTGAAATATGTGACAAGCGTTATGCCTGCAATATTCCAAGTAAGCAAATTCATTACTGGAAAATTTAGATTTAATCTCGCCTATACTTGCTATTAGCCTTTTATGCCAATCAATCCAATATTTATTTTTAGTTTTCGAGATAGTGTTTAAATTGTTAACTAAATAAGAATATCCTTCTGTTATTGTTTGAAATAGAATAACAATAAATAATTCTTGATAAAACAAATCATACTCTTTATGTAATGCATCATTTAGATAAAACAACTTTTTCAACCACATTTCAAATTGCTGTTGTTGTATTACTATTTTAGACTTTATTTGCCACATTGGATCGTTAATGTATTTTTTCAATTCTTTATCATCCATGATTTATTGTTTTAAGATATTCTTTTTCATTACACCAAGACATTAAACATTTAAGCACTAAATGATTTACGCTAATCATAGATTGAATAAATGTTCTTTTTTGAGTTTCGGTGAAAATATCATAGTTACCTACTGATATATTAACCTTTCGAGATTTAGTGTCTTGCTTATTCACTTTTGCTATTGCATATAAATGTTGTTCTGATAAATGTATGTACGCAGAGGTTTCCTTATATAGTTTTTGAACCCCACTGAACTTCTTTTCTAAACACCGAACTAAATATCCATCTGTTAATTTATTCCCATCGCTGTCGATATAATTACAAATTGGTTTTCCAGAGCCATAATATAAGTAAAAGTCATTATAATCTTTCACAAGACTGTAGCGTAGAATCGAAGACAATTGTCTAATTGCATACGTATAAGTGGTAAAGCGCAGAGATAGTTGTTTTCTTGGACTAAAATTGTAAAACCTTGGTTAAGTGCTATTGCTCTATTTGCAATAGCACTCGCCATTAAATCAAGTGTATATAAACCATTACCAGTCTTTAATATTTGCAAGGTTGCTTGTAAAAATAGGTCTTTGCAGTTTTGTAATTCTTTTAAGTTTTCTTCCATATTGTAATATTGAGGTTCTAAATAGTGCAAAAATAGAAATATAACTCAAAAGAATATATTTTCTACTGCGATTTCTTATTCAATATGTTAGCAAGCATTTCCAAATCCTTGCTAACTTTTACATCGGTGATCCTCGCATAGATTTGAGTAGTTCTAATGTTGGTATGCCCTAAAATCTTAGATACTGTTTCGATAGGTACACCATTAGCGATAAGCACCGAAGTTGCACACGAATGTCTTGCCACGTGAAATGTCAGGTTCTTATTTATGTTGCAAATGGTTGCAATCTCTTTTAAGTAATCATTAATTTTCTGATTGCTTATAATTGGTAAAATCATTCCGTTGGGTAACTCGTCTTTGTATTTTTCAAGAATGGCTTTTGGAATTTCAAGTAATCGAATGTTGGATGCGACATTTGTTTTGTGGCGTTTCGTCATTATCCATAAATTGCCATCAAATGAAGTACGGATGTTTTCTTTGGTAAGCTCGCATACATCAATGTATGAAAGCTCTGTATAACAACTGAATATGAATAAATCCCGTACCTGTTCCAGCCTTTTAGAAGTAAACTTCTTGTTGTAGATGGCGGTTATTTCTTCCATTGTTAGATAATCCCTATCCGTTTGCTCGAATTTTACCCGATAATTCCCGAAAGGGTCGGCAGTTACTAATCCTGTATTCTTAGCGAAGTTCATAACGGTTCTAAAGCGTTGTATAAACTTCATCGCTGTATTGTGGGTGCATCCATAGTGATTTTTGATATACAACAGGAAATTATCAATGAACACGACGTTAATTTGCTTGATAAGCATATCTGAAACCGAATACTTTAATTTCATAAACTCGATAAGGCGTTTCTTTGTCAGTTCGTAACGTGAATAAGTCTTATCTACTGTATTCATCTTTACCTTTTGCAAATATTGCTCGTTGTGCATCTCGAAGAACTCAATTAGGGTTTTACCTCGTTCAATCTTACCTAAAAAGGCGTTCTTAACCCGTTCAGAGGTCACATAACCGTCTTGTTCCAATAAAGCATGATAATGTTGGTGTACAGTGCTGCGGATGCTGTCTAACATGGAATTGATACTCATAGCTTGGCACTTCTGCCGGTTGCTTTTCCTGCGCTCACACTCCAATTCACCGGGTTTATTTCCATTTGAGTGTTGAACTGTGCCACGATTTGGTCGATGGTGATTCTTGCAATGATTGGTGCATTACCATTTTTCTTTACTGCATTTCGTTTTACGAAAAATAAGAGCTTAAAAGTACTTCTCATAATCTCACTTTTTTAGTTACAAAATTACTTTTATTGATTAAAAATGAGATATTTGCAGACTTGACAAATTGGGACAACACTTAGCCAATTTCAGACATTACGTGACCTGCTTTTCTAAAAAATGTATTGGTCACGAATTGGTCATAGAAGTGTGTCTTTTCGTGACCTTTTGGTGTCTTTGGTCACGGACATATACAAAGAAAAAACTCCTGCAATACCTTGATATTGTAGGAGTTGTCTTCTTAAAGTCTTGTTTTGACTTGTCTTTCAGTGATCCGCCTGGGATTTTCACTTTATGGCTGTATGTGTTTGAAACACAAATGCTTTCTAAACTACTAAAATCGTACCGTAACGATTTAGTAACGATTTCCAAAATGTTGATTTGTCTGCTTATGACACCGTTGTGTCTGCTTAACTTTCCGGGTTCAAAACTACAACTTTCCTTTTAATCTACCAAACTATTTGAGTATTAAATAGATAAAAATATTTTTCCGGTGCAAGGTGCGAGCCTATATATATAAGTATAGGCTTGCACCAGACTTGTACTGTACCTCCCTCCCGCTATGCTACATATTCAGATATTGAAAAAAAGTTATGCCAAGTTGGTAACAAGTTGGCAAATGCTCCGGCACTATTGGATGAACTTTGCAGCAAATTAAAATGATAACTGTAATATGGAAGTAATAACAATGGATAGCAAGGTGTATAAAGACCTTGTCGGGAAAATTCAACGAATTGCCGACTTCGTGGCAAAGGCACAGGTTATGCCCAAAGAGGAAAATGAGGTGTGGCTGGATAGTAATCAGGTAGCGGATGCCCTGAATATAAGTACACGCACATTACAACGATTGAGAAACGAAAACCTGATAAGTTACTCTATGCTGAGAGGGCGGTGTCTTTATAAACTTTCGGAAATAGAACGGGGACTGAATGAACGCATCATCAAATGCAAACCACAGGATAGAGAGAATTTTCGGAGGAATTATTTCTTGAATGATAACGAGAATGAATAAAGAGGATATTCTTCTGCTAACGGATAAGGGATTGGCGGTTTTTAAGTATTATATCCCTTTCGCTTTTAAACTCGGACGTAATTTCTTAAATCCGTTGTACAAAGATAGCAAGGCTTCGTGTAATGTGTATTTTGACCGGAGAAATGGAATGTATAAAATGAAGGATTTTGGGAATGATGATTATTCGGGGGACTGTTTTGCGTTGGTCGGCAAGCTAAACGGACTGAATTGTAAAGAACCTAAAGACTTTGTGCAAATACTGGCTATCATTGATCGGGATATGCACTTGGGCTTATCTGACAAGTCCGAAATGAGAATTTCTTCTACTACATCTGTTCCGGTGATTGCGGAAGTTACACATGTACCGAAAAGGAAGAAAGCAAGACCTTATACGTTGGCGCAAAAGAGCTTTACGGCTGCGGAACTTGCCTTTTGGGGAGAAAGTGGTATCACGCAAGAGGTGCTGAAATTGTTCCGGGTGGTGTTCAGCAGCGAGAATAACGATGGGAAACCGTTTTGCATTGCGGCGACGGATAAAGAACCGGTGTTCGGTTATACGGCGAAACAGTATGTGAAGGTGTACCGACCGTACTCGGAGATGCGCTTTTTATATGCCGGGGATTTTGGGGAAAATTACTGTTTCGGGCTGGAACAGTTGCCTGCTAAGGGGGATTTGCTCTTTATTACAGGTGGAGAGAAGGACGTGATGAGCCTGACGGTTAATGGGTTCCATGCTATCTGCTTTAATTCGGAAACGGTGACTATTCCCGTGGGAATTATTCATAGGCTCTCTTTCCGGTTCAAACATATTGTCCTGCTCTATGATGTGGATAAAGCGGGGCTGGACAGTTCGGCAAAACAAGAACTGGCGTTGAAGAATTACGGGGTGAAACGATTGTTGCTGCCACTGGCAGGAACAAAGGTGGAAAAGGATATTTCGGACTTTTTCCGTTTGGGAAATAGCCGGGAGGATTTGATTAAACTATTTCTGGATTATCTGGATACAATATACAGCGAAACTATGTCTGCTCTGAAATCTTGTGAGGTGGATTTTAATAATCCGCCGCCCGTGGCACAAATGGTTGTGTCGGTGAATGATGTGCCGTTGGGCACGCAAGGGAATATCCTCTGTATTACCGGTGGTGAGGGAACCGGAAAAAGTAATTATGTGACGGCATTGATAGCCGGTGCCATCGGACAATCCGAAAAGAACAAGGATAAGGTGATGGATACGTTGGGGGTGTCGGTCTGTGAAAACAGCAAGCGGAAGGCGATTCTGTTTTATGATACGGAACAGTCGGAGGTACAGACGTACAAGAACATTACAAACCTTTTAAGGCGTTGCGGACGGGAAACGATGCCGGAGTACCTGAAAGCGTATTGCCTGACGGGAATGAGCCGGAAAGAGCGTTTGCAGGCGATTATCCAAAGCATGGATAAGTTTCATTATCAGTTCCGAGGGATTCACATGGTGGTGATTGACGGGATTGCGGACTTGATAAAGGGTGCGAATGATGAAACGGAAAGTATTGCCGTGGTGGAGGAACTTTACCGGCTGGCGGGGATTTATAATACTTGTATCGTTACTATCCTGCATTTTATTCCTTCGGGGCTGAAGTTGCGCGGGCATCTGGGTAGTGAGTTGCAACGAAAGGCGGCGGCTATCCTCTCGATAGAGAAAGATACTGATCCGTCGGTGTCGGTGGTGAAGGCGCTGAAGGTGCGTGACGGTAGCCCGCTGGATGTGCCTATCATGCAGTTTGCATGGGATAAGGATGCCGGGATGCACGTGTATCTGGGGGAAAAGCCGAAAGAGGAAAAGGAGAAGCGGAAAGAGGATGAACTCGTGGCGGTGGCACGGGATATTTTCGGACGGCAGGACTTTATTACTTATGTGGATTTAGCGGAACAGATTCAAGCGATACTGGACGTGAAGGAACGCACGGCGAAAAGTTATATCAAGTTCATGCGGGAAAAGGAAATCATACGGAAAGACCCGTCGAACCAGAGTTATTATATCATCGGGAACTTAAAACAGGCGGGCTTATGATACCATTGGATAAAGAAACATTCGAGGCGTATATGGAACGGTTGCTCGAACAAGTGGAAAGGGTTGTAGGCGCACTGGACAAGAAGAACAAGAAGCCGCAAAATTACCTGAACGGGGAACGGCTGTACGATAACCAGGACGTTTGCCTGTTGCTGAACATCAGCAAACGGACGTTGCAACGGTATAGGGATAATGGACTGAAATATCACACGATCCTGCATAAGACGTATTATAGGGAGAAGGACTTGCACGAGTTTATACGGAGGTATTTCGATGGAGAGAATGTAGGGAAAGGCAAAACGAAGGAATGTAAGGAAGATGAACGTACAGAGGATGGTATGTTGTCCGATGATGAGAACGAAGTAACAGAAGATATTTAGGTTGTTATAATTTCCATTTAAGCAGATTTAGCCGATAACCTGACGTTGTGTGTGTATCCCGTACTGTCGTGATGATAGGATGGGATATTTTTTCAAAGTTTTGGCAGTAACAGGTAAATACTGCCGAAAATTTGAAAATGAAAGTAGGAATACATGTTGTTAGGCATAAAATAATATAATTCATCTGACAGGTGTCCTTTTTTGAAAAATAAAAGCTATATTTGTGATAAAATCTCGAATAAAGCAATTAAAGTATGGTTATTCAATTTACAATAGGAAATTTTCTATCTTTCAAAGAACAATCTATATTGTCATTAGCGGCATCGGCTTTGAAAGAAGTACAGGTTCCGGCTGAAGATATAATCTTTAGTGTAGGGACTGCCGGATTATCGTTAATGAAGAGTGCGGTGGTTTATGGTGCCAATGCATCCGGTAAATCCAATTTCATTAAGGCTTTTGAGTTTTTTAAGTGGTATGTGATAAATTCGTCGAAAGATATTCAGGCAGGGGAACGTGTTAATATAGAAAGTTTCCGGTTAAACTCGCTTACTGCGGGTGAACCAAGTTATTTTGAAGCCATATTCTGTGATGAAGATAATCAATATCGTTATGGATTTGAAGCTGATAATTCTTTGGTACATTCGGAATGGCTCTATCAAAAAGCTAATAAAAAGAGGGCTAAGGAGGTGGAACTATTCTACCGGGAAAAAGATAGCTTCGATATTCATACCAAGTTTGTCGTTGGTAAAGAGCTTGCAGGTAAACGAATGGTGAGAGCGAATGCATTATTGCTTTCTGTTGCGGCACAATTTAATGATCCGACAGCAGTGGAGATAATGAAATGGTTGAACGATACCACTATTATTTCTGGTTCTAATGATGAGAAGATATGGAATACCGCCACTATCCAACTGGATGACATCAAAATGAAACAGAGAATTGTAGAGTTTTCACGCTATGCTGATTTAGGTATTGAGAATATTGAAAAAATTGATAATACTATTGTCAGTACGCATACGCAGTACGATGATGAAGGTAATGAAGTCAAAGCTGTTACTTTCCCATTCAGGAAAAATGAATCGGAAGGTACAATAAAGTATTTTTCTTTAGCATATCCTATTATTGATGCTTTGGATAATGGAAAGCGTCTGATTATAGATGAATTTGATTCTAAGATGCATCCACTTCTTACGTGTAGAATTATTGCCTTGTTTAATTCAAAAGAAACAAATCCGAAAAATGCTCAATTGATTTTCACTACTCACGATACTAATTTGTTGAGTGCTAATATATTCCGACGGGATCAGATTTGGTTCACACAAAAAGACCGTTATGGGGCAACCGAACTTTATTCATTAGCAGAGTATAAAGTTCGTAATGATGCTTCGTTTGAAAAAGATTACTTATCCGGAAAGTACGGAGCTATTCCAATTGTCGGAGATTTAACCCGTTTGTTTAATACGCAAGAAAAATAAACTATGGCGGCTACAAAAAGGAAAAATATAAATCCGCGTATCGAAAGAAAAATAACCCGTATCAGTGGTGTGCGTGAAGTGAAACAAACATTTCTGATTATTTGCGAAGGGGTTAATACTGAGCCGGACTATTTTAATGCTTTCCGCTTGACTTCTGCCAATGTGAAAGCTATCGGTCAAGGCATGGGAACATTAGCATTAGTACAGAAAGCTATCAATATAAAAGAGCAGGAAAGGCAAAAAGGAAGGACATACAATCAGAATTGGGTGGTCTTTGACAAAGATGATTTTCCAGAAAATGACTTTAACTCTGCTATACTATTAGCACGCCAAAATGGTTTTGAGGTGGCTTATAGTAATCAGGCCTTTGAATTTTGGTTCTTACTTCACTTTAATCTGTATCAAGGGGCTTTGCATCGTTCCAGATATGAAAAAATGTTGAGTACTTTGCTCGGATTTGCTTATACAAAGAAGTCGGGTGTAAGCTTTAAAATGTTTAATGCTTTATTCCCTAAACAAGAACAAGCTATTAATCATGCTAAAACTATCATGAAACAATTTGATGGGAATAACCCGGCACAACAAGAGTCTTCCACTACTGTTTATTTGTTGGTAGAAGAGTTAAACAGATTCATATAATTAATATCTTATTTTCATATGGAAAATATACAATTGTCAAATATATTGCATATACAAGAAGCAAGTAAACAGGGTAAGCTCGTTATGTTTGTGGGTGCAGGTGTGTCTGCGAATTCCGGTGTACCTATGTGGAGTGAATTAATTCAAGGACTTAAAAAAGAATTACCAGATTCTTTGAAAAATGAAACGGATGATTTGAAAATCGCACAATTGTATAAAGATTCAAGAGGTTATAAAGAATATATCGAGAAAATAAAAGAGTTGTTATTGCATGGAAAAATTGCTCCTAATCCAATTCATGATGCTATATTAGAATTAGCTCCTTGTCACATAATAACTACTAATTATGATGATCTAATAGAGCAAAATATAGAACAAAAGTTTATGCAATATCACATAATAAGGAAAGATGAAGATTTGCCATATACTCAATATCAAAATATGCTTATTAAGATGCATGGAGATTTTAATGTTGGGAATATTGTTTTAACGGAAAATGATTATTATAATTATAATAATAACTTTCCATTAATCAATGCTTTTGTAAAGTCACTTTTTGCATCAAAATTAATCTTATTTATTGGTTTCTCTTTCAATGATATGAATCTTAAGATATTGTTAAATAGCGTAAGCAATATTCTAAAAGAAAATATGCAACGTATCTACTTGTTGACTAATAAAGATATAGATTCAATACAAAGAAACTATTATGAAAAAAAAGGAATTAATATTGTTGAACTAACTCCCGAATTTGTAAATGAAAAAATAAAAATGCAATCAATTAATATAGATGATATAGGATTGACTTCACAATATGGTATTGCTTTATATAAACAATTGGTTTTAATAAAAC
Organism: Parabacteroides sp. CH2-D42-20; assembly: GCF_003670185.1. Classification (NCBI taxonomy): domain Bacteria; kingdom Pseudomonadati; phylum Bacteroidota; class Bacteroidia; order Bacteroidales; family Tannerellaceae; genus Parabacteroides; species Parabacteroides sp. CH2-D42-20. Next base: position 14,169 of record NZ_RAYG01000016.1, on the reverse strand, counting down.
AATATAGACAAGAAAACGATTTGATTGATTATTTATATAAACGTATTAAATCATATGAAGATGAAATTAAAGTTTTAGGAAATGGACTAAAGTATATTTTTCCAGAAGAAGAAATTTCCTTTTGGAATTATCATTCAAGTGGACTACAAATACACTCACCATATATAAAGAATCTAACAAAAAAATTACAAACATATACAGGAAGAAAAGAATTCATCAATAAATATAATGGTAAAATATTCTATTTAAGGAAGCAAGCTTACTTAAATAGAATATTCAAAATAGACAATCTTAAAATTGTAAATACAACATTTTATAGAAAATTGAAAAAGTTATTCCCTACAACAACAGGTATAGAACTTTTTTATGAGCTCGACTATATTAATTTATCCAATTACTTAAAAAAAATAAGGCATCAAGTAAAGAAATATAATATCGAAGATTTGGAATTGCCATATTTGCTATATAAATTAGGTGATTATTATCAAGCTTATCTGATGTACAAAGATTTAGCCAATGAAAATTGGAAGAAACAAAGATATATTTTGTACTTTATTTGTATGCATAATATTCATGCAATAAGATACGGTATAAAAATTCAATTGATGAATAGAAGTGATATTGATCATGAAAAAATTGTAAAAGATATTGAGAGGATTGATTTGCAGGATGTTTTAATAAAACTTCCAATAGATAAATCGATTAAACATGTTCTTGAAGATTTGCTTTCGTATCGTTTTCACAGTATAAATTTAGTTGAAAGTGATATTTTAAAAGAAGATTTATCCGGTCAAAGAGTTTCTGCTGAAAAAGGTGGTTTTTCCTCAAATAGCAAAATATTTCTTTTGGAACATAAATCATATCAGGAATTAGATTTTTGTAATGAGAATTTTATTATTTGCGACAATAATAATTATTCTAAAGACATATATTATAATGTAGCAGCAGGCATACTTATCAGTAATGTGACAAAATCAAATGGGGATAGGTTCTTTGGCCAAACCAAAATAGACGAATTAAGTAAAGAACATCTACTTATACTTATTTTTCATATTCAAAACGAAAATCTATTGAAAATTTACAAACGCTATAATATAGAAAACATAATATTGAGTGAAAATGGCTGTTCTTTTATAAATTCAATTATAAGGAATGCAAACGAGAGTATCAATAATAATAATAGTATGAACTATTTAATTATTAATAGAGATTCTGTTTGCAATATTATACAAAATATTATCAGCATAATTAATAAATCAAATTGTGAAAATATTAATTATTCTGATTTATATCCGATCATAAATCACATTTGGGATAATACTTATTTTATGAGATTTGGAAAAGATATAACAAATTTGATATATAAACATAAGCCCAAAATAAATGATGCTATATTTTTGATAAATAACATTATGAGTGTTCATAATGATGATAATTCGAATAATGCTACATTTCTTTTATGTAGCTATCTAAATGCGCAAAACGTAACTATAGACAATATAAAATCATTAAATGATATTAAGATTAATGATGATTATTTCTATTTGGCGTCATTGTATCCGGCATTATCAGAAAATCTTAAGAAAGAAGCTATATTATGGTTTAGAGAAAATCTAAATGCCCTGTATTATGCAGCTCTTATACATTCAAATTACAGAATACCGATTTTAGATGTAGCAACATTGTCTATGCTAATTGAGGAACCATTTAACAATGTTTCTAAATACAAACAAATAGAAGAAACTGTTTGTGCTGTATTAGTTCTTATTAGAAAAGATACTAAACAGCAAGAATTACATCCAATATTAGATCAATTTGGTACAGTAAATGAATGTTTTAATTTTTTGATAAATCCATTGCATTTTAAAAATAAACAAATGATAAAACCAACATGGTTGTGTCGTTGTGAAGATGATATATTAAAGGAACTTTTAAAGGATGAAGTATTGAGAAACAAAATGAAAACATATATAAAAGAAGACTATTGGGGGAAATTAGAATATGAACGAATATGGAAAATTTTGTAAAACGGATTATTGTTATGTAGTATAATTAGAGATTTCACACTTTATATGTAAATTATAATCAGAAAATAATATGAAACTATATAATAAGCATAGGCCTAAGAAGTATAGGAATAACAAACAGATAGTCATTTTATTAGGAGCAGGCTTTGTGTTCCCATGGGTAAAATTAAGTTCATCAAGTATTAAAGAAGCATTTATTAAAGATGATACTTTTTCAATAAATGGGCAAACTATTGGAGAATTTATCTTTAATAAATTAGATAGTTTTTATGATTATGGAGAAGCTAATTTTGAAACATTCATAGCTGCAATAGAATCTATGATGAACTATATTATATCTTCTACAAACATAGGTAAATCTGTTAAAAACACATCTTTCACCCCTGTGATTTATGATTTGAAAGAAACTTTTTCTGAAATTTTTAAAGATAAAAATGAAGATGAACAAAGAATTTATATTCATAGTATTTATCAACACTTTATAAATCTCGTTTTAAATAAAATCAAAGAATATAATAAATATGTTTTAGACAAAAAGAATGAAAGAATAAACAAAAGTTTAATTGAATTCATAAGCTATCTAATGAACAAAAGATATTCTATTAAAATATATACTACAAACTACGATCGTTTAATTCCTCAAATTCTATCTCCACATTTTAAAGTATATGAAGCTTTAAAAGACAAAGCAAATGGGAATAAAGTATTTATTTATGATTTACAAAGATTTAGAAAAGTACATTTAAGCCATTTTAATTTGCATGGTTCTATATTTTTGGACACAGAGATTGAGCCTGTTAAAATGAAATATAGTGTAATTTATAATCCCCAAGCTCCTAAATATATAAAAGCATTAAATCCTGATGGAGGTAATCCAAATGAGCCTTTATTGTTTTCTCCAATCATTACAGGTTATACAAAAACCCAAAGAGGCTTTAGTACCCCTTTTAACTTAGGTTTTAATGCATTTACTAATGATTGCAATGATTGTAGAGCTATAATTACTATGGGATATTCATTCTCCGACCCACATATAAATTCTATTTTATCGAATTTTACATGCTGGGGGAAATCCAAACTTGTAAATGTTACATTTACAGATGAAGAATTTCAAAAAACACCCGAAGGAATAGCTTTTGATTATGAGATTTATAATCTTTATAAAGAATACGAAGATAAAACATGGTTTCATAGCCAGAAAAGGAAAATACATGTTTATAAGAAAGGGGTTGAAGATTTTTTATTAGACAGAGTAAATTGGAAATATATTTTGGAGTAAGATGTAAAGCCGCTACGCTATTATTAACAGGTTGTAGCGGCTTTTTTTAGTTAAAGTTTAAAGCCTTTGGGCTTGTTAGTGTGGGCGGTGTCCGGGTCGTCCTTGTTGCCGGGCTTGGGGATGCCACCGATGACGAGTTTGCTGCCTAACGAGTTCATGGCATCTTTGATGCTGAAACTGACGGGGGGCTGGTTCAGGTGCGGGGGCTTCTTTTCCGGAGGGGCGGAAAGGAAGTCGGGCGGTTGGTGGATGTAGGGCTTGCCGTCGGATGCAGGGGACGTTGCCGAAGGTGTTCCCGGTGACGGGGTGATGCCGTGACCTTGGTTCTTGGTTTGGCTCTCGTCCTTGCTGTTGCTGTCTTCGTTCTGTTTGACGGGTTTGAGGGAGAGTTGGATTTTGCGGTCGAGGGCGGCAAGGTCGGATTTGAGCTGTTGGAGCTGGTCTTCTTTTTTCCACGTTTCTTTGACTACTTCCTGAAGGATGGGGATGTCCTTGGAAATCTGTTCCACTTCTTTTTGGTATTTCTCCAGAAGAGGGGGAACGGTTTCGAAGGTGCGGAGGAACATCTGGGCGGCAATGTTGGGGTCTTTTGCCAGTCTGCCGCCGTTGAAGTTGTACAGGATATTGCCTTCGCCACGGACGAAAAAGCGGTTTTCGATGAAGTCGAAGCCGTCTTTCATGCTGGCTTCGGTCTTTACTAAAAGGTCGAAGCCGTAGAGCTTGCCGATGGGCTGGGATGTGCCGTGGGTACGGGATTTGTCCTCTATCTCGGCGAGCTTTTTGGCAATGAGTTTGGGGTCGTTGCCTTTGACACCGTCCAGTTCGATAAGATTGAGGGGGGTGCCTTGGTTGTCACGCTGGACGCGCTGCTGGAAATGGTTCAAGTCCGTTGTGATACGGGCGATCAGGTCGCCGTTCTTGGTGACGGTATGCATGATGTTTTCCAGTTTGGCTTCGGCGGAGGATTTGCCACGGTGGAAGGATTTGCGCTCGCTTTCGAGGGAGGCTATTTGCTTCTCCAACTTGGCTTTGTCGAGCAGGTCGGTGTTGCCGGAGAGAATGGCGACGTACTCGGAGAAGTTCATGCCGCCCTGCTCGTCCATGCTGCCCTCGTCGATGGTACGGGCACCCATCGTGCCTTTTTTGAGCTGGGTGATGAACAACTGCTTGTTGTGAAGCAGGTTGAATTTGTAGCTGTCGAGGGATTTCTCGACGGCGTAGTTGATAATATCGACTTTGTTGTCGGCAAAGAGTTTGGCTATCTCGTTGCCTTTTCTTACGCCACGACCGTTGCGCTGCTCCAAATCTTTGGGCGTCCAGGGAATGTCGAGCTGGTGGATGGCGACGCACTTGCGCTGGGCTTTTACGCCGGTGCCGAGCATGTCGGTGGAACCGAAGAGGACGCGGATTTTGCCTTCTTTCATGGCATTAATCATTGCCATGCGCGACTTTTCGGTCTTGGCTTCCTGAATGAAGCGTACCTGGTCTGCCGGGATGCCGTAGTCGTCCACCAATTTGCGCTTGATTTCGCTGTATGTGTTCCACTGACCGGGTTTGTAGGTGCCCAAGTCCGAAAAGACGAACTGGGTGCCTTTGTGCTCGTTATATTTCTGATAGTATTGGTTTATCAGGGCGGCGCAATGGGTGGCTTTGTTATCTATGTGGTCGTCGTATTTGTCCTCGTCGATAAGGCGCATGTCGAGGGACATCTTGCGGGCATAGTTAGTGGCAATGAGCATCTTGGCTTTTTCTTCCCGGCGGCTTAACGGGGGACGTCCGAGGACGGTGGCGTTGCCGGACTTGGCAAATGCTACCAATCGCCGGATGAAGTCCTGCTGGTCGGGCGTGGGCGGGATATTATGCAATATCTCGTTTTTCTTGGGGCGGTCGATACCAATGTCTTCGGCGGTACGAAAATCGGTGATTTCGTTGTACATGGCGGCAAGTTCCGGGACTTTGATGAAGTAACGGAACCGCTCCTTCTGGATGATTTCGTTGGTGACGGAGAACTCGTAGTCGATGGACTTTTTGGCAAAGACCGCCGCCCATGCGTCGAAGGTGTTGATGCCTTGACGTTCCAGTTCCTTGGGACGGAGGTATTTAAAAAGCAGATATAACTCGGTCAGGCTGTTGGAGATGGTGGTGCCGGACAGGAAGGTGGCTCCCAAATCCTTGCCGGTACGCTCTTGAATGGTGCGGAGGGCGAAAAGCATGTTCAGGGCACGCTGGCTGCCTTCGCTGTTGCCCAGACCGGCTACGCGGTCGTGGCGGGTGGTGAACATCAAATTTTTAAATTTGTGCGATTCGTCCACGAGCAGGTGGTCGATGCCCATGAGCTTGAAGTCCACGACGTCGTCCTTGCGGTTCTCGATGTCGAAAGTGAGTGCCTTGATTTTGGCTTCGAGGTTCGCCTTGCGTTTTTCCACGCCTTTGAGCATACCATTGGAAACGTCTTCACCCTGCTGGGTGAGGACTTCGAGGTTCTCTTCCACACTATCCAGTTCCTGCTGCAAGATTTGTTTCTGTATCTCCGGGGATTGGGGGATCATGCCGAACTGCTCGTGAGAGAGGATGATGGTATCCCAATCGTTGTTTTGCATCTCACGCATGATGCGGACACGGTTTTCGGGGGTGAAATCTTCTTTGCCGGGATAGAGAACACGGGCATTGGGATAGGCGGTCTTGAAGGTCTGGGCTATCTCGTGGATATTGGCTTTCAGACCGATAATCATCGGTTTGTTCGCCAATCCCAAACGCTTCATCTCGTAGGCGGCGGCACACATAATGAGGGTTTTGCCGCCGCCGACTTCGTGGTCGATGATACCGCCGCCGTTGATTTTGGTCATCCAGACGGCGTCTTTCTGACTGGCGTAGAGGTCGGGGATGCCCAACGCTTTGAGGTCAAGGTCGGGAAAGGACTGCATGGAGCCGTCGTACTTAGGCTTAACGGAGTTGTTGAACTTGCGGTTGTACATGTCGGTGAGCCGCTGTTTGAACTCCGGGGACTGTTCTTTCAGCCAATCGCTGAAGCCGTTGCGGATTTCGTCTATCTTGCTGTTGGCAAGCTGGATGGCTTCGGTGTCGCGGACTTTGACTACATCATCGCCTACCTGTACTTTTTTGGTGATGTCGGGCGAGGTGTTCTGAATGGCATGCTTCATCAGGTTAAGTCCGTCGTAACGGCGGCTCTCGGCCTTGACGCAATATTGTTCGCGGATGCGGACGTTGCCACGGGCGGATGCGTTGACGCTGAACTCGTCGCGGCTGGCGGCGTAGGTGATCCTGACGTCGGTATCGAAAAGACGGGAGGCGTATTTCTCGTAGATGCCCATTGGTATCCAGCGTTCGCCGAAATTGAAGTCGAGTTCTTCAAATGGGATGGGTACGGGAAAGGCGGCACGCAGGGCATCGAGCGACTGTGAGGCACGGTCGTTGCCGGGGTGGTTCGCGATGTAGTCCTCTATCATTTCGGCTTTGGAAATGACGTTACCGGCTATGAATTTGTCGGCTATCTCGTAACCTTTGATGAGAGGATTGAAGAATACACGGCCTTTGAGGTCATCGAGCAGGGCGTCTTCGGTCTTGTCGGTGAGCCTTGCCATGTATTCGAGGTTGACATTGCCGTACTTGTTGAGGGATGCGGCAAGGGCTTCTTCGGAGGTATCGACATGGGTCAGCTCGTTCTTGTTGAAGGCTACGGGATGGTCGAAGATGTCGGCTTTGAGTGCCTGACCGTCTTTGTAGCGTTCCAGTGAGAGGATTGTCCGGTTGTCGTTGTCCATACGGATCAGGTCTATGTTCTTCGGGTTGTTCAGGTTGCCGAACTGACGGATGAAATCATCGTACAGCGTGTTGAGCCGGTCGCGCCGGACGGCGTTTTCTTTGCGTTCGGTGGCTTCGCTGTTGTAGAGGTCGTGATAAGTATCACGGATTTCGACATAGAGCGAGAGTTTGCGGAACTGTCGGTCGGGCAGTTCGAGGGGGTGGAACATGGGGGCAAATTGGGTGTTGCGGATATAGCCGATACCGTTGTCCAGAACTACCAATGAGCCGTCTTTGTAGTGGGACGGGATTTCGTTGGGGTATGGACGGGGCTGCATCCGCTGTTTGCGTTCCTCTTCGGAGGCGATTCTTGCTGCTTCTGTTGCTGCCCGGTCTTCGATTTTGGTTTCTGTCCGAAACGGGATTTTGTTATCACTGCTGGGGACACCGGAGGCTGCCGGGGTAACGGTGGGTTTCACTACAGGCTTTCCTTTGGGCTTCTTGACGGTGGGTTGGGCTGTACCGGTAGCCGGTTCGCCGAAAAGGTTGCCTTGTACTGGCTGTTTTTGGGAGGAGGATGCGGAACGGCGTTTGCCACGTTTCAGGGTTATCTGGGTACGTTCTTCTGCTGTGAACTCAAAGAGGTCGTACAGGCTCAATACCGGGGGAGAAAAAAGGGAAATTTCGATTTCTTCTTTCGGTTCGGGTGTGCCGACTACCGGAGAGGCTGATACAGCAGTCGCCGCCGATTCAGGTGAAGCGGTACCAGAATTGAACAAAGTCGCTTTGGGTTCGGGTGAAACGGTCTTTGGTTCGGTTGGGGCAGGCTTCGGTGCTTTAACTTGCTCCGGTGCTTGTTCCACTTCTTTGGTTTGTTCCGGTGCTTCACTTGGCTGTGTGGGTTGGGTATGTTGGAGGAATTGTTGATAGAGGGGTACGTTCAACCGACGGTAGAAGTCATTGCGAAGCAAGCTCCGGAGCTGGGAAGTGATACCGGACAAACCACCTTCGTGGATGTAAACCATTGCGGGATGCCCGTAGGGGTCGGTATCTACACTGGCTTTGGTATGGATGATGGGGATATTCCGGAAGATGTAGTCATTCGTGCTGAACCCCTCCGGTCGCGGGCTGGAGGCGATGAACGCATGTTCGTCATCGGTAAGCGGCTCTGTCTTATCGGATTTCTTCTGAAGGATAATCAGGTCACTGCCAACTTCGGTGCCTGCACCGTCTGTAAAGAGGTTGTTGGGCAGACGGATGGCGGACACCAAATGGGAATGTTGCATGAGCTGGTAGCGGATGTTTTCATTCGCCGGGGAGTCCAGTACGCCCTGCGAGGTGATAAAAGCTAATATGCCCCCTTCGCGAATGTTGTCCAGTCCCTTCAGAAAGAAATAGTTGTGCAGGCTCTTGGCGGCGTGCTGACGGACAAGGCTCTTGCTCTTGGTGAATGAGGGGTCGAAAACCGCCACATCGCCAAAGGGAATGTTGGAAGCGGTGATGTCGAAACGGTTCAGGTAACGAAGCCCGCTATCCTCGAAACCGGTAATTTCTACTTTAGCTTCGGGGTGAAGGTGAGAGAGAATTTTGCCGGTCAGAAGGTCTTTTTCAAAGCAGACTATTTCGGGACGGGATAATCCGGTTGGGGATAATCCGGTGCGAGAGGGCTGCTGTTCGGATGACTGCTGCTCGAAGGGTTGCTGTTCAGATGACTGCTGTTCAGATAGCTGTTGTTCAGATAGCTGCTGTTGTGCGGAATGTTGTTGGAAAGCATCGACAAATACTCCGGTTCCGCTCGACGGGTCGAGGAAACGGGACGGGGCAATTCCGTAGTTGCCCAATTCGGAAGCAAGAACTGATACAATGTCCTGAGGCGTGTAGAACGCCGTCAGGACAGAGTTTTTCAAACTGGAAAAGTAACGCTTGTATTCCGCTTCGTCTTTTGAATGGCTGCGGATGACGCTGTGGAGTTGGGAAACAAGTGGGAACAACTCGCGGTCGCTCTTTGTCCAACGAGCAACGTCGGCAAGGCTGGAAGCGGGATTGAGCACTGCCTTGATCCCACCGAAACCGGAATAGGCACGCAAGACTGCCTGTTCTTCGGGGGTGGCGGTGCGCCCTTCACGCTCCAATGCAAATGCCAGTTTGATTGCTTCGATATTGTCTTTCAGGTGCGCTTTCTTATTGTATGCCATTCTCGTCCAACCAGATTAAGATGGTACCTGTGATTTCCGTATAGAGGTTGTCGAAAGCAGGCTCGAACTGAAAATCATCGGAAAGGGGGTATTTTGAGAAGACTTCTTCACAAACCGGAAGGAGCTGCAAGGCAAGGGTCTTGGCACTGCCCTGCGGCACTACATCGCTGAACTCGTTCCAAAGGACGGTGACGATGACATCGTATCGGGAAAAGTGAAGTCCGGCAAATAAAACTTGATTGGCGGCTTCGGAGGCGGCATCGTGGGTAGAACCGGAACGGATAGATTCGCTATACTCTTCGGCGGCACTGTCGGCACGGGCGGTGATAAAGTCGCTGTCGCCGGCTAATTCGGGATGAGATTCTTTGAGGAAAGAAAGCAGTAGTAAACGGTAGTAGGACAATTCCTGCGGTTGTTGTCCAGATTGTTTCTGCTGCTGTACCGCTTGTTGCTGTACCGCTTGTTGCTGATTTTCGTGCTGCGGTCTTTGTTGTTTCGGTTGCAGTTGCTGCTGCTTTCCTTGTTGCTGGAACTGTTGTCTGTTCTTCTGATTGTTTTTCTTTTTCTTATTCATAATTTGTCTTTTTAGTGCTCGGGCGGGATTGCCCGAAAATGATAAATAGATATGGACGGGGTTACTTTTTCTTCTTTGACGTACCCGACGTCCCCTTGTCGGGAAAGGAAAAGGTAACATTGAACTGTGCATCGAAGGCAAGGGCAGCATCGAATGATTTGCCGCTCTTGCCCTGCAAGCCTTTGATAACACCGGTTTTGCCTTTGGTTACGAGTTCGGTGATCTGTTTGTCGGTCAGTTGTTTGTTACAGATGCTGCGGAACACTTTCAGGGTGCAGTCCACATTGCTGCATTTGGCTATCTTGTTGAAGAACAGCACATGCCCCTGCTTGCATTTGGGGCAAACGGGACTGTCCGTTGCGGACGCTATGGAGATAGTGGCGTTGAGTAATTCGGTGGTTATCTGTGCGGTATAGACTTCTATTCCCCGGTGGAAGGTGTCGGAATCCATCCCGCCGGTTTCGATTTTGGCAAGGGCACTCTCCCAACTGCCGGTCATGGAGATGTCGGCTATCTTCTTGTCCCGAACAATGGAATGGACGGCCAGCCCTTTTTCAGTCGGGACGAGGGATTTTTTCTCACGGCGGATGTAGTCACGGCTGAACAATGTCTCGATAATGGCGGCACGGGTTGCAGGGGTGCCGATGCCCGCCTCTTTCATTGCCTGACGTTCTTCTTCGTTCTCCAATTCTTTGCCGGCACTTTCCATTGCGGCAAGCAGGGTACTTTCGGTATGCAGCGGGCGGGGCTTGGTCTGTTTCTCCAATGCTTCGCTATTATATATAGGTAAGGAGTCGCCTTCGTGAAGTTCGGGCAGGGTGGCATTGTCCTCTTCGGCTTCATCGGGAAGGTTGAGCACGGAACGCCAGCCGGAGACTCGGATGATGCTGCCACGCACGGAGAAGGCGACACCGGCAGACTGCAAGGTGACGGCTGTTCGTTCTATGAGGCATTTGGCGGAGAAGGATTCGAGCACGCGGGCGGCTATCATCTCGTAGATGGTGCGCTCGTCCGGTGAGAGGTCGCCGGGGAGATTCTCGGTGACGAGCAGCGCATGGTGGTCGGTGACCTTGGCGGCATTGACGCTACGGGAGTTGAGCGGCTGACCGTCCAATGTGGCGGCATAGGCTGCAAAACGAGGATATGAGGTCAAGAGGCGGATGCGATCCGGGATAATCTCAAATACATCGTCGGAAATATAGCGGCTGCCGGTACGGGGGTACGAGGTGACCTTCTTTTCGTACAGACTCTGTGCTATGGAGAGGGTCTTGTCGGCAGAAAAGCCGTGCCGGACATTGGATTCTTTCTGGAGGGCGGTCAGGTCGTAGAGCAATGGAGGCTCCTGCGACGCTTCCTTTTTCTCGGCGGCGGTCACTTGCAGGGTGCCGGAGGACTGGATTTGCTGCAAGTGTGCGGCGGCTTCGTCCCGGCTGTCGTACTTAGCGGCGGAGAGGGCGGAAAAGGTAACGTCGGCGGTGCCGGACTGTACCCGTAGCTGCCAGTATTTCTGCGGGGTGAAGTTTTTGTTCTCCATGTAGCGGTTGCATATCATCATCAAGGTGGGTGTCTGTACCCTGCCGAGGGAGAAGACGCCACGCCCGGCGGAGAGGCAAAGGGCTTGGGAGGCATTGATGCCGACGAGCCAGTCGGCTTCGCTGCGTGCCTTGGCACTGCGGTAGAGGTTGTCATATTCTCTGCCGTCTTTCAGGTTGTCCATGCCCTGACGGATCGCCTTGTCGGTAAGGCTGCTGATCCAAAGACGGGAGAAGGGCTTGGTACAACCGAGGTAATGGTAGATGTAGCGGAAAATCAACTCACCCTCTCGCCCGGCATCGGTGGCTACGATGATGCTCTCGGACTTGTCAAACAGTGACCGGATAACGGCAAGTTGTTTGACTGCCCCGGGGTCGTCCTTGTACTGTTTGCCGTCCTTCACCTGACGGGGGACGAGCCGGAAACGCTCCGGAAAGATGGGGAGATTCTCCCGGCGGAAGCCTTCAAAGCCGTAGGCTTCGGGCATTGCCAATCCCACCAGATGGCCGAATCCCCATGTAACAGTGTAGCCGTTACCTTCCATGTATCCGTCCTTGCGCTCTTTAGCGCCCACAATGAGGGCAATATCCCGTGCCACACTCGGTTTCTCTGCAATAATGACTTTCATAACTTTACTTTTTCAGGTTTTACATTTTTATAATTTTCTTCCTTTGCCGCTCTTTTTCTTTACTTCTTTCTTCCCCTCCTGCTTGGCGGCTTCGACTTGCGCCGGTTGTGCCGCCGCCGGTTTCAGCGGTCGTTGCACATGCCTAGTGGCTTCGTCGGTTGCGCCGTTGTTCACTGCTACCTGTGTCTTGTGGTCGGCGGTGGGGGTGATTTCCCTTGCCTGACTTTTGGCTTTGTCGGGATTGTAGCGGAAGAAGTCGGGCTTGCCCCGGTCGAGGTTCATGCGGACATAGGCATTGAACGGTTGCCCGTCGCGGTCTTTCATGCCAGTGACGTAGATAGTCTCCATCTTGCCGAATTTCTCCTGCTGTTCGGGGGTGAGTTCCTTGCCGAGCAGCCTTTTGGGGACAAAGAATTTGGCGGCGGCGGTCTGCGCATTGTCCTGGGACGGCGCGTTGCCCTGTGACGGTACATTGCTTTGCGACTGTGCGGCGGATGCCTTTTGCTCCTGTTCCATTTTCTTGTAGCGATTCCTGTCCAGTCCGTCGAAGTTGTAGTCGAACTTTTCTTTGGCTACGTTGTACTGCATGTAGGCGTCGAACTTGCTTTTCCACTGCGAGTCCATGCCCTCTATCAGTACTTTGCCGCCTTCGGAGAGCTGGCGGTGCTGCTCCGGGGTGAGGGTGACGCCCTTGATCTCCATCGGAATAAGGATGTCGTCCACCGGAACGGCGACGAGGTTGTTGGTCAGCCTGTCCAGTGAAACGAGGCAGGGTTTGGGGTCGCCGCCGTCCAACGGGAGAAGGACGGGATGACCGGCGTTGCCGGTGGCAAGGATATTATCCCTTGTCTCCTTGTCCAAGAGTACGCCGTGGAACGGCAGGTCGAGGGCGGGTTCACGACGGTAGCAGTCAATCTTCAAGTCCAGTTTGCCGTCCGCGCCTTCCTGAAAATGGATGCGTCCCTGCGTGATGATGGGGATGCCCTCTATTTCGGTGGAGATGGTGACCAGACCGGACTTGCCGCCGGAGAGGACGGCTGACAAATCGCCGCTCTGTTCCAACGACCGGCGCGTGATGCCCAGACGGGCGAGCTGTTCCCAATCCACGCGGTTCTCAAAGCCCAACGGTTGTGCCTGCTGCTCCGTTTCGGAGGGAGATTCCTGCTCCTGCGCCAGTATCGGATAATCATTCGGATTGATTTTGTACAGGTCGATGAAATCCTTGTTTTCTTCGGGATGCCGGAGCATGTCGGTGAACACGTCCAGCGTATCCAGCAGGGAGGCGGGAATACGGTAGAAAGGAAAGTCGGTGGGTTGCTGGAACTGATGCCTGAAATTGAGAAAAAAATCCTCTAAGATGGAGGACTGCTTGCCCACTTTCAAAAAGTCATCGAGGTTTTCCATCGAGGGTAGCAACAAACGCCATATCCCTTCCTTTGCAGCGGACTTATCCACTGCTTTGAGTTTGCCGTTGTCGTCTTTGTCGGCCACGAGCAATACTTCTTCTTCATTCTGATTTTCTTCCATTGTAATTTGTTTTATATAACTTGTATCTATCGTAATACGGGACGAAAATAGATTTAAGTATCTGTAATTCAATGGAATCTGAATGGGGTGGCATCAAGTGGCACTAAAGTGGTTACTTGTGGCACTATTGAATGATTTATTATAAATCCTTTCATATTTGTTCCACCTGATGATATTTTTTGTATTTTTGAAGCATTAAAAATCAAGAACTTGCGTAAACACACAACCAATATGAAATATAAAACCAGTCTGATAGCTATTTTATGGGGAATCCTTTTATGTTTCACCTTACCTGTTTTAGCACACAATAACCTGCAACATCAAAAAGATTCTTTGCGGCAAGTGATTGAACACTCCGAAGGCATTGATAAACTGAAGTCATACAACAGATTGTGCTATTTATATATGTCGGAAGTTGCCGACGACCAAAAAATGGATACATTGCTGATGTTATTCAATCAGGTTGAGGCCGAAGCCATAAAGCAAGGAAATGTAGAAATACAGGGGATGGTGTATGGAAATGCCATCATAGCTTACATGAACAGAAGCGAGCATGACAAGGTGATAGAGAAAGCACCCGCCTATCTGGACTTCTACATAGAGAACGGACTATGGAAGTTCTATTATCAGATACATATGCAACT
>NZ_RAYG01000015.1:0-87978 GCF_003670185.1 Parabacteroides sp. CH2-D42-20 | reverse complement strand
AGTTCTTCGGAAACTAAGTCAATCGACTAAGTGGCAACAATTGATTACAACGATCTATTTATTAACAAATTAAACAAAAAGTATGTGTCTATGAAAAGGTTGACTTATCTATTACTATGCTTGTTTGCAAGTATAGCGTTCGCAACGGCTCAGACTACGAAGGTGACCGGTACGGTTATCTCGGCGGAAGACGATGGACCTATCATTGGAGCCTCTATCGTAGTAGCTGGTACTACTACCGGTACTGTAACGGATTACAACGGAGCGTTCACCTTGGATGTTCCTTCTAATGCGAAAAAGCTAATCGTTTCCTACATCGGTATGAAATCTGTGGAAGTGGCAGTAAAACCAATCATTAAAGTCACGATGGAGTCTGACTCTCAGAACTTGGATGAAGTCGTGGTTGTCGGTTACGGAACTCAAAGAAAAAAGGATGTGACAAGTGCCATATCTAAAGTAGGCGGTGAAGACTTAAGTAACTTGGCAACAGCGTCTTTCGACTCTCAATTAGCCGGACGTGCCGCTGGTGTACAGGTTACGACTCCTAGTGGCGTATTGGGAAGCGGCCCTCAATTCAAGATCCGTGGTATGAGTACGATCAGTTCTAGCTCACAGCCATTATTTATCGTAGACGGTATGCCGATCGCCACGGGAGACAATGGCAATGGCGGAACCGGTCTAGGTATGGCTTACGCTTCTTACAACGCGATGTCTGATATAAATCCGAATGACATCGAATCTATTGAAATATTGAAAGACGGCGCGGCAACTGCTATCTATGGCTCCCGTGCGGCAAATGGAGTTGTATTGATCACAACCAAAAAAGGTTCCAAGGGACGTACTCAAGTAACTTACGATGGCTATGTAAGCGCAGCCAGCGCAGCTAAATTGCATGATCTTCTGGGAGCGAAAGATTTCGTGACTATCGCTAACGAGAAATACGAGAACTGGGGAATGAAAGGACAGGCTGTTTACGATCCGAACGGACCGGACACGAACTGGAATGATTATATTTTCCGTACAGGTTTCCAGCACAATCATAGCTTATCCGCTAGCGGTGGTACGGATAAAAGCCAATATTATGTATCATTAGGTTTCACGGAACAAGATGGTATCATTCGCGCCAATGATTTAAACCGTTTGAGCTTAAAGGCCGACTTGACACAACAAGCGACAAAATGGTTACGCATTGGATTAAACGGCCAGATGACCCGTACCCGGGTTAATGGTGTCATGAATAACGAGAACTCGTTGGGTGGCGTAGGTTTCGCCGGTACTCGTATGCTACCGAACGTATCCGTATATAACCCGGATGATCCTACAGGTTACAATATCGACGCTGAAAACCGTAAGACATTAGGCCGCGGAAGCAACCTTTCCTATATTGATAATGGCATCCAGAATATCGTTTGGGCATTAGACAATAACGTAAACCGTACGACTAATACCCGCACATTAGGTGGTGGATGGGCTGAGATCACATTCATGGACGGATTGACATTAAAAACACAGGCCGGTCTGGATATCTCGAATGTTAAAGACTTCATGGTATGGAACCCGGAATCAGGAGATGGATACGGCTATGGCGGCTTATTGGAAGAAATCAATACCACATACACGAACTGGAACTGGCAAAACGTAATCAACTTTAACCGTACATTCAATGATGTACATAATGTGTCGGCGACAGCGGTACAGGAGTATACCCATACGGAATATGAATACACGGACGCAACCGTGCAACAAATATCCGATGCTTTCTTCACCGACCATATCATTTCTAACACATTCGGTGAGAGATTCGTATATGGAGGTAAAACGTTTATGGGATTAGCCTCCTATATGTTCCGTGCGAATTACAACTATGATAGTAAATATTATATCGGAGCCTCCGTCCGCACAGACGGCTTATCCAGCCTTCCGAAAGATACCCGCTGGGGTACATTCTGGGGAGGATCAGCCGCTTGGCGTATCTCTCGCGAGAAATTCTGGAGTGAATCAACTATTAATGATTGGTTTAACGACTTACGTGTCCGTGCCAGCTACGCTACAATCGGAAACTCTGACCTAGGGAATTATTTCCCTTATCTGGGAACTTACGGGGCGAAGAAAGCAGGATCGAATACAGCTATCGCTTGGAACCGTATGGGTAACAGCCAGCTCAAATGGGAAACAACCGAGACTTTCGATATCGGATTGGATGGCTCTTTCTTTAATAACCGCCTGACATTCGAGCTAGCTTATTGGCAAAAGAACTCCAAAGACTTGGTGTTGGAAGTTCCTACAGCACCTACCGCCGGTATTCCTTACAACTCATATTTTGATAATATCGGTAAGATCAAGAACTCCGGTATGGAGTTGACGGTTAACGCTACAATCATCGCTACCAAAGATTGGAACTGGCAAACTAATTTCAACTTCTCCACGGCTAAGAACACGGTGAAGAGCTTATATGGCGGAACAGACATCGTAGACAATTACACAATTATTCGTGAAGGAGAATCATATAGATCTTTATATGGATATGATTATTACGGCGTAAACGCCGCAAACGGTAATCCGATCTGGAGTAAGGCGGACGGTTCATTAGTGCAATTCGACACATTCGGCTCTTACGACTATGCGGAATATGATCCTTCCAATCCTTCGGATGTCTCCAAGGCATCTTCCTTGGACGCTAGCGACCGTAAGGTATTAGGTTCATCTATGCCTACTTGGTACGGAGGTTGGAATAATACAGTTTCTTACAAGAATTTCGATTTAAATGTATTCTTCCGCTTCTCCGGAGGTAATAAGATCATGAACGCTTCTCGTCAAAGCGCATTGTTCAATATGGATTTCTCCAACAACGGAACAGAAATCTTAGGCCGCTGGGTTTCTCCAGAGCAACCGGGTGACGGCATGACTCCAAAAATCGGTTATGGAGACGCCTCTTCCTTATTCAATGATGGATATACGGATTCACACTTCGTTGAGAGCGGCAATTACCTAAAACTATCGACGTTAGCTTTAGGCTATACACTACCGAAGGCGGTCGTATCCAAACTGAACATGACAAAGATTCGTTTCTATGTTCAAGGACAGAATTTGCTCACTATCACAGGTTATTCCGGATTGGATCCTGAGACAAACTCTCGTTTAGGTGTAGATTGGAACGGTATGCCACAGCAACGTTCATTCACTTTTGGAGCGAACATTACATTCTAATTTCACAAACTAAGAAAAGTTACAATTATGTTATACAAGAAATTATATAAAAACATTTCAGTAGTAGCGTTAGGGACAGCCCTGTTCTCGCTACCCGTGTTCACCGCCTGCGAAAGCGACGTCGTAGACCTTGAACCTGTTGACAAATTCTCTGAGCTTACGGCATACGGGACAGAAGAACGTTGCGAGTTAGCCGTAGTCGGAGCTTATGATGCCGCACAATGTGGTATGTATATAAATCCGGATGATTATGGCTGGGCACGCGGCTATCCTTTTGGAGCGGCCAGTATATTGCAAGGCGAAATGCGCGGTGAAGATATGAATCTAACCGCCCAATTCTATGATTATACCTATTCCGCAACCTATAACTTGACTACCGCTAATAACGTGGCGATGTGGGAAACCTCTTTCGAGGCTATTAACCGCTATAATACGGTATACGCCGGTATAGAAGGCGCGGTAGCTGCGGGTGTCATAACCGAAGAGAAAGGGAATCAGTACAAAGGAGAATGCCTGTTCTTACGTGCGTTAACCTATCACAACTTGATGATTCATTATGCCTTGCCCTACAACGTAGAAGGTAACAATAACTACGGTATGCCTATTTACACGAAAGCCGTAAACGACCCCAGCCAACTCGCTGAGCAACAAAGCATAGGCCGTTCTACCGTTAAGGAGACTTACGATCAGATATTAAGCGACCTGAATAATGCGGAAAGCATGCTTCCGAACATTATCGATGCTGATAAGATCGGACGTGCGAGCAAAGGTGCCGCCATCGCATTGAAAACGCGCGTATATTTGCATATGCGTGATTGGAACAATGTAGTTACTGAAGCTAAGAAACTGGAAGGCGGACGTTTCATTCTGGAAACCAATCCTGCCACTCCTTTCGTTTCTTACAAAGACAATCAGGAATCTATATTCTCCATTCCGAATGACTCTCAAGATAACGCATCTGTAAATGGAGCTATGTCCGCTATGATGTCTGCCCGTGAAGGTGGCCGTGCGATGTGCCCGACATCCCCTACCCTTTACAACTCCAAATTCTGGAAAGGGGATGACAAGCGTCGTAACCTCGTCCTTTATCGTGCGTCTGACGATTATTACTTCTGTGATAAATACCAGAATCCCCAAACACGTGAAGAGTATGCCCCGATCCTGCGCTATGCCGAGGTATTGCTAAACGAGGCCGAGGCTGCCGCACGTGCGGGAGACAAGACTCTCGCATTGGAGAAATTGAATCAAGTAAGAGACCGTTCTTTGGCCGACCCCGCTACACAAACGTATAAGGCTGGCGATTTCGCCAACACGAAAGCGCTGGTAGAAGCTATCCTTTGGGAACGTCGCATTGAGTTCCAAGGTGAAGGTCGCCGTTGGGAAGACATTCATCGTTTAGCGGCTGACGACTTGTTGCCGTCCGGTGGTATTCCCGCAAAGATCGAATACAACAATGTGAAGAACCAAGGCGCATTCGTTGTTGGTGGAGAAGTGAAAGCAGAATGGTTCGGCAACAGCAAACAGTTCATCCCGTACACAGATAAACGCTTTATTTGGCCGATCCCATTGAATGATATATTAAGAAACCCCACGCTAGCCGCACAACAGAACGCAGGCTGGTAGAATATAGACACACTCTTATTTTTTACTATGCAGGGGACATGAGAGGGCGAGACCGGGAGGTTCCGCCCTCTTTTCTTTTAAAACGTATTGACATAATAATTCACGGGAAATCATTATCTTTGCACTCTCTAAAAGAGGCTTATTCGTTATTTCGTGATAAATACTAATAAATCAACGATATGATTCTATTCTTTCAATCTTCAACAAAGACGGTGCTGGCTGTAGAGGCCGCGCACGCTTTCTCTCCTGAAGACACTCAAAAACTGGTTTGGTTGTTTAGCGAGGCAACTCCTGTTCAATCAGAAACATTGGAAGGCTGGTACGTAGGGCCACGCCGGGAAATGATTACCCCGTGGAGTACGAACGCCGTTGAAATTACCCAGAACATGGGCCTGACCGGTATTTCCCGTATTGAGGAATATTTTCCTGTTTCTTCTGGCGACGCGGATCACGATCCGATGTTACAACGTATCTACAATGGCTTGAATCAGGAGATCTTCACGATCAGTAAAAAACCAGATCCTATTGTCTATATTGAGGATTTGGAAGTGTACAACCAACAAGAGGGCTTGGCACTAAGCCAAGAGGAGATCGCTTACTTGAACGAGGTAAGCCAGAAGTTGGGACGTAAGTTGACCGATAGCGAGGTGTTCGGTTTCTCTCAAGTAAACTCGGAACACTGCCGCCATAAAATATTCGGAGGTGTATTCATCATCGACGGCGAGGAAAAAGAAAGTTCCTTGTTCAACTTGATCAAGAAGACTTCCGCCGAGAACCCTAATAAATTGGTTTCCGCTTATAAAGATAACGTAGCGTTCAATGAAGGCCCGACGGTAGAGCAATTCGCTCCCCTATCCGGTGACAAACCTGATTTCTTCGCCGTAAAAGATATCAAGACGGTTATCTCCTTGAAAGCCGAGACGCATAACTTCCCGACAACCGTTGAACCGTTCAACGGTGCCGCTACCGGAACAGGTGGTGAGATCCGTGACCGTCTGGGCGGTGGTAAGGCATCCTTGCCGATAGCGGGAACAGCGGTCTATATGACCTCTTACCCTCGTACGGAAGGCGCTCGCGAATGGGAGAAGATACTAGACCCCCGCCCTTGGTTATACCAGACTCCGGAGCAGATCTTGATCAAGGCTTCCAATGGTGCCTCTACATTCGGTAACCATTTCGGCCAGCCGCTTATCTGTGGTTCTTTATTGACTTTCGAGCACACGGAGAACGATAAGAAATACGCTTACGACAAAGTAATCATGCTTGCCGGCGGTGTAGGTTTTGCGAATATGCGTGATGCCTTGAAGGGCGATCCGGAACCGGGCGAAAAAGTGGTTGTGATCGGTGGCGATAACTACCGTATCGGTATGGGTGGTGGAGCCGTATCTTCCGTAAACACGGGACAATATACAAGCGGTATCGAGTTGAACGCCGTACAGCGTGCCAACCCGGAAATGCAGAAACGTGCGGCTAACGTGATCCGTGCGATCGCCGAGTCTGACGAGAACCCGATCGTCTCTATCCATGACCATGGTGCGGGTGGACACCTCAACTGTTTGTCTGAGTTGGTTGAGGCTACCGGCGGACACATCGATATGAGCAAATTGCCGATTGGTGACCCGACTCTCTCAGCGAAGGAGATCGTAGGAAACGAGAGCCAAGAGCGCATGGGCTTATTGATGAAAGAAGAAGATGTAGCCCGTGTAAAACGTATCGCGGATCGTGAACGTGCCCCGATGTATGTGGTAGGCGAGACTACTAACGACATGAAGTTTGTCTTCGAACAAGCGGACGGCGTAAAACCTATCGATATCAAGCTGGAATATATGTTCGGTAAACCGCCTAGAACGGTTATGACAGACCATACGGTCACTGAATCTTATCAACCGGTTGTTTACAAAGAATCCGAACTTCACCATTATTTGGAGAACGTACTTCAATTGGAGGCCGTAGCCTGCAAGGATTGGTTAACAAACAAAGTAGACCGTTCCGTAACCGGTAAGATCGCCCGCCAGCAATGTCAAGGTGAATTACAATTGCCGTTGAGCGACTTAGGTGCCGTAGCGTTGGATTACCGCGGGAAAGCAGGTATCGCAACTTCTATCGGTCACGCTCCCCAGGTAGCCATGGTTGATCCGGCCGCCGGTTCCGTTATGGCAATCGCCGAGTCATTGACCAATATCGTATTCGCTCCGCTGACAGATAAGTTGGAGAGCGTATCCTTAAGTGCCAACTGGATGTGGCCATGCCGTAACGAAGGTGAGGACGCCCGTCTGTACACAGCCGTACAAGCCGCTTCCGACTTCGCTTGCAGCTTAGGTATTAATATCCCGACTGGTAAGGACTCCCTATCCATGACGCAGAAATATGGCGACGATAAGGTGATCGCCCCGGGTACGGTGATTATCTCCGCAGGTGCGGAGGTTAGCGATATCAAGAAAATCGTCTCTCCGGTAGTAGCTCAAGACAAGAATACATACATTTATTATATAGACTTCTCTTTCGACACCTTGAAGTTGGGTGGTTCCGCCTTCGCCCAAGCCTTGAACAAGCTGGGTAACGAGGTTCCTACCGTGAAAGATCCGGAATACTTCCGTGACGCTTTCAACGCCGTACAAGACGCGATCGAGAAGAGACTCATCCTTGCCGGACACGATATCTCAGCGGGAGGTATGATCACCGCCCTGTTAGAGATGTGCTTCGCCAACGTAGAGGGTGGTTTGGATGTCAACTTGGATAAGATCTCCGAGAGCGATATCGTGAAGATCCTGTTTGCCGAGAATCCGGGTATCTTGGTTCAGGTAAAGGACAAGAAGGCATTCGAAAAGTTGATGGAAGAAGCTGGCGTAGGTTTCGCCATCATCGCCAAACCGACCGACGAGCGCCATGTATTGGTATCGAAAGACGGCATCCAATATCACTTCGGCATCGACTATATGCGTGACGTATGGTACGAATCTTCTTATAAACTGGATGTAAAGCAGAGCGGAAGCGTTTGTGCCGGAAACCGTTTCGAGAACTATAAGATGCAGCCCGTACAGTACAAGTTCCACAAGGACTTTACCGGAAAGCTTTCTTCTTACGGACTCTCAGCGGAACGCCGCACTCCGAACGGCATCAAGGCCGCGGTAATCCGTGAGAAGGGTACGCAATGCGAGCGTGAGACAGCTTACGCCTTGTATCTGGCTGGTTTCGACGTGAAGGATGTCCATATGACGGACTTGGCTAGCGGACGTGAGACTTTGGAGGATGTAAACTTCATCGTATTCTGCGGTGGTTTCTCCAACTCCGACGTATTAGGTTCTGCCAAGGGCTGGGCCGGCGGTTTCTTGTATAACGAGAAAGCCAAGAAAGCGATCGACAACTATTACGCACGTAAAGATACGTTGAGCATGGGTATCTGTAACGGTTGCCAGTTGATGGCCGAGTTAGGCTTGGTTTATCCGGAGCACGAGAAAAAGCATAAGATGGTTCACAATGATTCCCATAAGTTCGAGTCTAACTTCGTTAGCTTGGAGATCCCGAAAAACAACTCCGTAATGTTCGGCTCCTTGAGCGGCACGAAGTTGGGTGTATGGGTAGCTCATGGTGAGGGTAAGTTCGAGTTCCCCTACGAGGAGAAGGAGTACAACATCATCGCTAAATACAACTACGATGGCTATCCCGCCAATCCGAACGGTTCTCCTTGGTCCGTTGCCGGTGTTTGCTCAAAGGACGGCCGCCATTTAGCTATGATGCCTCACCCCGAACGTGCGATCTTCCCTTGGCAGTGCGGTTATTACCCCGCCGACCGTAAGGAGAACGACGAGGTCACTCCATGGATCGAGGCGTTCGTGAACGCTCGCAAGTGGATCGAGAATAATAAGTAAAAATAACAGGGGTTGTTTTTAGCGTTCTTTGAACCTTAAAAACAACCCCTGTTCCTATACATTATATAATATATATCGACTTATGAAGAAGAACTACATCTGTACGCTCCTATTAGCAATCATCGCCATTTTCTCTACCATGAAAGCCCAAGCGCAGGAATTTCATTTCATGCCTAAGGTAGGTTTCAGTTTAGCCACACTTATGGGGCTAGATGGCAGTGCCCGTTCCGGTGCGAACGTTGGCGTTAGCGGTGAGTATATTTTTCCAGACGATATGTTCGCGGTGGAAGCCGGTGTTTACTACTCCATGCAAGGTGCCACGAAAAAACATAATTATGGAGGGGAATACATCTCCGCTAATCTCAACAACGATTACATTAACATCCCGATCTATGCGAAAGCATACGTCTATAAAGGTTTGAACATATTTGCCGGCCCTCAGTTAGGCTTCAACGTACATAACAAATTCAAGCTAGACGGACACAAGAAAGAGTATGTCGCCGTCAACGTAGATAAGCTATTCTACCCCTTCGACTTCTCTTTATGCGTAGGTGGTGGCTATCAATTCGAGAACGGTCTCTTTTTCACCTTGAATTACAACTTCGGCTTAACCGATGTATTAAAATACAAAGACATCCAAATCGAGGGCGAAACCAACTACTTCCCCCTTATGGCGGACGAGTCTACCGTCCGCAACGGCGTGTTCCAAGCGAATATTGGCTGGAGGTTTTAACAATTCAGATAAATACGATACAAAAAGCCGATATTCATGAAAGTTATCGGCTTTTTTATGATAGAAAACCACGAAATTCGCCTTTTGGCGCAACAATCGAAAATGTGATATCACAAACGTAAGGAAAATAATAGACTTTACAGCGAATCTACGCTTTAAGATAAGGTCGGCCTTTGGATCTAAATACTTCATCGTTAATTTTTTTATATGTTCACTCGCAAACATACGGGATATTTACGGCTATTATCCAAAATATTTCCATAAATTGCCATCATTTATCAACCTACATCTAAAACACCTCTTATGCGAGACTACAAGCCCCACAAAAGGATATCCCGTACGAATAACTTTCCATCCGTACAGAGGACAGCCGGCATAAACTGGATTGATAACAGGCCACAGACCTTGGCGCAAGCCCATCTAAGCGACGTGATACAGAGGCAAATCAAAGTAGAGGGCACGACCTATTCAATCGAGAGGTATTCCGGCCGGGAGTTCAGGAGGAACTTGATGCTCGCCCTTCAAAAATTCAAGTATAAAGACACGGGTACCAAAGCCATGTGGGAATTGGTTAACGAGGACTTGGGTAAGAATGAAGTAATTGAATATGACGATTGGGAAGCGTTCACAAGCGCACTATGGGATAAAGGCGTACTGACGCGTACGATCAGAGGTTCAATAATGGGACCCAAGAACATGGGTGCCCGCCCTGCTTTCACCACGTCCGTACAAAGCGATCTACCTGTAGGATTGGGAGAACATAGGCGGCATATCATCTCATCCAGCACTTTAGGGAAAGCGATCGAAGAGGGATACGAGGATCTCAAGGCAGTGGGTGGTGATACATTAGGAGCATTAAACACATGGATTACTACCCAAGGGCATACGGCACAAACCACCGAGTATGCCGCCCTACGGACAATATGGACAATCACGCATAATAACCTGGGTAATCTTTGGGTAGGAGATGGCGCATGGAATAGTTCAATCGGATTTATCCGGGGATCTTTTCAGCAATTACTATCGGACCCCGCTCTGCAAGG
Source organism: Parabacteroides sp. CH2-D42-20 (assembly GCF_003670185.1). Classification (NCBI taxonomy): domain Bacteria; kingdom Pseudomonadati; phylum Bacteroidota; class Bacteroidia; order Bacteroidales; family Tannerellaceae; genus Parabacteroides; species Parabacteroides sp. CH2-D42-20. The sequence continues at coordinate 77,503 of NZ_RAYG01000015.1, read as the reverse complement.
ATTCGGAACCGTTCCCGTCAAGGATCTAGTCAATGAGATCTTGAAGATAAAACCACCTATGCCAGCGCTAGCAAAATCATGGAATGAGATTATCCAGACTTTGGTAGAGGCTATAAGGATGTCTGATCCGGTATTATCGTTTCTTTCTTTAGCGGGGGCATTTATCAATTGGTCCGAGGAAATTGAGGATATCGAAGGCCATGACTATAACGACCAGCCTTTTCGAGTATATACGGCTTTGGATAAGTTAATGCCCAGTTCGGGATACATATCAATGAATTCTGTTTTAGCGGAACTAGACAAGCTACCTAGCCGCAGTTTCATGTATAGCAAAGAGTATTTCCCCATATATAGGAAATGGATTATACAATTTGCGATGTCCAGTGAGGATATAGGAAAGTACAAGGCTAAATCCTTAATTCAAGAATGGCTTTCAAATTGTGATCTTGATTATCCGCAAGATCCAAAAACGGATGGGTATTACGATAAATTGACCGCTATTTATTATAAATTGCTCAACGCGGATAAAAGTATATTTGCGTCAGACGGAGCATTAGCCCATTACATGGCACTTGATTGGAAACCCTAGGAAGTCACGGACTATCTTTGCTTTTTATACCTCTATGATTCTAGGCTTACATGTAAGATTATTCATACTAGAAATTGAACAAACGATAGAAATGACTAGCATAAACGTTCGTTTTTTTCATTCGTTTGCAAAGTTAAATATTATAATCCAAAAAGCAACCCTTTTTGCCGAATAATTGTTGATTTTCATCAATTTATCTAAAACCATCCTCTTCCTCTGAACTCCCTATGAAAACGACTAACGTAAACGAAGGTTTTCATTAGTCGTTTTCATAGGGAGTGAATTGTAAATCAATAAACCACGGAGGTATCTAATCTCCAATAAAACAACGTTATATGCTGAATAAACTAAAAGGATGGATCGCCCCGAACACCGTGACGAAAGACCCGAACGACAAGATCCTCATCTTGGATCCCGCCGGAAAGATCGGGCTCGACAAGGTGTACGAGGAGATGAGGGCCGAAGACACCGGCTTGCGCCAAGAGACCTTGGTACATGTAGTTACCCTTTACGAGCGGGTCATCGCCCGCCTATTGATGAACGGATACCACGTGAACACCGGCTTATTCTACGCCGTACCCCGCTTCACGGGCTTGATCGAGAAAGGGCGCTGGAACCCTGAGAAAAACAACATTTACGTATCCTTTACCCAAGACAAGGTATTGCGGGAGGAAATCCAGAAGACGGAGATCGACATACAGGGCGAGAAAGCCGACCTTATGTTCGTGATCAATACCGAGGATCGCAGCAACGGCCTTACCGACGGCAGCATGACACCGGGCCGCAACTTCGCCATCCGCGGCGCATACCTCAAGGTGGAGGGCGATGATCCAGCCGTAGGCATCACTTTCGTGAACACAGAGACCAAAGCGCAGGTGAAGCTCACCTCCGACATGTTCGCCGTGAACAATCCTTCCGAGTTGATCTTCCTCGTGCCCACCGGACTGCCAGACGGCAACTACGACCTGACGATCTGCACTCAATACATGAAAGGAAAATCCCTGCTGAAAACTCCCCGGTCTATCACCATATCCGTACACGTAGGTGAGGCCGATAACGGAGGCGACAGCGAGAGTCCCGACGAGATCTGATACATTCTCCGGGGTGTCGATAGGCTTATCGATACCTCGGAAACAACCCTGTCTCCACACCGGAGACACCTCTGCACCCGGTACGGAGACACCGTTGCACCCGACGCGGAGAATTTCAATCAATCATGACAACTTAAAATGGAGATAAGAATATGAGAAAAATTAGACATGGGAACCACGTAAAGCAACTAACGATCTGGTTGCTTTTTTTGTTTCTGGGAATTGGATGCCCGGAAGCGTGGGGACAAGATGAGACATTAACGCCGGGGGCGACGATATCGAATGGTAGTTATGGAACAAAAATATTGAAAACCGGCACTTATACGCTTGATAATGTAACGGCAAGTGGCTTATGCCTTCGGATAGAAGGTACGGTGACCTTACAACTAAGAGGAAAAAACAGCCTAAAAGCTTCGAGTTCCCGACCAGCAATCAATGTAGCAGACCCATATGAAGTAATCATAACAAATTATCCAGGTGAAACGGGTATTTTAATAGCAAATGTAGAGTTGGGTAACGTCCTACGCTCTGATTCTCCCGCAATTGGAGTATATTCTATGCAAGAGAATATGGGTAAGATAACAATATCGGGGGCGGTATATGTAGAGGCCAATGGTAATAAATATTCATCTGGCATAGGAGTCGGACAGCCTCAATATAGTAAAAAGAATGTTCTTACGCTAAAGGATGGAGCCAGTCTTTATCTTAAATACAGAACATCAGGTGGAGACCACGGCCCATCCCGCATCGATATACCGGACTTCGCTCTCGTCGTACTAGACCCTACAGACTTAATCTACAACAAAAAATATTTTTTCCTAAATATCGAAAATGTACAAGGATATGAAATTGAGAACAAGGACTTTGTCGATTGTAATTTTAATGGGACCACCTACAAAGTCTATACGAAGGTTAGGGATAGCTATGAAATTTCCAGTAGTAAAAGAAGGCTCCCTTTTATGTCGAATTCCGGAGTTACTCAGCCATCGTATGGCACAATTAACGGCATTCCTTTCAATGTAAGTCATTGGGGCAATTTAGGGGCAGCCTATAGCATAGATGGGGATGTGAAGACTTATTATCAAACATTAAATGCCACTTTTACCAAAGATATCAGATTGTATGCCGATAATTATCCTTTCCACGAAGGAACGCTGAAAGCCGGAAGGGATATCGTAATTTCAGATAGTAATCCTATTAGCCAAGTTTTTAAGACCTCCTCAAAGGGTCTAACACTTGATGCTTCCACATATTCCATAAAACTCAGAATAGGTACACCAAATACCGCAAATATCAAGGTAAAAGGCAAGGTATGGCTGGATAATTATATTGAGCTACCCGCTGGAGTCATGAAAGACGAGAAAAACACACCCGTATATTATTGTACAACAACCATTCCTGTCGGAACTGTTAAAAAAATAACCTACAACGGGATAGAAACCGGCAACTTCCGCCAAAGTGGGACTGATCTATCCCTGTGGCTTCCTGCAGGAGAACAGGCCGTAAAGATCACCGACACGAACAATGCCGTATACACCGCGACTGTAAACGTAAAAGAGGAACATCACCAATCGTTTACCGTATACCCTACAGAATTCAACATAGCTAGTTATTCGGTAACGATCAGTACGAGTACTGGAGGTTCGCAAAACGTAACCTACCACTCAAACACGTACGCCAGCCCCTTCGGTACGCCAATCACCATCACGGGTACCTCCACAAGCGGAAACAACGTGATCATCAATAACGGCGCCACCGGAAATGTCATCTTGAAGGATCTCAACATCAGCGGCAATACCCTGCCCTTGAACGTAACCGGGAATACGACGGCGAATATCACGGTAGCGGGTACGAACAATCTGACATCGACCGGCAACCACGCCTTGCAAGTTGAGTCCGGGAGTACCATAAGCCTTACGGGAACCGCTGGGAATACCCTTACCCTAAGCGCCACCAACACTTCCACCTATAAGGACGTGAAGACCTCGGGTACCCTTAACCTCAGCGGCGCTTTCACCCTAGTGGCCAAGAACGGGACCTTTCCGCCCACGGCGAATATCACCTCCGGCAAGCCCGTCGTGAAATTGGTGGATACTCAGTATTTCCGGGCGATCCTGCCGAACGCCACCATAGGCACGCTATCGAATATGGAATACGCCAGCGGGACGCAGGTAAACGAACACCTGTTTACCACCACGACCATCAGCAACAATTACCACCTCTGGATGCCCGCCACGAGCAAGGATATCGTATTCAAGGGTAGCAAACCGACAGCCGCCACCCTCTATACGATTCCCGCCGCCACATTCACGGCGCATAACGTAACGCTGACCGCCCTTCCGGTAGTGGCCAGCATCGGCTCCGCCATCTACGGCAGCCTGGCCGACGCCTTCGCCGCCGCCACCAGCGGGCAGACCGTCAAGATGGAGACCGCCCATACCTTGCCGGCGAACACCACCGCCACCCTCTCCAAGCTACAAGCCGGCAAGATAGTGATCTTGAACTTGGGTGGCTATACGCTCACCACCGGGCAGAACACCCTGCTCTCGTCCGGCAAGGGCGTGCTGAAACTGGAAGGTACCGGTAGCCTGTCCGGAACATACGCCTTGGAAGGATGCCTCTACTCTGTCTTAGGTTCCAACCAGCTAGGAACCCCCACCCTAGGCGGCAAGCCCGTATACCGGGTCAGCGTAAGCGGCCTGCCCACCAATATGGGAACCCCGATGGTGGCCTATTACCGGGCAGAGGAGCCGAATACCGCTTACAAGGCCTATTCCGCCTCCGCCGGAAGCGCCACCCTCTGGCTACCCCAAGGGCAGCAAGAGGCGACGATAGCCGATATCCTAGCCACCGTCAACGAGCCGGTAGCTACCACATCGGTGGAGGTGCGGATGAGCCACGACAACAATACCGCTACCGCGTCGGCACGCCTCGATATCGCTTTTGGCGATATCAAGGTGACCCCGGGTACGACAACGACCACCGTATCCTACGGCTCCAAGCCTTATGCCGCCACGCCGGCGGCGGGTATCTCGGCCACCAACCGCCTGTCCATCCTCGGCACCGCCACGCCGGATAACGGAAAGAATTTCCAGATACTCGTCAACAACGGAGGTAGCGGTACCGCTTACCTGAACCTGCGGAACGTAAATATCCGTCCCTCCGGGCAAAAAGCCGCCGTACTGGTGAACGCCGCTACCGATATAGCCCTTGAGGGAGATAATCAATTACGGGGAGGAGCCAGCGCGAGCGGTACGGAACCTGCCATCAAGATCGCTTCCGGCAGTGTCCGCCTAAGCGACCCCTCTACCGACAGCAAAGGACGGCTTTACACGTATGGGGGTACCTACGGAACCCTATCCAGCCCGGCTATCCTGTCCGAGGGTTCCGGCACTCTCACCATAGCCGGGGGTACCTTGGTGGCCCGTAGCGGCGATGGTACCGCCACCGGCGCCTTAGAAGGAACCGTCCGGATACAGGCCGGAAGCGTGGACGCCCTATGCAAGGCACGCCCTACGAATACCATCGGCGGCAAGAGCACGCCCGTATACCGGGTGGACGTGACCACCGGACTGAATCCCGACCAACCCTACCAATGCACCTATACGGGATGCGACCCGTCGCCTTTCATAGCCCTGCCGGACAACGCCGGCAAGGTCTATTGCTGGCTGCCCGAGCAGAAACTGAGCGACGCGAAGACCAACGTGACCCTCACCCATCCCGTAAGCTACGAGAAGACCGAGATAGAGGTGGCCGAGGTACGCCAGACCGATGATAACGTGGCCCCTATCGTGATCCGCATGACCCATCGTACGGACAAGAAACAAGCCGCGTTCGGCAACTTGCGCGACGCTTTCGACGCCATGACCGCCGGGACCGACCTCTCGCATAGCGTATACGACCTGCAATTGCTTACCCGGATCAACAACCTGCGCACCGTGCAAGCCGTGCCCGCCAATACGGACGCTTACCTCGACCTCGGCAGTTTCGAGATAGCAGCCCAGAACGGTAGCGATGTCGCTTTCAACGCCTCCGCCAGCGGCGCCTACCTGCAAATATCGGGCAAGGGCAATATCAAGAACACCGTGAAGATAGCGGGAGACGTGTTCATCACCGGCGTGGTGCCACTGACCGATGCCGTGGTGGAGCTAAACGGCAAGGCCGTGTTCCGCACCCTCGTGAAAGACCTGCCCGTAGCCACGGGCAACACCTATACGTATAGCTACGGCGAGCAGCAGAACATGCCGTTCTACCTGCACGACGGCCTGGCCTGCCTCTGGCTACCGGACTACGGACGGAGCGAGGAGCTACGCTTCACCGTAAGCGGAACGGGTGGCTCGAACACTGAGTACACGGCGGGCAACATCACCACCGTAACCCAGCGTACCGAGGCCATCGCCGCCAGCCCCGTGGGCGTAGTGGCAAGGCTTACCTATACCAAGGCCGGATCGTCCACGAACCAGCCCTATAATACCTTACCCGAAGCGTTCGCGGCAGCGGGCAAGGCCTACGCCGCCGGGGGAGCGCAGGATATCACCGTACATCTGCTCACGGGCGTATCCGTATCCGGTACCCTCACGGTAAGCGGGCAATTCACCCTTAACCTAGACGGCAAGAACCTGACCAGCGCCTCCGGAGGACTGATACAGGCGCAGAACGGTGCACGCCTCACCATATCCGACGGCACCGCCGGGATGAAGGGCACGATGCAGGTCAACCTCCGTATGCTAGGTACGGGGCAGGTATTCATCCCTAGCTATATCAAGCTCTCGGGCAACGTATACAAGGGAGATACCGACAGCCCCTTCTATTGGCGCACCACGCTGAACATGAACTACCAGCCCGTGAGCGTCAGCCAAGTGTCCTTCGAGGGCATGACCTATCCCGTGATCGACCGGGAGGTATGCCTCTGGCTACCCGCCGACAACGACCCGGCGAAGGTCTATACCTTTACCCTCGGAGGCAAGACGATGACCGTAACCGGTTACCAGATCTCCGCCAACAAGCACGACAACGACATGACGCTGGGCGGCAGCAACAACGAGGCACGGATCGGTACGCAGGAACACGCCACGCTGAAAGCCGCCCTCGATGCCGCCGTAAGCGGCAATACGATCGAGTTGCTGAAGACCGTTTCGCTAGCCGACTATACCTTGAACGGGAAAAGCCTTATCCTTGAGCTGGGTAAATACGAGCTGAACGGTAGCGCCGCCGCTAGCGCGCTGACCCTCGGTAGCGGTACCGCCCTCACCGTGAAGAGTCAAGGTGGTAACGGGAAGTTGAAAATGGGTATCAAGCTGAACGGAGGTAACCTATACGTTGGGCAAGACGTGGCCGGCGATGGCATCGGCACGGTAAGATCAGCCGGAGGAACCCCGTACCACCGCTTGCTAATCACCAACCTGCCGCTGAACGTACCGCCCGGAACCCACAACTTCTCCTACGCCGACCTCGACAATAACAACGACGAGACGAATACCCAATGTCTTTGGGTAACCACCTCCAAGGTGGAGGAAGACCGGACGATACAGACGAATCATGAAGTAACCATCCCCGCCGGATTGTCCAACCATAATACCACGCTGACCGCTTATGAGGTGAAGACGCTAGACGGCGCCGGTAGCTGGCAGGCCACCTACGCCAACACCCGCCTCAAGCTGGGTACTAACGCCGTATTGACCTTGCCGGAAGGAACCAAGGCTACCTTGAACCGCTTGCTCTTGCGTGACGGGGCGAAAGTGACCGGAAAGGGGCAGGTGATCGCTACGGAAGGCATCCGCTACGTTCGTGCGATAACGGCTGGAAAATGGGAATCTATCGCCTTGCCGTTCACGGCATCACGGATCACGATGGCAACCGACGCGGGAGCGACGACGATCCTTAGCCCCGCCTACGGAAACGGCAACGCCGGAAACTTCTGGCTACGTATGGTAAGCACCAACGGGGCGCTTATCAACGTGAACAGCCCGGAGATGACCGCCAACCAGTTCTACCTGATCGCCGTGCCGAACGATCTGGGAGGCAAGGAGCTTACCTTCGTCTCCGGCGCTAACCAATTGCTCCGCCGGGATAAGGTACTGGCCGTGAAGCCCGCCAGCGGATTCGCCGCCTACGCTAACGGGACGCTGGATGAGATACAGGTAAGCCAACCCTGCTACGTCTTGAAAGCTGACGGGAAATCCTTTACACGGGTCAATACCGCCACTATAAGTCCTTTCCGCGGATACTTGCTGGCGGATGCCGCCACTACCGCCGTGACCCCGGAGTTGCGTATGGCCGGGATACCTACCGCCACCGAAACCATCGTACCGGGCGAGCCGCTACGGGTATCCACCCGCCGGGGCGCGCTCACGGTATCCACCGGGCGTTCTGTCACCGTGCGTATCTATACGATGAACGGATTCCCCGTAGAGAGCTTCAAGCTTGATTACGGCGAACGTACCGTATTCCTGCCTACGGGTATCTATATCGTGAACCGGCAGAAGGTATGGGTAGACTAACATTAATTATATACAATCTAAATACAAGTAAACATGAGAAGAAAACTGATATATCTATTCCTGTTTTGCGTGACCCTATTACGGGGTCATGCCCAGGGTACCTTGGTACCACCCGATGAGGGGCCTGATTTCAATTGGGAGATCGCCACGATGGGCAACAAGAGTTATAACTCGCTGGAATCCGCCTTCGAGGATTTGAATCAAGACGGGCAGATCATCACCTTGGTGAACGGCACTACAGTAAAGAAAGCCGTAACGGTGGATTATACGACCACATTGGCCCTAGGTGGCCTACCACTGGTATTTACCACTGACGCCCAATTCACCATCGGTAAGGATAAGACTTTCTATATGACCGGGCAACCGGAGATTCGGCACAGCGGCTCGTTCAAACTAGGCGGCGAAGGTAACTTCTTCGCAGGGGCCGACGTGAATCTTACGGGAATCAGCGTGCTGGACGCCGCCCGGCCCGCCGTCAACCTGTACCGGGTATTGGTACAACTGCCCTCCAATGACGGTGAGGTCAGTAACCTTACGTACGGTAAACAGGCCGTGACTCGTTTCACGCAGAAAGACGGTGTCCTTTGTTGCTGGCTCACGCAAAGCGTAGCCACGCAAACGATCCAGTTCAGCTATATCCCCAAGGGGGGGACTAACGAGAGCTACGCTACGGCTCCCCTCGCCGTCACGCTCCATGCCAACACAGTCATTACCTGCGCCAAACAAGATAGTGGCAGTGGTACCGTAACTAACGTTGCGGAAGTGAACGGGAACGTATACGAGACACTGGGGAAAGCCCTAGACGTAGTGAGGACCACCGGGGGCACGGTAGCACTTATCAATAACGCCGTGCTGAACGAGGTGGTGAAACCAACCGGGAAGATCGTCCTCCAATTAAACGGGTTCACTCTCTCGTCATCCGGCGTGGCCGGAATGGAACCGGCCGAGGGAGGAAGCTTCACTATCGAGAAAGGGACAACCGCCGGAGGACGGGTAACGGGTACCTTCTCCATAAACGATCGTTGCCAAGTGGCGAGTTCCGTACCCCTCACGGCGGCGATCCTGAGAAACGGCAAGCAGGCCTACCGCACCCGCCTGATCCTACCCACCGACGCAGAAGGTAAGACCGTGGCCTATACCTATGCCAACGAGACCGGACAGGAACTCACCCCTTCCATGGAGGAAAGCGAGCTTATCGCTTATCGCTGGATGGTCTCACACAGCCCGATGACATTCGTCCTCAGTTACGACGGGAAGGCTGTTACGCTTTACGATATAGCCATTCAGACGAACCATGACAACACCATCGACCTCCGTAAAGGAGCGATCGAGGCAAGCCTGTACAATAACGCCGAAGGTACAGGTACGGGAACGGATTACGCCTCCTTCCATGATGCCTTGAGTGACGCTACCCGGCAAAATGGGAGCCATCTCTTCTTGCGCCGTAACGTGGAATTCGGTAGCGATGACACCCACAAGCTCAATCAGAACGTAATAACGACCCTCCATTTGGATGGCCATTCCATAACCGCTTCCAACAGCCTGCTAGACGCTTCCGCAGAAGGAGCCGCCTTCATCATCCACTCCGACCGGGGAACCGGACGCATCACCGGAAATCTCCGTATCGCCGGAGACGTGTATATCGGTAAGGAAACGATAGCCGGCAATATCGGAGTCGTGCAACAGGGAAATACGCCCACACAACTCTACCGCCTGCTCGCCACGATAGAGAGTGACCAGAAACCCACCGACGGGATCTATCCCTACACATGGGGAGAACAGACAGGTACTTGTTATCTCCGGGATAATATCGCTTGCTTGTGGTTACCTACCGGACAAGGGGACGTTACCTTGCGAATAGGCGATAAGACCTACCGGACAACTAGCGTAACGATCAGCGGTACGCACTCGAACACAGTCATCCTGCGGAAACCGGGTGTGGTAGCGAAGATCGGCAATGCCTCGTACAGATCGTTACAGGAGGCGTTCAACGCCGCCAAGGATAAGGATAAGATTACCTTGATCGCAGGAACTTTCCTAACCCAAGATATCGGTTTCGGTAATGACCTCACGTTATCACTCGACCTAAACGGACAACAGTTGGCCTGCTCCGGCAAGGCCGCGTTCACGGGGGCTGGAAACTTGCACATCTACAACGGAGATATCAATGGAACCTTACAAGTCTCCTCCACCGTAATCATCGATAATACCGTGGCTCTTACCGCCGCTATCCTAGAGAACGGACGCCAGGCATACCGGATGCGCATGGAGCTACCTACCTCCGGCAGTAACTTCCGCTACAGCTATGACCAGACGAAGGCACGGCCCTTATACGAGCTGAACGAAGGCGGGCAACCGGTAGCTTATCTCTGGCAACCTGCGCATGCGGCCGCTCCTCTCACCCTGCTCCTTACCGATGTCGATGGAAAGGAGCAAAGCAAAACGAAATACGATGTCAGCATATTACCCCATCACGACAACCGGATTTCCTTGAAAGAGGGAGATACGGAAGCGATCCTATTCCCGGATGGCAAGGATATCGACAAGCCTACTGAAGGAATTCCTTACGAAACCTTCCACGAGGCCTTGAACGCAGCCGGCAACATGGATAAAAGCCTGTTGAGGTTGAGCCGTGACGTACAATTCAGCGGACAGACCACGCACACCCATACGATCGGTAAGGATATACATACCGAACTCTTGCTGGACGGGCATACCGTAACCGCCACAAATTGTGTACTGGATGCCTCCGCCCCTAACGCCTGCCTCTTTATAGGCGACAAGGAAGGACGAGGACGTATAGAGGGGAATTTCCGCATCCGGGGGAACGTATATATCGGACGGGATATCCCGGCTGGGAATATCGGAAATGTTTCTTCCGCCGATGGTAGCAATCCTTTGCTGTACCGCGTATTGGCGATCGTGAAAAGCGACGTGCCTATTTCCGACAGGCTCTGTTCTTGGCAATGGAACGGGGAAGAAACGCAAACATGTTATTTGTCGGACAACACGGCCTGCCTCTGGTTACCTCTCAGCACCCAACCCGGAACCCTGCGCCTTATCATCGATGGCGATTCCTATACGGCTACCGGCGTACAAATATCGGCCTCACATGGTAATACGGTAACGGTGAAGAAACCGGATCTCGTAGCCCGGATCGGCAACCAAGCCTATACCTCCCTCGAAGAGGCTTTCGCACATGCCGGTAACGGACAGGCGGTCATTACCTTAGAGCAAAGCACCACTTTCAATTCACCGCTTTCCGCTGCTAGCGGCCAACAAATCACGTTAAACCTGCAAGGGAATACGCTAACCGCACAAGGGGCGGCCACGCTGCGGACAGAAGGAACCGGGAGCCTTACGCTTACCAGTGATACCGGGCAAGGAACCCTCGCCGGGAACCTGAACGTAACAAAGGATGTAAACATATCGTCCAAGATCTCGATCTCCGGCCTCGTACGCATGGATGGCGTAACCGTTTATCGTACCCGCCTTTTCTTGCCGGAAGGTACCGAGGCCGCCCGTTATCAATATGACACGCAAAGCGGAGAACTGCGATTTATCGGAGAGAAGAATTCACTAGGGCAAGCGGTAGGTTACGCTTGGCTGGAGCCCGTGACCGGTACACACGATCTCAAGGCGACCATAACCCGTCCCGAGCTGGAACAGACCAAGACGCTTACCGAGGTGATCGTGCAGGCTACCCATAACAACCAGTTCGATATGGAAGCAGGCAATAACGTGGCCTCCCTCAACGGTGTTTATTATCCCACGCTGGCAAGCGCCATAGAAGCGGCGAACAAGGCAGGAGGCGGAATCATCAACCTGACACATGACATTACCTTGCGGGGAACCCTCATGATATCCCGAGAAATAACGATCGACCTAGGAGAGCACAACCTTGCCGCCACCGCTGACGCGGCCTTTGATATCAACAGCAAAGCCTCTCTCCGGATCACGGACCCGACCGGGAAGGGAATCGTATACGGAACCTTCCTGACTGACGGGGATCTGGTCATAGCCAAAGAGGTTCGTCTGGCCGCTACCGTAATCCATGACGGCGGCAAGGTATACCGGATGATGATAGATGGGCTGTCCGTACGGGATACGGATCATCTGTCCTATCATTTCCTGACCTCCGGGGATAAAGGAAAGCTGTCGTACCTAGACGGAACCGCCTATTTCTGGTTACCCGAGATAATCCAAGAGGAAGATTTACGGATAGTGGCGGATAACGTCCCTTATACGGCTCTCGTACGACCTTTTGGCACAGGGCACGATACGATATTGAAGGCCTATCCTTTCCGTTTGGTAAACGATAACGAGACTTGGAATGATGCCACTTACAAGGATGCGGACATAGAGATCGCCTCCGGCGTAACACTGACAATCGACACCCAAGGAAAATTAGGGACTATACGCCGCCTAACCTTGGGAGACGGTTCACAACTCGTAACCGGAGACCGCATATTGGCAACAGAAGGTATCCGCTATAAAAAAAGCTTCGATAAGCCGAATCGCTGGGAGACCTTCTCGCTCCCCTTTGAACCGAGAGATATCACAGCGGAGATAAACGGACAGTCCGTTTCCCTCTCCCCATACCTAGCTTCCGGTACAGGTGGGCATTTTTGGCTGAAATCATTACAGGACGACCACACGTTTACCTATGTAGACGAGGAGCGCATCTTGGCGAATAAAGGGTATATCATCGCCGTACCGCAAGACCTATCCACCGAAGGAGGAAATACCGGAAGACGGCTTATCTTTATCTCGGCAGGCAACCAATTCCTCAACCGGGCCTCTCTACCGGCCACGTTACCGGATAATAAGCAGGTGGAACTAATGGCTACCGGAACGCTCCGAGATCGAATCATGACCACCTCGTTCTACCTATTGGACAAAGAAGGTCAGGAGTTCATCCGGCAAGATGGAGTATCCACGGAAAAGCCCCGGAGCATACGGCCATTTACCGCTTATCTGCTGGTAGAGTCCGGACTCGCTGCCGCTAATGCCAGTTTCCGTTTAGCCGGTCTACCCACTGGCAATGAGATAGGGGTAGCGGAAGAGGAGAGCCTATCCGATTACAGATTATATGGCGAGAGGGAGACACTCGTAATAGAGAGCCGTAAAGCCTCCGAGATCAGTATATATAGCTTGAACGGGCAATTAATCATTAAACGGCAGGTAGCTATCGGGACGACCCGCATACCATTACCTACCGGCAACTATATTATCAATCAGACTAAAATTCATATCAGATAACATGAGACCAAGAACAATCATACAAGGAATCCTGTGCTTATTCCTGCTTATGCTGAGCTATGCGACAGTGGCACAAGATATCGTAGGACCGGACGGCCCCGATGATCCCTCTACCCTAGAGAAGTATATCACCGTAACCCAACACGAGAATGGCACGATCTTGCCGAAAGGGAAAGATGGGAAGGTCACCCTTTATTCGGGAAATGACCAGAAGTTCACCATTTCCTCCAATCCCGGCTACACGATCGAGCAAGTCCTAGTGGATGGGAAAGCGCTCCTTCTTGAAAAAGGGCTTACCTCTTATACCTATACCTTCAGGAAGGTGAGCGACAACAGCCACAGCATAGAGGCCACCTTCCGTGCCTCCCGCTTTACCTTAACCGGTATAGCCGGGGCAGGTGGATGTATCATTCCGGCTACAGCAACGATCGATGAGGGTGGCTATCAGTTATTCACTTTTACGGCCGATACCGGATTCGAGATCGACGGGATACAGATCGATAACGGTACCCTTGACCCGGCTTTACGGGGTAAGACCGAGGGTACCTACCTATTGGAAAACATCAAGGCAAATCATGCCGTGAAAGCGATCTTTCGGGGAAAGCAACATACCGTAACATGGGAGGCTTCCGAGCAAGGAAACCTGATCGTGAAAGGGCCGGATGGCAATACCTTGTCTTCTGGCGATAAGATCGCCTATGGAAGTCAACTCTCTATCGAGGCCAAGGCCCTTGAGGGATATGAGAGCGACAAACTTACCGCTAACGGGATACGGATCAGCGGACATACCTATACGATAACCGGAGATGTCACCTTTGCCGCCTCATTCAAACAGGCAAGCTATACGGTTACGATCCAGACCGGTTCCGATGGAGGGCTTCTTACGGTAAAAAATGGAAATACAAGCTTGGGAAACGGAACACATACATTGCCATATGGCACCATCCTAAAACTATCGGCCACTCCACGGATAGGGCATGAACTGAAGGAGTATAGCGTGGCACCGACCGGATCATTAAAAGGTGATGTGGTGACCATAACGGAAGACGTTTCCATTCAAGCGATCTGGAAAGCGATCTCCTATCCGCTGACCGTCGCCTCACCCGATCCGGCGGATGGTACGCTTCTAATCGACGGCATCACCGCCAAGAATGGTACCTACCCCTATGGCACGACGCTCACGCTCGGGAATGCCCCGAAGCAGGGGAAGATACTGGACTGTTACTCAGTTTCTCCCGCCGCAGCCTTATCTGGCAACCAGCTTACGATCACTGCCGCCACTAAGCTTACCGCACGTTTCAAGCCTATCCCAAAAGAAGAGGAGGCGGTTGATCCCGAAGACGGGAAAAAACTTTTCCGGGTTACTTTCCCCTCTACATTGACAGTCATGAACGGTTCGGAAGCAATCGGCAACAATAGTCTTATCAAAGAGGGGACTCTCTTGACTCTAATAGCAGAGAATACCGAAGCCGAACAACTCAGTTCTTTAACAGCCAATGGGAACCCGATCCGTTTCCAAACGACTGGCTACTTGAATATGGGTGGCCATGTGTTAAACGTTCCGACACAGTTCGCCGCCACTTTCACTCCAAACCGATATGCCATTCGCATCGATACCCCACAAGGAGGTACCTTAAGCGCAACTATAGATGGAGTTCCCGTTCTCTCGGGCTCAGTTTATCCCCACGGCTCAGATATCCGCATAACCGCCACACCCGGACAAGGCTACAAGCTCACACATATCTGGGCAGGGCCGCAAGATATCACCGACAGCCGGAGAATCTCCCTCACCGCCCCCCTCAGCCTATACGCCGAGTTTAAACGGGAAACCGAGATCGGTACCAATACCGACCCGTCTGATCCCGATCCTGAATCTCCCCTGGGGATTGACCTGTCGCCCCAATCCGTAACCTATGACCGGAAAGAGCAGTTCTTCACGCTGAAGGCATTGCCGGACGGCTTGATGGACAAGATCACGATACGATACCGGCAAGGGGATAAGTACGTGAAGCCCGTAAATGCGGGTGTCTATGACGTATACATCGACCGCCCGGCGGATGACCGTTACCCGGCCTTCAACGAGACGATACCCGCCGGGCTGGAAATACGGAAAGCCCCGGTCAGCCTTACGGATATCAAGTATTCAGAGGAGCAGATTTTGGGCAACCAACCTAAGACCACAGCGGTATTGCAAGGTGGCGAGGCCGAATATCTGGGGCAAGCGGTGGAGGGAACCTTTACATGGATCTCCGCTTTAGCACAAGGCAACCGACTGACTGTTACCCGATCCTCCATAGAGGAGGTACGCTTCACACCAAAAGACGAGACGAACTACCTCACCGCATCCGCCAAGGTACGGATACAAGTGGGAACGGAGCCTTCGTCAACCTACAAGATAAAGGTTACGACCGAGGGGGAAGGCTCGGTGGAATACCTGACAGGCTCCTTGTGGTATCCGAAGGAAGGACCGTTCTATGAGGATATGGAGCTGTCCCTAAAAGCAATAGCTGGTACCGGACATCGTTTCGCAGGCTTTCTGATAGAGGGCATAACCTATGCCCAAAGCCCCTATACGATCCGTGTCTCGAAAGACATGGAGGTCACCGCACGGTTCATACCGAAAGAGGACCCGGCAAATCCCAGTGATCCCACAGCCCCCGATGCGCTGAAGGTCACCATTGACGTACCCTCCCCTTGTGTCTACGACGGAACGCCCAAACTGGTAGGAGTGTCATCCACGCCAGCTCTGAAGGGTTTCCAAATTAAATATCTCGACAAGGACAAGAATGCCGTGATCCCGGTGGAAGCCGGTACCTACCAAGTGATCGTAACCCGCCCGGAAGACGAGATCTATAAGGCCTACAACCGTACCGTGTCATTGACCGTCAGCAAGGCATCGCCCGTGATCACCCGGCTCCCAACCGCCTCCGTGATACCGGTAGGAGCTCCACTGGAGGATTCCCGGTTATCTGGAGGGGAAGCGACCGTGAACGGGACAAGAACGATCCCGGGTACTTTCGTATGGGCGGAGCCGGAGAAAACGATCTCGCACAATACGGAGGAGCCCGTCGTGTTCACTCCTGCCAACACGATCAACTATTATAGCATTAGTGACCAGTCGGTTCCGGTGCATATAATCCAGGGCAGCGAGCCTATCCCAGTCTTGATCACCTACGGCCAACCCGCAGGCGGCAAGCTCATAATCTCGAAAGAATTGGACGAGTCCCCCATTCCCAGCGGTAGCTTACTGGATCCGGGAGCGGAGATCCGTATCGAGACACGACCGGATAACGGCATGAGGCTGTACCAACTCCATATCGGTGACGCCGATTATACCGCCAAGGCCATCGCCGGGCAATACACGATCGTACGGAAGATGTACACCTCGGCGACTATCAAAGCCGTCTTCACCGGGACAGGTACAAAACCAGACCCAGACCCCAATCCAGATCCAAATCCAGACCCGAATCCCAATCCGGGAACAGACCCGACACCGGGTACAGGCACCTATACAGTCTGGGTATCCAAGACTGGGCTAGGCACCGTATCGCCGGAGACCAGCAAGGTCCGTTGGGGCGATAACCTGTCTTTCACCATCACGCCGGGTAGCGGGCAACAAATCGTGGACGTGCGCTTGAACGGCAACAGCGTGGGGGCCGTACGTAACTATAGGCTGAACAATATACAGGCAGACGCCTCGATCGAGGTGGTCTTCTCCCAACCGGGAATACCCGTATACACATTGAGATCCATAACCGAGGGCAAGGGGGGAGCCGTAAGCCCGACAATTGTCAGAGTCACGGAAGGAAGCAACCATCGTTTCGTGATCCGCAAGGAGAATAAGGGTCAGATCGTGGATGTCTGTATCGGCGACTCAACAAGTCTGGAGAGTATCGGCAAGCCGTCTAGCTACGTATTCCAGAACGTGCGGGCGGACTCCTTAATTGTAGCCACTTTCTCCATCCCGACCTCGAACCAGTCGATATCCATGGAAGAGTCCTGCCATATCTCATCCGGATATGGGTACCTACAGGTAACGCCATATCGGGGAAATATCCTCTTACAAGTATATAAGGCAGACGGAAGACTTGTTTTCAAAAATCGAGTCTCCGAGCAAACCTTGATCCAAGGATTACAGACAGGTGTCTACCTCTTGGAGATATATCAAAACGGACATGTCAGGAAAGAGAAGATCGCCATAAACGGCTTCTGATAAAGCGATCTTACCCTCACCCATTTGAAAGTGCATCAAAAGGTATCCCTACCCCCTATCCCAAAGAAAAAGGATACCTTTTGATACGCCTTCAATTATTAAGTAACTATTACTTTATACAACCGTAATATCCCTGCAACACCCCCCTAATATCTTTGCCTTCGAAATTAATAGACACAGAATTTAATAGAAGAATCATGGAAAGGTTATTTAAAATCAGAATCTTTACGGTTATGTTCTTTTTAGCCGTAGCTTCTATAGCAGCGAACGCTAAAGAAAGTAAGAAGGAAGGTGACAATTATCATGCGAAGCAAATTCTCATCGTAGGTTTGCACGATAACGTGAAATCAAACTATTTCTACAATGGGATGATCGCCGAAGAGACCGGTATGAAAGCGGATAGTATCGACCAAACGTATAATACGATCATCGCCGAGAATATCGCCGCATCCGTAAAGAACGGAGATTGCAAGTTTATTCCGGCAAACGCTACACAAGTGACCGGACAGGTACTGAATGAGATCAAGGTGAACGGGGAGAGCGAGGATTGCTATTCCGATCTTTCAGCCGTGCCGACCGAAGAGTTACAAAAGGTATTGGATAATGCCGACGCTGATTATCTGCTGGTATTAAACCAGCATTATCTTAAATGGCAAGACCAACCGTTGCGCACACTTTTCCATATCGTCAGCTATACCCTATTCGATAAAGATAAAAACGAGGTATATCGGGGGAATAACTTCTTTACCTGTATGAATCTTGAGAATCCGGATAAACTCAGAAAGAGCAGCCGCAAGAGTTCATCCAAGATAGCATCTAGCATTATCAAAACGTTGGATGAGGACTAACCTTCTTCTTTATAGACACATTTATAATTTTCTCGTTGAGCCTAATGGATATCCTTCATTAGGCTTTTTTCTTTATTTAAACCTACACACGGATGTAATCTCTTTGCAAAACCGGACACTTACTTTTGCGCCGTAAAAGATATTTAGGTTTAATTTTAAAAAGATTGTTATGAGGATGTTTAACAAACGAATTACTTGCAGGTTACTTGCCTGTTTGTTATTTTTTAATTGCTTACCGGCTCTCCTATTCGCACAAGGAACGCAAGCCATTATCACCGGTACGGTCGTGGATAATAAAGGGGAATCAGTGATCGGAGCCACGATCCAAGTCAAGAATGAATCTACCGGATTCTTCACGGGCTCTATCACGAACGATAAAGGAGAATACACCATCAAGCAGCTTCCGCTAGGTTCTCCTTATACCGTTACAGCTTCTTATATCGGTTATGGGGAACAGAAAAAGACAGGATACGCATTGAACCAAGGGGATATGCTTCGAGTGGATTTCAAGCTAGCGGAGGAATCGGTGGAGATCCAAGCCGTCGAGGTAGTCGCTAATTCCTTGAAGAACATGGTTCCGAAGATCGGTGCGGCAACATCTATCTCCGCTCAAAATATCACGAAGCTTCCGGTAAACGGCCGTAACTTCACATCCCTGATGGATCTCTCGCCATTGAGTAGCGGAGGAAATATCGCCGGGCAATTATCATCCTCAACGAATTACACCATCGACGGTATGACGGCTAAAGGAACCGTAGCGAGCGGAACGACTTCCGGCGCTTATACGATATCCATGGAAGCCGTCCGCGAGTTTGAGGTGGTAACCAATCAATATGACGTGACCAACGGACGTTCCGGGGGCGGTACCGTGAGCGCTGTTACGAAATCAGGAACCAATACTTTCACCGGAAGTGTATTCGGATTCGGTCGTGCCGATTGGTTATCCAGCTCCTATGATATACGGGGAAATAAATCGACTTCCGACTTCTCTACCTATCAATATGGTTTCTCTTTGGGAGGCCCGATCGTGAAAGACCGTGCGCACTTCTATGTCGTATGGGATCACCAACAGGATTCCCGTCCGATTTATATAGCGGATATCAAGACGGCGGCGGACGAGTCTCGCTATAATGTCACTCAATCTACGCTAGACCGTTATCTGGATATCGCCCGTACTAAATACGGAGTCTCAAATGACCCTCAATTCGGGGAGTTCGGTAAGAAGAAGCAGACGAACGCGGTCTTCGCCCGTATCGACTGGCAGTTAAACGCAACCAACTTGTTAACCATTCGCAATAATTTCATCAACGAGGATAATAAACAGAGCGAGAGCGATAACTCCAGTATCAATCTTTACGAGGTTTGGATCGACCGCAAATCGCATAACAACAGCTTACTCACTACCTTACGCTCGGTATTAAGTCCGAAGCTGACCAACGAGTTGAAGCTTCAACATTTCTTGGTTTACGAGGCCACGACCCCGAACAAGCAATTGCCAAGCTCTAATATCCCAAGAGCAATCGTAGAGAACGTGGAATCTATATCTGGTGACAAAAGCATGTACACTTCCATCCAACTTGGAGGTCAACGCTACGCTCCCGAACATTTCAAGGATAATGTACTTCAATTGGTAGACAATATGTATTATAATACGGACCGCATCAACTATACATTCGGAGCGGACTTCATGTACACCAATATGAAATCACTCTACGGCAGTGAGATGAACGGACGGTTTTATTTCACGGGACTGGATAATTTCGAGAATATGACTCCTTACCGCTATGCCCGGGAAATCGCCTTGGTAGATGATCCTACCGTAAAGATGAATACCTTGAACTCCGCTATCTACGGACAATTACAAACGAAGCTTTTCACCGGATTCGAGGTCATGGCCGGTATCCGTGCGGATTATACCCGCTATTTCAACCACGCGAACTTTAACCAGACCGTTTATGACGAACTAGGCTTACGTACAGACAACGTAATCTCCACCTTCCAGTTGCAACCCCGCGTTCAATTCACGTGGGACGTGAATGATAAACATCAAGATATTATCCGCCTTGGCGCCGGTATCTTCGGCTCGGATTTAAACAACTATTCGATGATCAACAATATGCTGTTCGACGGTACGAAGGTAGCGTCCGTGGATATACAAGGCAATTTGGTTCCGACACCGAATTTCCCGGCATACCGCAATGATCCTTCTACCGCTCCGGGCGTTGATTTATTCAACAACCCGAATATCCAAAAGATCAGCACGATCAATATGAATAGTAAGGATGCCCGTGTACCGGTAGTATATAAGTTGAACGCCAGCTACACGCATTTCTTCTCCGATCGCTTGCGGGTAGGTATCAGTGCTTACGCCAACTGGGCACGCCATAATTATATGTACGTAGACCGTAATATGGTGGATGAGCCTTACTTCCGTATCGCCGCCGAGGGGAATCGTGGCGTGTTCGTCCCCGCCGAGAGTATCAATACCGAGAACGGAGCGACCGACTGGATGCAAGGACGTAAAAGTGATAAGGTAGGCCGTGTGCTGGAATTAATCAGCGATGGAAAAATCAACCAATACGCGTTCGTTGTAGATGGAACTTGGCGTTATTTCAAGGATGGCGAACTTTCTTTCAGCTATACGTGGAACGATTCCAAGGATAACACCTCTTACAACGGAAACGTAGCGAATACAGCGACCCTAGCCTTGATGGTAAAAGATGATCCTCGTGATTTGAGTACCATGACTTACTCGGACAACCAATTCCGCCATAAGGTCGTATTCTACGGTACGGCTCCTTCTTTCTGGGGGATCAGCGTAGGCTTGCGTTTCTCCGGGATCGGTGGGACCCGTTACTCTTTAGCGGTTAGTGGTAATATGAACGGTGATTTCGTATCATCTAATGACTTGGCTTATATTTATGACCCGAACGATAGTAATACGCCTCAATATCTTCGTGAGGGTATCCAAGCGATCTTGGACAATCCGGAAGCGGAGAAGAGCGTAAAAGATTATATCCGTAAAAACTATGGGAAGGTTGCCGAGCGTAACGGTGGCGTAAATGGCTTCTACGGTACTTTCGATTTGCGCTTGAACAAGAACTTCAAGATCTATAAGACTCATTCCATCGAGGCCTCGATAGACTTTTTCAATTTCCTGAATATGCTGAACAAGGACTGGGGTGCCGGACATAATCTAGGCAAGCAGAATATCTACTCCATCAAGAGTTTTGACGCAGAGAAGAAGCAATACGTATATAACGTAAACAAAAACACGGGTGTATCCAATATGAACGGAAACCCTTGGCAGATTCAAATCGGCGTACGTTATAAATTCTAACTAACATATTCTATATTCAAATCATAAAAAAAATTACGATGAAGAGACAATTCTTATCATTCACGCTTTTACTTGCGTTATCCACTTGGATAGCGCAAGCCGCTACCGTAAGAGGCACTGTATCCGATACGGCAGGTAAACCGCTACAAGGCGTAGTCGTTACGGATGGTTATAATTTCACGCAAACAAATGAGCGGGGAGAATATAGCCTAGATTCGAATCTGGACAAAAGCCGCTTTGTCTACCTCTCCGTACCGGGTGACTATGAGATCGAGCAAACAAAAGGTATACCGGATCTTTTCTATCAGCAACTTGATAAAAGTAAGGAGATCAATGAACATGATTTTACGCTCACCCCTAGGAAACAGCCAATCGACGGGTTTGTCTACTTGGCAATCTCCGATCCTCAGACCATCGACGAACGGCAGATGAAACGTTTCCGTGAAGAGACCGTCCCCGACTTGAAGCAGACTATAGAGCACTACCAAGGAAAAGAGGTCTACGGTATGGCGCTGGGAGACATTACTTGGGATCGCATGGATTTATTCACTCCTTATAAGGAAGCGGTCTCGGTCTTAGGCATCCCGATGTTCTCCGTGATCGGCAATCACGACCACGACTTACGTTACCCAGCCTTATCCAATCAAAAGGTAACCGAGGAGAGCTACGCAGAGCGTATCTACGAGGATCATTTCGGCCCTTACAATTATTCGTTCAATGTCGGGGATGCACATATCATCACCTTAAAAGATATTGATTATTATAAAGACAAGAAATATGACGAACGCTTCGGAAAGGAACAACTGGAATGGCTGAAAAACGACCTGAGTTACGTTAAACCCGGGACACTTGTATTTATCAACGTACATGCCCCGGTATTCAACCAGACGGATAAAGGGGGAGGAAACGCCGAGGACGCTGAGAGCCTGAAAGAGATCGTCGGCCCTTATAATGTCCATATCTTCGCTGGACATACGCATTTCTTCGAGAACAACCAAGTCACACCGAATCTGTACGAGCATAATATCGGAGCCGCTTGCGGAGCTTGGTGGGCCGGCCATGTAAACCGGTGCGGCGCCCCGAACGGTTATCTGGTCGTTGAGGTGAAAGGGAATGCCGCTACTTGGTATTATAAGGCAACCGGCCATGATTCGGATTATCAATTCAGGGTTTATAAGCCGAATGAGTTCAAATCGCAAGCGGATTACCTAGTGGTGAACGTATGGGATTGGGACCCGACCTACCAAGTTACATGGAGCGAAAACGGCATAGAGAAAGGTCGCATGGAGCAATTCGATGATGAAGACCAAGACTATATCGACATGCACGGAAAACCTTCTGGATATCATACATCGCACTTATTCCGTTGCCACCCTTCTGCCGGAGTCAAAGACGTACAGATCAAGGTTATCAACCGATTTGGCGAGACCTTTACTAAAAATGTAACACTCCCGTAATCAAATCGTAACAAGTGGCATTTACTTTTGTATCGATAAAATGTAGAAAACTCTCATTACATATTAATGTTAGAATCATTACAAAGGAACAAACCAAACCTTATTCCTAACTTTGAACGGCAACTTGGCTTTCGGCGGAAGGCGGTTGCCGTTATTTTTTTAAGGGTATATCCTATTCTTAACGGGAAAAGTTTCGAGTTCATTCGAAACTTTTGTACTTTTACGCAAAAGTTTCGAGTATGGACGATAGATTTAAGACATTAGAGAAGTATAACCTATGGGGTGGAAACGATTTTCCAACAGGCTATAAACGGCAAGATTATTTAGATAGGATATTATCCTACATCCTATAAACTCATAAACGGAGGCCTTGGCATTTTGTCAATTTGTAAACTCAACTGCCAGAGAATCACTTTTTTCGGGCAAACGTACAGCTTATCCCCAAATACGAGAAAAAATATTAGCAATCATTTGTCTTATACCGCATTAATTAAAAACAGCCTTTTATCCTAGCGAATTTAATTCATCCTAATTCATATCCTATAGCTTATCCGGGCTATCTCATTGAGTTACGACAGGGATATAACAGGGTTACGATGCCCATTCATGAGTACTAACAACCCTATTCATGACTGTTTACGATGCCCAACGGCACTACTGGCGTTGCCAAACACCACTAGTCGTGTTGCCTTTTACCGCCTGTCGTGTATAAAAAGCGGTCCTTTTGTATGAAAAAGGCTATTTATACCCCTCCGATCTCCCCTACTTTATACCTCTCTCAAAAATGGTGTGTCACGATATCTGCCTTATATCGATTAAAAAGATCGAATACCGTCCATTTCGCTAACAAAGCCCTTACCCATCCTTATCAACAAATAAGGGGAAACAGTGTAATACCGTCTCCCCTTGTCTTTTATCCGTTTCCATCCTCACGGAAGTACTTACGGATGAACTTTAATTTATTACTTTAGTATTAATATTAATCCATTCCCGCCTGTTCGCCCTCTCGGGGTACTTGGATAATCCGCACGGGAATGATTTTCGATTTATCTTTTCATTATTCCTTTACATGTCTTATTTAACGACAACCTTTACAGTCTCGTCGCCAACCGTTACAAGAACGATTCCAGCAGGAACAGCGATCGTAGCGTTATCGGAAGTGACAACTGTCTCTGCCAACGGCATACCCAACAAGTTACGAACATAAGCAGTCTCGCCTTGAGCGCCTTGGATCGTTACAGAACCGGCGTTGCCTGTTACAACGATAGAAGAAGACGCAGAGTTATCGATAGACTCGTTACCGGTCGGAACCTCAGTACCCAACGTGAAGACCATAGCTTGTTCTTTAGAGCCTAAGCCTAACTTTCCGTTCAAAGCATATACATACTTGCTGTTGTCTGCCTTTGAGTAAATTACATATTCACCCTCTACAGCAGGATCAGCCAAGCAGATACCGAACTTGAAGTTATCCAAACCGCCTAACACTTCCTCAGCCTTGTCCTCTTCAGCCACAACGACAGCAGCCTTACCATTTACAACCGTATTGATCGTATCAACACCCGCGATAGTAGCCGGACGGAAGATTACCTTAGCGATCTTATCCTCCTTAGTTGTACCTTCCAACATATACTTCTCGTTGAAAGAAGCAACAGCAGAACCTTCATCAAATACTTGCATAGAGTCTGTAGCGTTATACATGAACATTCTCTCGGCCGGTTTCTCCTCGCCTTCAGCAACCTCAATACCCTTAGAGATATAGAAGAACGGAGTCGTAGCCTTGCTATCCGCCGTATCCAACCAGAAGATCATGCTCTCAGCGGAAAGAATACCCTCTGTGATACCATTCTTATTCAACTGATAGTTGATAGAACCCAACATATTGTCGAATGAAGCGTGACGAGGCTCAGCAGCCAATGTAGTCTTATCTGAGTTGTCGTTTACTTGTACGGTTACATTTGCGAATTTATCAGCCTTCATATCATAAACAGATGCCTCATCGTTAGTGAAAGCCAACTCTTGACTTACACCGATTGCTTTTGCTGATGCGTTAATCGTACCCTCGTCGCCAAAGCTAACCGGACCATTCTCAGCGAAGCCCATAGCGTATGAACCATCAGCGTTCTGTCTGAAATAGAACTCAGCAGGATTTGCTCCATCAGTTTTCTCTGTATATTTCATATCCTTGCCTAAGCAGAATGTCTTAGCGGCATCACCTTCGCCTGTCACGAAGAAGATCGTATAAGCAGGAACAAATAATGTATCCTTAGCAGCAACAACCTTACCATCCTTCAAGTAAGCTACATCAACCACTTGGATCGTATAGTTTTCTACAGCGTCCTTATCGTCCTCATTGATCTTACCTTTTGCTTTCTCGATTGACAAAGAAGCTAATTCAGAAGCTTTCATGCTAGGAGTCAAAGTGTTCTGTTCCTTCATTGCAGCATAGAAAGTCTTCTCGCCGATCAAGTCTGTTTTACCCTTGAACAACAAAGAAACACCAGCCTTCATCTCTTCCTTGGACAAATCCAAGAAACCAGCAACTTTTTCAACAGGGATAAATTTAACTTTAGTACCGGCGATTGTTTTCATCTCTTCAGTATCCTTTTTGCCATCTTCGGTCAAGTTGCCAAATTTCTTATCCTCACCTGTAGCAACCACCTCATACTCGCCTTTAACCTTAGTCTCTTGCATGCTCAATTCCAATTCTTGCTGAGTCTCGCGGTTCACTAACGTGAACGTATATTTACCATCGAAGTCCTTAACAGCCCATTGAGAAGCGGCAGACTTAAAGTTCACGTCGTTAGCGGCCATAGCGTTATATACGAATGATCCCTCAGAAACACCCGGAACCAAGTATTTATGATACTCAGTTGTAAGGCTCTTGTCCTTTTGACTTTCATTCGAGCTAGTGAAGTAAACATTCACGAAGTTAGCCACGCCTTCCTTCAACAATACAGAAGGTTTCAAATAAGTGCTAGCACCTAAAGTCGCGTTGATCAAAGAACCGATCTCGCCTTCCTCTACAGTAGTCACATAAGTCTTCGTATCCGTAGAAGTGAAACGAATAGCACCCATATAAAGAGCGGTTTCTGCTTCCGGAGACTTGATCTTCAACTGATATTCATCCGGATTAGCCAACTTATCGAATTCCGTTACCATGAAAGCAGCGGAGTGTTCAGCCACATTGGCCTTATCACCAGCTACAGCCTCTAATTTATAAGCCGTAGTCTTAGCAGCTTTCACGTCATACTTAACGTCCTTTTTCAAAGCTAGGATCTTGATGTCCTTATTGAACAGCAAGTCTTTCTCATCCAATGTTCCATCCTTGTAGTCTTCCTTCAAAGCCTTCAAAGCCTTCTCCGTACCACCAACAACAAAGTACGTATTGCCGAAAGTCTCACCTTCAGCCGCAGTAGCAACCTCTTCCGTATAATCTACCGCATAGATCGGCTGGGCGAACGGATTGGATACTAACTCAGTCGGAGCGTTAAATCCGAAAGTAAAGCCATTCTTATTATAAGTATTCAATGCTTCAGCATCCATAGTCTCTACCTCAGTAGCTAGAACCACTGAAAAACCGTTGGCTTCTTTCAAGAAAGCAGGCAACGCTTTGATTGCACTTAGCGTGTTTACGGTAGAAAGAATAGTTGTTGTACGGGCATCCGCATTCAAATCAGCGCCATCCTTAATGCTAGAGGCATCTTTCTGAAAAGTAACAACTTTCCCATTTGCAGACAATGAGAAGGTGTACTGGTTACCTACCTTAGCATAATTAGAAACCTCAAAAACAGACGCTTTTTCTGCAGACTCAGCCTCAGTCAAAGTCCAAACCTTAGTCTTGTCTTTAAGTGTCACTTCTTTTACCGTGTAATAAGTCTCTCCAGCTTTTGCTTCTGTACTCTTTTGCAAATAGAACTTCACGCCGTTAGCTAATACCTTATCTTTATTTACAGTCGAATAGGCTGTAATCTCAGAAGCAGCATTAACAGGCATTACCGCTGAACCTGCGGACAATAAAGCCGCTGTCATCAAAGTAAAAATCCCTTTGTTCATAATCTCTAATTTAAATATTAATAATAGTGTTAATTAAATATCTATCAAGACCTTAATCAATCGCCCTCTATTCAAAAACGACTAGTCTAAACGATCGTCTAAATCTTGCGTTTTTCGAAGAGTAAAAAGAGAGATTCGTTTACAGAATCGGTTGTTTCGTAAAGGATAGGCTATCCTATTGATAAGAAAGAGAATAAGGGATGAAAAAAATAGCTCGGAAGGGTTGCAGAAGTCAAAGAAACGCGTACCTTTGCAAATGACTGATTAAAACGATCGTTTATACTAGCCGTTTTATTAGATAAATAAGTCCTTGATATTATTGGTATGTATTACTAAAGCCTATTCATATACATCATATTCTTTAATGTACGTGTACATATATAATATAATTTCCAAAAATCCTCCTCTAGGTTAACGCATACTTGATTTCGCAGGCCGTAGAAGGCTTTCCAAGTGATCAGTTATTCACTTCCCGAGCCGTTAGTTAGCGGCTATATATAGCCGCTAGTTATTCATTCGACAAGCCGTTAGTTATTCACTTCAGCAGCCAATGGCACTCTATCAAACAGCTAGGCCTCCCTACTCCGATAAACAATCGTGCCCCAAAAGACTTTGAACTCACAGAGCATGCACCGATAAGTCGGCACTAAGCAACCATTAACAGATATAATGGCTAAAATAGGCTGGAATGACCGCACTAAATTCAAACGGAAATATATCAATTTTAATCTATTGTCATGATTTAAGGCTATCCCCCATGAATATCGGATGAGTCGGAATTTCTACTGCCTCATTGTTTTAGGAAAGTGATAAAGAGCAAAAAAAGGAGTTAAGCCATAGACTTAACTCCTTTTCTCTCAGCTTTAGTCGGGATGACTGGATTCGAACCAGCGACCACACGCCCCCCAGACGCGTACTCTAACCGGGCTGAGCTACATCCCGCTTTTATTTTACGGGTGCAAAGGTAGTTTTTTTCCGTTAAATGCCAAAACTTTCACGATAAAAATCAAGAGACTCCAAGATTTTTTCCTTGGTGACCGATTGATTGATACGGACATCCCCTACATTTTTCAGTAAAGTGAAGTTGATGATACCGCCCTCATTCTTTTTATCATGTGTCATTAACTCATATAAGGTATCGTAGTCCGTGCAGTCAAAGAAGAGCGCCGGATAATACTCTTTTATATAATAAACGACTTGACTCAATTTCTCCATCGGGAAGCCACACAGCTTATGCGAGAGGTAAAGCTCGCTCACGATACCCGCCGCTACCGCATGACCATGCAAGATCGGACGCATTTTCAGGAAAGACAAGCTCTCGAAAGCGTGGCCGATCGTATGACCGAAATTCAATGCCTTACGAATACCTTGTTCCTTGGGATCTTCCTCTACGATCCGCTCTTTCACGGCGACCGACTGGCCTACCAAACTATTCAAATACGAATAATTCATGGAGTCGATATCAAAAAGCATGACAGACGCATAATTCTCCATCGAACTAATCAACCCGTGCTTGATCATCTCCGCATAACCGGAAAGGATATTATCGCGATCCAACGTGCGCAAAAAATCGCAATCGATGAATACACACAAGGGGGGATAAAAAGAACCGACCTCGTTCTTCAACCCATTGAAGTTTATACCCGTCTTACCGCCAACCGCAGCATCGACGGACGCCATCAAGGTCGTAGGGATATTGATCGTACGGATGCCACGCTTGAAAGTAGCGCCGGCAAAACCACCCATATCCGTAATCATACCGCCACCCAAATTCACCAGCAAGGAGTTACGGGAAGCCCCCTCATTCGACAAAGCTGTCCATATCTGGGCTAAAGAGACAAAACCCTTATTCATATCACCCGCTTCCATCACGAGAATTGGCGCCTTTTGAAAGGCCGGTATATCCTCTACCAAGGGAAAACATTTCTCTTTGGTATTCGTATCCATAAGGATGAACAACTTATCGTATTTTAGAGAGAAGAGAAAATCTTGCAGTTCCGATTTCAGGTCCTTGCAAATAACCACTTTTTGCTCTGACATATCTTTTTTATTTAAAACCTTAGACCACAAAGGTAAAACATGTATTCCGATTATCAAAACGACATAAAAAAATTCCTTCGGATGGAATTCTTATTCGATCCGAAGGAATCTATCATTGCGTCCGAAAGAAAAGTCAATTTCTTCCGAACCGATTTTACTGTACTCCAACAGCCTCTTTCACAGCGCCAACCGCAATGGAAAGGCCCTCCATGTTCTTACCGCCGGCCGTAGCGAAATGGGGTTGTCCACCACCACCGCCTTGGATATGCTTAGCGGCCTCTTTTACGATCTTACCGGCATGCAAGCCCTCTTTCACCAAATCATCGCTTAACATAAGCATGAGCGTGCATTTGTTATCGTCTATGATACCGGCAACAAAGACAAAGCTATCGGTTGTCTCCGCCTTGATCTGGAAAGCCACGTTCTTCATAGCGTCCGCATTTGCCTTACCAACGAACTGCATAACCTTGATACCATTGCTCTCCGAAGCTTTCGCCACGATCTCCTCTTTCAAACGCATAGACTTCTCACGGATATAATCCTCGATCTGTTTCTTCATCTCGGCGTTCTCCTCGATAGACTTTTTCATCGCTTGCGCCAAATTCGGCATATGGTTCATCAACGCACGCAACTCACGGATCAGATCTTGCTGGGCATATACGAATTGCTCGGCGCCCTCGGCCGTAACCGCCTCTATACGACGGACTCCTGCGGCGATAGAGCTCTCTCCTATCACGTGCAAAGAACCGATCATACCGGTTGCCGGGATATGCGTACCACCACATAGCTCCACGGAGCTTCCGTATTTCACGACACGTACCTCATCGCCATATTTCTCACCGAACAAAGCCATAGCCCCTAGCGCCTTTGCTTCGGCGATCGGCATATTGCGATGCTCTTCCAACGGGAAGTTCGCACGGATCTTCTCTCCAACCAATATTTCCACCTTACGGATTTCCTCGTCCGTCACTTTCTGGAAATGAGAGAAGTCGAAACGTAAAGAATCAGGCGAAACATACGAACCTTTCTGCTCTACGTGCGTACCTAATACCTCACGCAACGCCTCATGCAAAAGGTGCGTGGCAGAGTGGTTACACTCACACTGGATACGCTTTTTCTCGTTGATCTTCGCAGTAAAAGTAGCTGTCACATCTTTCGGGAGTTTCGCTACCAAATGAACCGGCAAGTTATTCTCACGTTTCGTATCGATCACGTCAATCTTCTCGTCATCGGCGATCAACCAACCCGTATCACCAACCTGTCCACCCATTTCCGCATAGAACGGGGTTTGATCCAGAACGATCTGGTATAATACTTTATTCTTTTGTTTGATCTGGCGATAACGCAAGATCTCTGCCTCGCATTCGAACAAATCATAACCCACGAACTTACATTCACCCTCTTTCAGCGTGATCCAGTCGCCTGTCTCGATAGCGGCGGCGTTACGGGCACGCTCTTTCTGCTTCTGCATAGCCTTATTGAACTCCTCGATATCGGCTTCCATGCCGTTCTCACGAAGAATCAATTCCGTCAAGTCCAACGGGAATCCGTAGGTATCATATAATGTAAAGGCATCTACGCCATTCAAGACCGTCTTGCCCGCAGCCTTCGTCTCCTCCATTTTCTTATCCAGCAAACGGATACCGGTTTCCAAGGTACGAAGGAAAGATTCTTCCTCCTCCTTGATAACCTTCTCAATCAAGGTTTTCTGAGCGATCAATTCCGGATAAGCGTCGCCCATCGTCTCGATCAATACGGGCAAAAGCTTATACATAAACGCTTCCTTGCGATCCAAGAACGTATAACCGTAACGAACGGCACGCCGCAAGATACGACGGATTACATAACCGGCCTTAGCGTTGGAAGGCAACTGTCCGTCCGTGATAGCGAAAGCGATCGTACGGATGTGGTCGGCGATCACACGCATGGCGATGTCTTGCTGTTTATCCGTACCGTAAGTCGTACCCGCCATTCCCGCGATTACCTTGATAATCGGTTGGAATACGTCCGTATCATAATTTGAGGTCTTACCCTGCAATGCCATACACAGACGCTCGAATCCCATACCGGTATCGATCACCTTAGCCGGCAGCGGTTCCAAAGAACCATCGGCCTTACGGTTGAATTGCATAAATACAAGGTTCCAGATCTCGATTACCTGCGGATGATCCTTATTTACCATATCGGCACCGCTGACCGCCGCACGCTCCTCGTCCGAACGAAGGTCGATATGGATCTCGGAACAGGGACCGCAAGGACCCGTATCCCCCATTTCCCAGAAGTTATCATGTTTGTTACCGTTCAGAATATGATCTTTCGGTAAATATTGCTCCCAATAACCAGCAGCTTCGTTATCACGATCTAAGCCTTCAGCGGGGCTTCCCTCGAATACGGTGGCATATAAACGCTCCGGATTCAGCTTCAATACCTCTACCAAGTATTCCCAAGCCCAGTTGATCGCCTCTTTCTTAAAATAATCTCCGAACGACCAGTTTCCGAGCATCTCAAACATCGTATGATGATAGGTATCATGTCCTACCTCCTCTAAATCGTTATGCTTACCGCTAACACGAAGACATTTCTGAGAGTCCGCGACACGAGGATACTTACGGGGCACGTTGCCCAAGATAATATCTTTAAACTGATTCATTCCCGCGTTCGTAAACATCAACGTGGGGTCACCCTTTACCACCATTGGAGCGGAAGGCACGATCTGGTGTTCCTTAGAAGCGAAGAATTGCTTGAAGGATTCACGGATTTCTTTTGCTGTCAACATAATCTATTTATATAGTTCTCGTTAATATTCTGAAAAACAATTTGCAAAAGTACTGCAAATTATTATTTTTGCGTGCATTCAGATAACAAAAAATGTAGATGAAACTCTTTAAAAGTCGCAAAACATACTATTTATACAATCCGAACACTCTCAATTATGAGCGTGTATACCCATCTAGCAAAGACCGGCTGTTCACCGTTCTCCGCCATTTAAGCACCGGAATAGCATTCGGCGTAGCCACTTTTTTCGTCATGATGCATTTGGTGGACTCTCCGATGGAATCTCAGTTACGTAAGGAGAACCGCCTATTGCAAACTCAATACGAGGTGCTTTCCCTTCGCTTAAATAACGCGTTGGACGTATTGGATGATATCCAACAGCGTGACGAGAATCTGTACCGGGCTATCTTCCAAGCTGAGTCCATACCTGAATCCGTTCGGAAAGCCGGGTTTGGAGGGACAAACCGTTACGAGCATTTGATGAGCCTGTCCAATCCGGAGCTTGTTGTCTCCACGACCCAAAAGATGGATATGCTACGTAAGCAATTATATATCCAGTCCAACTCCTTGGAGGAACTGATCTCCCTAGGAAAGAACCAAGAAGAGAGAAGTAAATGTATCCCGGCTATCCAGCCGATTTCCAATAAGGATCTGCGTCGTACCGCTTCCGGCTATGGCGTGCGTATCGACCCGATTTACCGTACACCTCGTTTCCATTCCGGAATGGATTTCTCGGCTAAAGTGGGAACGGAGATCTACGCGACAGGTAATGGCGTAGTCACTTTTGCCGCTTGGAAACAGGGATACGGAAATTGTTTGATTATCGATCATGGCTACGGCTATCAGACGTTATACGGTCATATGAGTAAGTTCAAGAAACGTGTCGGACAAAAGGTTACTCGTGGAGAGGTGATTGGCGAGGTTGGAAATACCGGGAAATCTACCGGCCCTCACTTGCATTATGAGGTAATCGTACGAGGGAAGTATGATAACCCATCTAAATACTATTACATGGATCTCTCACCTGAGGAATACGACCGTATGATCCAGATTGCCGAGAATCATGGTCAGGTTATGGATTAAACTTCATTAGCAGTATGAGTCTAAAAAAGAATAAAGATCTCAAGCTCTATTTTTCCATCAGCGAGGTGGCGCAGATGTTCGACGTGAACGAGTCCACCCTTCGCTTTTGGGAGAAGGAGTTCGATATCATCAATCCAAGGAAGACGAGCAAAGGTACCCGTTTTTACAAGCAGGAGGATATCGACGCGGTACGCCTCATCTACCATCTGGTTAAAGAGAGAGGGATGACCTTGGCCGGCGCACGGCAAAAACTGAAGGACAATAAAGAGACGACGATCCGGCAAGAAGAGATCGTAAACCGCTTGAAACAGATCAAAGAAGAGCTGTTAGCTATGAAAGACGCATTCGATGCTTTTGCCCCAAAAGTGTGATTATTCTGTTGATAAAACCAGAACAAAACCGTACCTTCGTCCCCAATTAAATAAAACATAAGCAAATAAAATACAAGACATGGAAATTACAGGAAAAATTATTCAAGTCCTACCGGAAGTAGGCGGTGTCAGCAAAGCCGGAAACGAATGGAAAAAACAAGAGTACGTATTAGAGACACACGATCAATATCCCAAGAAAGTATGCTTCCAGATATTCGGAGCGGATAAGATCGCTCAAGCGGCCATTCAGCCGGGCGAGGAATTGACAGTCTCTTTCGACATTGACAGCCGTGAGTACCAAGGCCGCTGGTTCACCAGTATCAATGCATGGAAAGTAGACCGTCCGATGGCGGCAGCTCCTCAAGCCGCTCCGATGGGAGTAACTCCGGATAATTTCGCTCCGGCTTCCGCTCCTACGGCTCCAGCCTCATCCGCTCCTGATTTCGGACCGGCCAATCCAATCGATGATTTGCCATTCTAAAGACTAATGGATATCGTATTACTAATTGGCGGTTTACTACTAATTTTAGTCGGGGCTAACGCCTTGACAGATGGTGCCGCCTCGGTAGCCAAACGCTTCAATATTTCCAGCTTAGTAATCGGGCTAACTATTGTGGCGTTTGGGACTTCCGCACCGGAATTAACGGTCAGTGTCGTATCCGCCTTGAAAGGAAGCTCGGATATCGCTATTGGTAATGTAGTAGGAAGCAATATATTTAACGCCTTGATGATTGTCGGCTGTACGGCCGCTATCGTACCGATCAGCGTCACGAAAGGTACGTTGAGCAAAGAGATCCCTCTTTGCGTGCTTGCCTCAATCGTATTATTTATTTGCGCGAATGACGTTTTGATCAACGGCGCGTCGCACAATAGTATCAGTAGTAGCGATGGAATGTTACTATTATGCTTCTTCACCATTTTCCTTGGCTATACATTCGCGATCGCACATAATGGAGAGGAAAATGGAGAGAGCACGATTAAAATAATGCCCATTTGGAAAGCGAGTTTATTCATCATTGGTGGATTGGCTGGTTTGATTTACGGAGGACAATTTTTCGTGGATGGAGCTTCTGGTATCGCCCGTGGACTGGGTGTCAGCGAATCTATTATCGGTTTGACTTTAGTGGCCGGAGGAACCTCTCTTCCTGAGTTAGCGACTTCCGTCGTGGCCGCATTAAAGAAGAACCCGGAGATGGCGATCGGAAATGTTATCGGTTCCAACCTCTTCAATATATTCTTCGTATTAGGTTGTAGCGCAACAATCACGCCGATGAACATACAAGGCATTACCAATCTGGATTTGGGCGTCATGATCGGTTCATGCGTATTGCTTTATATTTTTGGCCTTTTCTTCAAGAAACGGACCATCACTAGGCCGGAGGGAATCCTATTGATCGCTTGTTATATAGCTTATATAACTTATTTGATTGTCGGCTGATAAAGCTTTTATAAAACAAAAGTGTAGCGAAGCACTTCGCTACACTTAATCCGCTACACGTCCGACAGATTTAATATTCTGTATCTTCGACAAAGTCACGCACATTTTCTGGATATCTTCTACGTCATGAACTTTCATCTTTATCTTACCTTCGAACACGCCGTCTTTCGCCTCGATCAGCAAGCGCATGATGTTCACGTTGAAATCCTCGGAAATCGTTTTCGTGATCGTATTCAATACGCCTATCGAGTCTATACCTTTCACCTCTAGCGTGGCCTCAAAAGAAGCGTTCATATGGCTGCTCCAAACCGTATTCAAGATACGTTCGCCAAAGCTACTTTTCAAGCGCATGGCGATCGGGCAGGAACGTTTATGAACTACTACATTTCCATCATCATTGATAAAACCTAAAGAGTCATCTCCCGGAATCGGCTTACAACATTCGGCAATTACATAATTACGCTCAAAAGCCTCCTCTTTCAATAAATAAGGCTTTTTCTTATCATATTTAGGCTTCTCTTTCTTGGCTTCCTCCTCTTCGGGTTGTTTCACCTTCTTGGAAGCGACACCCAACGCCTGTTTCACATACTTAAACAAGACATTATCCGTCTTCTCCTTCAACAGCTTCTTTAAATTCTCGGGCAAAACCACATCCCCCTTCTCTACCGCATAAAAGAATTCCTCGCGTTTCGAGAATCCAAAGTACATACCTAATTTATCCAGATTGGATGTACTCGCCTCAAGCTCCGAACGCTTGAAGGCATCAAGAACTTTTATCTCTCCATACTTAGCGACCTCTTTACGGACACGCTTTAATACGGCATCGATCTTCGCACGAGCCTTAGCGGTAGTCACGAAGTTCAACCACTCCGGTTGCGGCTCCTGAGAACGGGAAGTCAAGACCTCCACCTGATCTCCACTGGACAGCGGATGACTCAATGGCACCAAACGATGGTTTACCTTAGCACCAATACATTTATTACCGATATCGGAGTGAAGCGCATAAGCGAAATCCAAGGCGGTAGCCCCTTGGGGCAATGTCTTTATATCTCCTTTCGGAGTGAAAACAAATATCTCGGAAGTAAATAAGTTCAGTTTGATCGTATCCAAGAAATCCAGCGCATTCGGGTCCGGACTCTCCAATATCTCGGTAATGGTTTGTATCCATTTATCCAATTCCGTATCCTCCTCCACGTTGGATTCCTTGTATTTCCAATGGGCAGCGAAGCCTTTCTCTGCGATATCATCCATACGGCGGCTACGGATCTGGATCTCTACCCATTGTCCATCCGGTCCCATAACGGTCAGATGAAGCGCTTGATAACCGTTCGCTTTCGGACGGCTCACCCAATCACGGATACGGTCGGGACGAATCCGGTAAATATCCGTAATAGCCGAGTAGATATCCCAACATTGGTTTTTCTCGTCCACACCGGGAAGCGGGTCAAAAATAATGCGGACCGCATAAATATCATAAATATCCTCGAAAGCGACACCCTTGCTTTCCATCTTATTCCAAATGGAATAGACCGATTTCACACGGGCACGCATCTCATACTGAAGTCCCATCGATTTGAGCTTCTCGTCCACAGGGGCGGCGAAACGCTCGAATAATTTATTACGGCTCTCTTCTGTCGCTTTCAACTTAGCGCTGATGAAATCGTATTCTTGCGGATGCTCATATTTAAAACTCAAATCCTCCAGTTCCGTCTTGATCGAGAAGAGACCCAGACGATGCGCCAGAGGAGCATACAGATAAAGAGTCTCACCCGCAATCTTAAATTGCTTGGCGGGAAGCATGGAACCCAAAGTCCTCATATTATGAAGACGGTCTGCGATCTTGATTAGAATCACCCGTATATCGTCACTCATAGTCAGCAGCAACTTACGGAAGTTCTCGGCTTGAGCCGAGGCCTGTTCCCCAAAAATGCCACCGGATATCTTCGTCAAGCCATCCACGATCTGGGCGATCTTGTCTCCGAACATATCCCGGATATCCTCCACCGTATACTCGGTATCTTCCACGACATCATGCAATAACGCAGAGCAAATAGAGGTAGAGCCCAAACCCATCTCCCGGCATACGATACGAGCCACGGCGATAGGATGCATTATATAAGGTTCGCCGGAACGCCGTTTCACTCCGGCGTGCGCTTGATTGGCGAAATTAAAGGCTTTCGTGATTCGTTCGACCTTACGGCGGTGGTTTGACTTCAAATAATCGTTCAACAGCGCATTGAACCCATCTTGTATCATCTGTTCGTCCGCAGAGAGAACGGACGCAGTCTCGCCCGTTTCTTTTATATCTTTTGTGTCCTTTGTATCGTCCATGGTTTTACACCTCCCATTTTTATACTGTATAGCCACAAATATATACAAATATTTGGAAGGAAACCCTAACAAAAGACAAAAATAGAATATCTACAGCTTAAATATGGATCCCATAGTCGTGTTTAACCTCGTCCATGACAAAAGTACTTCTCAACGAGCCCAAACTATTGATCGTTCCTAACACATTCAAAATAAACTCTTGATAATATTTCATATTGGGAGCGTGTATCTTCAATAAGTAATCATAATCGCCTGAAATATTATAGCACTCCGTTACCTCGGGGATTTCTTGGATAATCCGGGTAAACTCAAAAGCTATATCCTTATTCAGCCGAACCAATTTCACGCTACAAAAGACAACAAAGCCTTGATTCAGCTTCTCCGCATCTAGTACCGCTATATACTTCTTTATATATCCACTATTCTCAAGACGTTTTAAACGCTCGAACACCGGGGTTGACGAGAGACTGACCCTTGCCGCCAACTCTTTCGTAGTCAACCGGGCATTATCTTGTAACGTTCGGAGGATTTGCAGATCCACCTTGTCTAACTTATCAGAAACATTCATAAGAAAAAAATTCTATCGGATTGATTCCCCAGCGTCCTTCGCCGAAGATGTATTCTATTTATAGCCCTAAAAATAGTATTATTTTCTATATTCTCAACGAATCTTGTTCAAAAAGCACACACATCATACATTTGCCAACAGAATAAGAACTAAATAAACAAGATGACTATGGCAACAAAGAAGTTACATTTCGAGACATTACAACTTCATGTAGGACAAGAACAACCGGATCCCGCAACCGACGCACGTGCGGTACCCATTTATCAAACAACTTCCTATGTATTCCATAACGCACAACATGCGGCAGACCGTTTCGGCCTACGTGACGCAGGGAATATTTACGGACGTTTGACAAACTCCACGCAAGGCGTTTTCGAGGCACGTGTAACTGCCTTAGAAGGAGGTGTGGCAGGTTTGGCCGTGGCTTCAGGAGCAGCGGCTGTCACCTATGCGTTACAGAACATAGTGAGGGCAGGAGATCATATTATCGCGGCCGATAATTTGTATGGCGGTTCCTTCAACCTGATCACCCATACACTGGCCTCTCAAGGCATTACTAATACGATTATCAATGTAAATGACCTAAACGCATTAGAAGCAGCCATCCGGGAAAACACGAAAGCCATTTATGTAGAGACATTCGGGAATCCTAACTCTGACGTAACGAATCTGGATGCGGTAGCGGAAGTCGCCCACCGACACCATATTCCATTAATCGTAGACAATACGTTCGGAACCCCCTACTTGATTCGTCCGATCGAACATGGAGCTGACATCGTCATCCATTCCGCCACAAAGTTCATAGGGGGACATGGCAGTAGTCTAGGAGGCGTAATTGTAGATGGAGGTACTTTCGACTGGAAGGCGAATGCCGATAAGTTTCCTACATTAGCCAAACCAGACCCAAGTTATCATGGAGCCATATTTGCGGACGTAGCAGGTTCCGCCGCCTTTGTCACCCGTATCCGTGCGGTCATTCTTCGCGATACCGGGGCAACAATCTCTCCTTTCAATGCTTTTATCTTGTTGCAAGGATTAGAGACCTTATCCCTACGCGTGGAACGCCATGTAGCAAACGCATTGAAAGTCGTGGATTATTTATCAAAACATCCGAAAGTAGAAAAAGTGAATCATCCATCACTTCCTACCCATCCGGACCATGAACTTTACAATAAATATTTCCCGAATGGTGCCGGCAGTATCTTCACCTTCGAGATCAAAGGCGGGCAGGAAGCCGCTTGGAAATTCATCGACTCACTGGAGATCTTTTCCCTACTAGCGAATGTCGCCGATGTAAAGAGCCTTGTCATTCATCCATACACGACCACTCATTCCCAGATGAGTCCGGAAGAACTTGCCCAACAGCACATAACACCATCCACCGTACGCTTGAGCATCGGAACCGAATATATAGATGATATTATAGATGATCTGGATCAAGCTTTCGCTAAAATCTGATAGCGCACTTCCAAAAGGAAAAGGACAGAAGCAAAGAAGGCGATCCCTGTTCGACACAAGGATCGCCTTTCTAATCAACATCACATCGAGCCAAGGTTACACTCATTTATTCTCAGCCAAATAGATATCCGTAAATGTCACAGTTCCGGTTAATCGGTTATTGTTGTTAGTTACATTTAACAATATGACATACTTGCGATACTGATCGGCAGTCAACGCCTCTTTCATCAGCTTCAAATTGCCGTACACGGCTTTTTGCAATCGTTCATTCTGACGCTTCAGGTCTTTGCTCAAACTCTTTCTTTGTTCTTGTACAAAATAATCGTTAATGTTAAGTACCTCCTCCATTTGGTAAGGAGCCAATCCTAGATAAGAACTCAATCGGCTAAACTCTACCGCAAACGGTTCTTTATTCCCATATTCATTCACACATTGCGCTTTCGCAAAATTCATTGTAGCACTCATTCCCAAAACCGCTACCGCCATAATTAACTTTCTCATAATACCTACAATTTACCTATTACAAAACTATTCACAAAACAAACACTCATTTTAGAGAAGATAGCCTAAACATTCTTTTGTTTCGGACTAATCCTTTTTTACAAACCTATTAACCTATCTAATTTGTATGATAAAACTCGGATTAACATCAAAATTTCAACTTACATCTTATTGATGTATCTCCTTGTTTGTATTGCAAAGATGAAGAATTATCGGATAGGAAGTTTCCGATTGTTGACGAAAAGGAAAAAATGGGGATTGAACACGAAAAGGGCAAAAAAATACCGGCTTTAAGAGAACCGGCATTTCTATTTAATTATCATTCCAGACTTACTATCCAAGACTTAAACTCGGATGCCTTATTTTTACTAATATATATACGCTCAGGCACTTCTATATCCAAAGTAACGAGCAAACGGCTATCAAACCAAATTGTTATGTCCTTCACGCTATCACGAGAAATGATGAATTGTTTATTCGCACGGATAAAATCAGCAGGACTTAAAGAAGAAATTATCTGTTCCAATGTTTTAGCATATGGATACGAATTACCAGTCTTTAAATAAACATATGTACTCTTATCAGCTGTATAGAAACAAGACACATCTTTCAAGCTAATAGGCAACAATTTATCCTTAACAGGAATCAGTAGTTTATCCTTGTATTTAGGAGTAGTAGACAACTGTGTTAATTGGGATAAATAATGGATGATATCTTGATGATTCCATCGGCTAAACTTATCTAAGGCCCGTTTCAATTCTTCCGGCTTAATCGGCTTCAAGATATAGTCTATGCTGTTTACTTTGAAAGCGTCGATCGCATATTGATCGTACGCCGTAGTAAAGATGATCGGTGCCTCCACCTCTATCTGGTCAAAAATAGCGAAAGCGGAACCGTCCGATAAATGAATATCCATAAAAATCAAATCCGGCCTCGGATTGGCTTGCAGCCAACGTACCGTTTGCCGGACACTCTCCGTATTTCCCATGATCTCAATCGTGGGATCTATTGTAACCAACATATCCGCTAAGTTCTCATAGGCGGCGGTCTCGTCCTCTACGATCAGTATTCTCATATAGCATCATTTTAGGGGTAGGTATACCTGAAACTCATCCTCATCAGATTCTACCCGTATTTGTTTATTCATTAATAGCAAGAAACGATTCTCCAGATTCTTAAGCCCGGTTCCATTCGTATCCGGTAAGGTCAATTTCGGATAGATTGGATTAGAAACAACCAGTTCCATTCGCTCGTTCAGCCGGATCAAGATATCCATCCGGTGCTCGCTGTCTATAATATTATGTACCGTCACGTTCTCTACCAACGGAAGCAAAGATAATACGGGAATTCGCAAGTTCCGCTTATCTTCGGGAACTTCGATCGTAAAAGTAAGCTTATTGGCGAAACGGACTACCATTACATGCTGAAAAGCCTCTATAAACGCAAGCTCCTCCGACAGTAGTACCAAATTCTTTTTATCACTCTGAAGGATATAACGGAATATATCGGACAATTTCGTAACATACAACAAGGTATTCTCATCGTTTTTCTTCCGTATCAAGGAGGAGATTCCATTCAATGAATTGAAAAAGAAATGCGGATTGATCTGGTTCACCAACGCATCGCAGCGGCTCTGCAAATTCTCGACACGCAGATTCTCGATCAATTGATCCTTTTCCCGTTGATTGTGATATAGCATTTGTATATAGCCGATCAAGGTACATAACAACGCCAACACGATAAACTGGAAGATAATGATACTCAAAAAACGATCATAACTAATAGTCAGGAAGGAGATCAATTTATAGACAACAAAGCCTCCGGAAACGTACAG
Source organism: Parabacteroides sp. CH2-D42-20 (assembly GCF_003670185.1). NCBI lineage: Bacteria > Pseudomonadati > Bacteroidota > Bacteroidia > Bacteroidales > Tannerellaceae > Parabacteroides > Parabacteroides sp. CH2-D42-20. The sequence goes on along the minus strand of NZ_RAYG01000015.1, from coordinate 35,751 downwards.
GGCATTCCAGAGCAACCGCTCGAAGAAGGAGGTACAATCCTCGTGCCTCAAGTTACTTTTCAGCAAAAACCAAATAAGTCCCCAGAAGTAAAGAAAACGGAACCCAAAGAAGAGCAAAAACCCTTGATGATCGTTCGGAGCCAGATAGCTCATGTCACAAAAGATCCATGCCAAATTCGGATAGGCGATAAACACTGCGCAAACCAAACTGACCAACCAAGGTTTAGCCTTGACCACTGATATCTTTTCATCCAATGAACCCATACGATTGTATCTTTTTTCGTATACAAAGGAATAAAAAATCATTCACATCCTTCTCCAGTGCACGAAGAAAGCGAAAAAAAAGAGTTAAAGACGAATTTATCCCCGAATGATCATCCTACCGGTATCTTCAGTACTTGGCCCGGACGGATATCCGGACTTGACAGCCCATTCACCTTTTGTAAGGAAGAAGCGGTAACCCCAGGGTATTTCTTGGAAATCGAATAAAGTGAATCTCCCGATTTAACCTTATAAGAGACAAAATCTTTATTGGCGGAAGCGATCTGTTTTGTAGCGACGGAAGCCGACTTTTTCGTTGTTGTCGCAGTCGATTTCGCAGTCACGGTAGTTGATTTCACCGGAGTCTTGGTAGCCGAGGCAAAAGCGACACCCCCATTATCTACATATAATCTTAACCGTTTTCCTTTCGCTACCCGGTTGGAGCCTAGCCCGTTCCATTTACGGATATCTTTCGCTGTCACGCCATAGCGGTTAGCGATCGTATAAAGATTCTCACCACTCAATACCACGTGGGTGATTTTTTCCCGGGTCGCACCACTTGGTAAAGAGCCATTAGAGTTATTCGCGGAAATGCAATTCGCCAACAGTTCCTCGATCCGATGCGTATAGACCGTATCTTCTTTATCGATAAAAGCATAGGTTTCCGCCGCAGGTAGTTTCAAGACCGAAGGGCGGGTATTACCCGGAACGATGTCTCTTTTATATTGTGGATTTAACGCACGCAACGTCTCAATATCTACTTGCAATAGATCCGATACTTGCTGCAAATGTAGGGCATTATTCACCATGACCGTATCCGTGGCTAACGGCAAGCTGGTTTGCATCGGACAGATGTTATGCTCGCAATAATAATTCATGACGTAATTGGCGGCGATAAATAAGGGGACGTATGAACGAGTCTCTTTCGGTAAATAAGGGAAGATATCCCAGAAGTCCGTCTTGCCCCCCGAACGACGGATCGCTTTATTCACGTTGCCCGGCCCGCAGTTATAAGATGCCAACACTAAATTCCAATCCCCATAGATAGCGTACATATCCTTGAAATACTTACAAGCGGCCTCGGTCGCTTTCAAGGGGTCCCGGCGCTCGTCCACCAAGCTATTAATCTCCAAGCCATAGCTCTTACCCGTAGGAAGCATGAATTGCCATAAACCACAAGCGCCCACTCGAGAGAGGGCTACCGGATTCAAGGCACTTTCCACGACGGCGAGATATTTCAATTCAATAGGCAGGCCATGCTCATCCAACACCTGCTCGATTATCGGAAAATAAAAGTCTGCCATCCCCAGCATATAACGCACTAAATTTCGTTTACGCTCCGCATATAAGTCAATACAATCACGCACTATATTATTATAGGGCAAAGCGATCACGCTGGGAAGCCTAGACAGGCGGTCGATATAGACCGAATCCGGGAAATAGACATTCTCGTCGTCATCATGGCAAAAGTCCTCTCTTTTTGAGAAATATTGCACATGCCAAGTATGGAGCAAACTATCCACGTTCGCATCCAAGCTTTCCGGAATCAATCCGACCTCAGACTCCAGCGAGCTTAAGGTATCTTTTTCCTCAATTCGGGTCTCTTCCTGCGCATAGACCAATGAGACCAAACAATTTAAACAAATGAGTGCTAGCAGGTATCTTTTCATGTATATCAGAATTTTAGACTGCAATTCAATCCGTAAGTACGAGGCGTGACACTCGTCTTCGGACTAACAACCGGCTCCAAATGCAAGGATAAATCCGGTGATATATCAAAATCGAATAACTGGGCATCCACGTAGGCATCCACGATACTCAACGCATACACCCCGACCGTAATAATTATACTTAAGTCTCTATATCGACGAAAATAATCCTTCTGTCTTTTCAATTGATCCTTGAAATTTGAATTATTAATCGCATCCTCAGGAGCCATGGAAGTCAAGTCTTGCCAACTTTTACTCCAAGCATCCGGATTTTCCAGATTCTTAGCGGCATCATACATGATATCCTTATAAGCCGTCGAATAATCCTTATAGTTCTTGTTGTTCCAAGTCACGGCATACATACATCCCATCAAGCCACCGTAAACGATCGGTAATTTCCAATATTTCCGGTTATAGATCTGTCCCAGACCCGGAACCAAGGCGAACAAGACCGCTTTTGTCGGATTCGGCTTAAAAGCCAGCTTCATCTTCACTTCCGGTACGCCCACCGAATCGGCCGCCATCAAGACGGCTTGCACGGTAGAATCCGGGGCAGCTACCTCCACGGAATCGGAAACTATAGCAGGAACGGCTTTCTCCGTCTTATCCTCCTGTGCGTTACCCATCCCGGCATAGCACATGAATCCGATCAAAAGGAGTATGATTCGATTTCTCATTTCAATTTATCCAGTAACCCGATCAATTGCTCCAACTCTTCTTCCGTGGCGAAAGGAATCGTAATTTTACCTTTTCCCTTCTCATTGCAAGTCAACTGGACTTTCGTATTGAAGTAACGGGACAAATGATCTTTCAGCAATTTAAACTCTTCCGGAAGTATCGGCTTACGATCCGATTTTTTCTTTTCCGGCAATTCCGGTTGTATTCCCTCGGCTATATTACGCACCATCTCCTCCACGTTACGAACGGAGAGTCCTTGAGCCAATATCTGCTCATATAAAGCTAATTGAACCTCCGGATCATCCACCGGGATCAATGCCCGGGCATGTCCCATATCGATCTTCTTGTCCTTCAATCCTACTTGGATCTCGGCGGGAAGTTTCAACAAACGAAGGTAATTGGCGATCGTAGCACGCTTCTTTCCAACCCTTTCGCTCAACCCCTCTTGGGTCAAGCCGTAATTATCGATTAATTTTTGATAAGCTAACGCGATTTCGATAGAGTTCAAGTCCTCTCGTTGGATATTCTCTATCAAAGCCATCTCCACCACGCTCTCGTCGGCCGCCGTCTTAATATAAGCGGGAATACGCTCCAAACCTGCTTTAAGCGACGCACGATAACGGCGTTCGCCAGAGATGATCATATATTGCTCGGGGCCGATTTCCTTCAACGTAATCGGCTGTATCACGCCTAACGAGCGGATAGAGGTAGCCAACTCCTCCAAGGTCTCTTCCTCAAAGACAGATCGAGGTTGCTCCGGATTAGGCTGGATCTTGCTTAACTCGATCTCACTAATAGACGATGAACCACCTGTCTTCAGGTCATCCATCGTAATTAACGCGTCTAATCCACGGCCTAACGCCGATCTTTTTAATGCTGCCATAATCCTTTATTTTTTTCAACAATCTCCTGTGCCAACTGCATATGGTTGATAGATCCTTTCGAATCCGCGTCATACAATAAGACAGGTTTACCGTAACTGGAAGCCTCGCTCAACTTCACGTTTCGTTGGATCACGGTAGTAAATACCAAATCGCGGAACGGACGTTTCACTTCCTCATAAATCTGGTTCGCCAAACGCAGGCGGGAATCATACATAGTCAAGAGGAATCCCTCTATCTCCAGTGCCGGGTTCAGCTTTGATTTGATAATCTTGATCGTGTTCAACAGCTTACTGATACCTTCCAAGGCGAAATACTCGCATTGTACCGGGATAATCACCGAATCGGCGGCTGTCAAGGCATTCACGGTTATCAATCCCAAAGAAGGAGAGCAGTCGATCAGGATAAAATCGTACTTCTCTTTCAGCGGTGTCAATATCTGCTTCAAGATCCGTTCACGATTCTCCAAGTTTAGCATCTCGATCTCCGCTCCCACCAAATCGATATGAGAGGGGATGATATCCAGTCCTTCCACTTCAGTCTGTGTGATAGCGCCGCTCGCGTCCTCACCGTTTACCAGACATTCATAGATAGAAAGTTCTACATTACGTATATCCACACCCAGACCGGATGAGGCATTCGCCTGCGGATCAGCGTCTACGACCAGCACCTTTTTCTCAAGAGCGGCCAATGACGCAGCCAGATTAATCGTGGTGGTTGTCTTCCCGACTCCACCTTTCTGATTTGCTAAAGCGATAATCTTTCCCATACTATACCTAATTAATTCGAGGGCAAAACTAAACATTAAAAACTGAACCAAACAGGGTTCAATCAAAACAATGCTTGTTTTGTTGATAAATCGCCCTAACTGTTGATAACTCGCAAATATAAGCAGAATAAATCAAATAGAGGGTTATAAGGCTGGTATATAGGTGTTTTTTTGGAAATGATAACGAAGTTTTAAACAAACAGAGGCTCCTCTCACATCTTATTTCTCCCAATCAATACGATAATAATACCCTGCGTCCGGACGAGAGAGCATCTCCTTTTGCGTCATCATTGCTTGTTTTTATATGGAGAACAGCGCTTTCGTTAAAAGTGAGAGGTTTCTTGAACTTAATAATAGCGGTATGGTAATTATCGTCCGTCCTACAGGCTAGTTCCTCTATACGTTGATTTTCCGAACTGATCTTTGGCGAAATACTTCCAGACCACCTATAGTTATACTCTAGTTCCGCAAGCAGAGGTCTTTTACATTGAATCAAGCGATAAGTCTCAAAGGTGGAATGTACTCCATCATCACACTGGAAAATAAAAAAAGAGGAGATCTTCTTATACTCTACCGGATAATTACGAAGAATAACCCGACTTTCGAGAAAATTCTCTAATCACAGGCAAGCCTAGTGACTAATGCAAAGTTAGAATATATTTTCATATCGAAAAACAAAAGGGCTCATCAAAATACATCAGCAATGTTTATTTATTTATTCTTAGCCTTCCCCTTTGAGGATTTTCGCAATTATCATTCTGACAATTTGTAATATCAACTCCCGGAGAATCGATTTTTCCGGGCATACGGACAGTTCGTGCGCAAATACGAGAAAAAAATTCGGCAATCATCTACATAACAATCCTTTATCGAAAAATGACCTTTCATTCTAGCGAGATTTATTCATCGTAATTCATATCCATTGAGTTCTTCGGGCGATTCCATAGGGTTACGACCGGGAAGTAACAGGGTTACGATGCCCATTCTAGAGTATTGACAACCCTATTCTTGACTACTTACGATGCCCAACGGCACTACTGGCGTTGCCCAACGCGACCTATCGCATATGCTTTAACCGCCTATCGTGTGCAAAAAGGGGACTTTTCCTGTCAAAAACGCCCGTTGAAGCCACCACTTTCCCTCTAGTTCTGCGTCTTTACAAGAGGTCTTTGTCACGCATATCCCCATTTATCCATCAAAAAGTTCGGATAACTGCGGTTTCGCTTACAGCCAGGCAAATAGGCAAAACCACAAAAGCCCCGCCGAAATACATCGACGGGGCTCTATCTTATGAACTGTGTCTTTCCTTACGGAAATTCGATCAGTTTTCTACTTATTTAACGATTGTCTTAACAGCCTCTTCACCATCAACAGCTACAGCTACGATACCAGCAGGTACAGCGATAGTTGCGTTGTCTGAAGTAAGAACTGTCTCAGCGACAACCTTACCTAAGATGTTAGTGATAACTACTGACTTACCAGCAGCGCCTTGAACAGTTACAGTACCGTTACCAGCTACTACAGATACACCTTCAACATTGTTGATGTTATCGTTAGATGTTACCATATCATCAGCATCAGTCTTAGGATAAGCATTGAATACTAATGCACCATCACCACCAGTCTTAGCGGCATCAAATCTAGAGCTAGCATCTGTCAATACTAAGCAACCATTGTGCATCTTCAACCAAGCAGCTTTCTTAGTCGGAGCAATCGCACTAGCAACATCACCAGCTACAGTCTGATATTGATTATCAGTTGCACCATATACATTAGACTCAATCAAGAATGAGTTGTTCGCACCCTCTTCACCATCTAAATAAGCTAATGCAGCCTTATCCGGATTTACATAACGGAATGACCAAGTTACGTTCTTGTGCTTGTCACCTGTCAATACATTGATGAACTTAGCATAGTTCTTATGGTAGTCAGCGCTGATTGCCTCGATACCCTCATTCTTCAATTGATCAGCAGTCATACCTTTGTATTTGCCAGTCAAGACAAACAAAGTATCACCATATTGAACAGCAGGAACGAAACCTACACGAGTGTAGCTACTGTTAGAAACAGCCTTCGTATTGAACAAGTATGGGTTAAGAGCCTCCTTACGATCTGCAACAGCAGCAGCAGAGTCAGAGTAGTTAACCAAATACTTACCATAGATAAATGCCGGAGTCTTCACGTGAATAGCGTGTACACATTGATATGGGTCGTCTGTAACTTGACCATCAGCAGTGATGTGCTTGCCACCTTCTGTACAAGGAATGATCTTCTCACCCTCGATCAACTCACGATAAGCAGAAACTAAGTATTGAGGTTTAACCTTACCTGCGCCACGAGTTAACCATGCTGTATCAATACGGAAAGCTAACTTACCATCAGCTTTAGCTTCACCCCAGATACCTGCGTAATCAACATCCTTGTTCAACAAGTTTCCATTATGCTCATCCATCAAATATTCACCACGGATAGTTTCCTTGAACATCAAGCTATCTGCTGAATTATCAACGTTCTCACCAAGAAGTGCATTGTTGAATTGACGATACAACGGAGTCTCATCCGGAGCGATGTAGAATGCAGAAGTTCTAGTCTCGTTCAACATTTGAGCTTTCAATGTAGCAGCACCATCATAGTCAGATACACCAGCCTTTGTTGAAGTAAGCTTCATCACATATTTACCACCTTCTTTCGTTACTGCAATAACAGCATGATAGCACTTACCATCGATTTGGTTATTTTCCTTGAAGTAGTAACCTGATGTCAAATTTGTATTATTATCTGTATCATACTGACTTACGTTGAATTTCTCTTCCTTATTTACAGACCAGATATTCTTTTTAGCATTGTCATTACTTGCTACATAAACAGTTCTGTAAAGGTTCTTTAATCCATTAATACGTTTAGCAACCGCAGCAGTAACAGGGAAACCATATTGAGCCTTAACAGCAGCTGCGTCATTTACCAAAGTATCCAAATTGAAAGCAGTCTTACCTTCTAATACAGTCAACGTAGAGTCTTTAGAAGACTTAGCGATGTATTTGTCTGTAGCATACGGATGCCAGTAGTTGAATGTATACTTGTTGATCATCAACTCTTCTTTATCCAAGTTCTTGTAACCTAACAATGAATCTGTTACAGAAGCTGCAGGAACAAGTTCGAAGAACAATGAATCTGTAGAATTGATAGTAACACCATTTGCAGAATTTACATCAGCTGTCAAGTACCAATAAGTAGCACCAGCCTTCTTATTCAAATTCAAAGTATAATCAGCAAGAACACCATCAGAGAACTCACGGTTATAAACCTCTAAAGTAGAGATATTATTCTTATCTGTTACGTTCTTCTTCAAGATTACCCATTGATAAGCCGGCATATGAGCTACGTTCTGCTCATCAGCATTAACGGTTGTCCACTCGATCGTACCATTTCTGTAGATCGGAGAAGCCAAATACTTACCAGCCTTATTTGTGATGTAATATACACCATCCTTCAAAGAAGTCTTAGTAGACTCTACAGCTGTACAATCCTTGTAACCCAAAGAGATATGAGTATTTTGGTCTTTGCTGTCAACAGTCAAGATACGAGTCTCGTTCTTGATCAAATCCTGCAAAGAAACACGCCAGTTAGCACCAGTATTTGCAGCAGCATCTTCCCAATACTTAACGTTATCTTCTTTCCATGTAATTTGTTTTACATAGATATACAAGCTATCATAAGCAGGAGAATAAAGGAAAGCGAACTTGTGTTGATCTTTAATAGCACTATTCTCTACTGCATCTAGAGCTGTACCAGTCTCACCCTTTTTCGTCCAGTTATAAGCTAAGAACTTGTAACCAGTCTCATTTGTATAAGCTGTATCAACTTTCAAATAAGCTTCTTTCTTCAAGTCAGAAACAAACAAATAACGGCTATCAGCATCGCCAGCACCTTCAGCTACAAACTTATTAGCGTTAAACGGATTCGTTAAAGTAGTACCTAGGATATCTTTATCGAAACCTAACTTAACACCAGCATCAGCTTTTTGGTTACCAAAGATAGTGTTCAACTCGTTAGCGCTCAAATAAACCTGTCCAGGAGCTTGCAATGTAAATGTTGCAAAAGTATTATTTTGAACATCCTTAGCAGCCCATTTCTGAACTTTCACGCCATTGGTAGTAGTGAAACCAACAACAGAGTCAGTTGTAAAGTAAGAGAACAAAGGTCTCTTATCTTCCAATTTCGTAATAGTTCTAGAGAAAGCCCAACCTGCGATTTCTCCACCTGTAGTCGGAGTCAGATCCACTTGGCTTTGAGATTTCAAAATTTCAGCCATTGTGATATCCAACATACGGCCTGTGCCCTTGTTCATGAAGTCGAACTTAGGAGCTTGACCCTGATTCTCGGAAGAAACAGTTACACACCAAAGTGTGTTCGCTAAGCCTGCAGAAGTAGAGGAAGAAGGAACCAATGATAAAACACCATTTTCGTCCATAGATAAGACGCTACCGGACGCATCATCTTTCAATTGGAAAAGACCAGAGTTAGCACCCTCAGCTAATTTCCCAATTGAATAAGCACCGTTTGCCGTAGGCAAAGGGTTTTGTGCCGGTGTTGTCTGCGCATTTGCTGACATCGCACTTAAAAGCGCAACACCAGCCAAAAGAGTAGAAAACTTTTTGTTCATAATTAAATAATTTAATATTAATACTAAAGTGTAATAAGCTCTTTAACAACGATCGCTCTCTTAAAAATCAAAACAAACGGCGATCGACTTTATTCATCATTTGCAAAGGTACGCGTTTCTTTGATTCGCGCAACCCTTCTTTATCATTTTTTTCTCGCCATATAGACTTTCTTATCAATCAAATAGACTATTCATTACAAAACCACCGATTACAAAGACAAACCCACTATTGTTCGGTACAAAAGATATATATTTTCCGATTAATTTCATTAATAAATAGGAATCTATATATAATGTACACGTACTTTAATATATAGATATATTATTTTCCGCAAATAACACATAGAGCTATATGGAACTAGATATATTAATAACACGTACCTTCGCTGTTCAAAAACATCACTTACAATAAGAAACCTCCTTAAAAGCATAGCGACGGATGCTTCCATCCCGTAACGTTAGCAAAAGATGCCCGGTTGATTCAATATCATGGATACAGGCCTCGAATTCTCCCGCCTCATCCCTATAGGCATGATAGCCCTCCCTTCTATACAATGCGGATTGATAGCGGATACAAATATCCTCGTATTCCTCTTGGAGGAGAGATAAATAATAGCGATAGAATATTGAGAGGAAACGATCTAAAACCTCTTCCCGGTTTACTTCATTGCCTGTTATTTGAAACAAAGAAACAGGATTCGGAGCATCTCCCCGAAACACCGCTTGATTCAAGTTTATGCCGATCCCGATGATGGAGCAATATAGATTATGCCCTGATAGATCGTTCTCGATCAACATTCCGCAAATCTTCTTATCTTTCCAGTAAATATCATTCGGCCATTTCACTGTGACATGATCCGTATATGAGTCTAACGTCTCTTTCACGCTCAAGGCCGCTATTTGAGAAATCAAGAATTGGCGATTTGCCGGGATGCACGTAGGGTACAGGACTGTACTAAACATCAAGTTCTTTCCCGCCTCAGACTCCCAGACATTCCCTATCTGCCCACGTCCGGCTGTCTGGAAATCAGCGACAACTACACTTCCTTCCAGAAGAGATTCCTTGATGACCAGCTCACGAAGCAGGCTATTCGTAGAAGTGGTTTCCGCCACACGCAAGATGCGGGGAGATTCATTATCAGTGCTCATCATTATAAATTTCCCTTATATTTTTTGGTAGTTTAGCGATCACCTCCCGGTAAGAGTGGAAGATCCAACGTTTAACCTCCTCGTCCTCCATATCCCGATCCAGATAAATGCTATTCCAGTATTTCTTATTAAAATGATAAGCCGGCTCAACCGCCGTATACCGTTCCCGTAACTCTTCCACATAGTCCGTACTGCATTTCAAGGAGACATGAGGCTCCTCCGCATCCAAAGGAAGCAGCAGGAACATCTTATTCTCTACCTTAAAGACCAGCGATACCTCATCGAACGGGAAACACTCGATGGTATTCTTCAAGGAAAGGCAGTATTCACGTACTTCTTCTATATTCATAACTTTTATCTTTTAACGGCAAGGAGCATAGAAAGCATCTTCGATATGGTCGATCAGGAAACCCGTCTCTTTCTTGATCAATGTCACGATATCAAAACGAACCGGTAAGTCTATATTAAAATAACGGACATAGGCATCCGCAGCGGCGACAATCCTTCGAATCTTCTTGGTGTCTACCGCATCTTCCGGTGAAAGCAAAAAATCCTCAGAGCGTGTCTTCACCTCCACCACGATTAACTCATCTTCCTTGACAGCGATAATATCCAGTTCATAATGATGCCAATGCCAATTGGTATGCAACACGTTATATCCATGTTTTACCAGATAGGCACGAGCCTCAGACTCACCTTCCCGACCCATATCGTTCTGTCTTGCCATCGCATTAATTTGCACAAATATAGCCATTTTCTTTGTTATTCGGCTATTCACTCGTACATTTGCAAATGTATGAAAGAAGAACGTAAATATTCATCGGCTCACCCCAATCATCCGAGGGTACACAAAGTGACCTTTATGCTGAATGACGAAGAGCATAAAGCGGTAAAACGTTACCTTTCACGCTACAAGATCGAGAATAAGTCCCGTTGGTACCGAGAGACGATCCTTTCTCACATCCTCAAGACCTTGGAGGAGGATTATCCGACTCTTTTCAACGAAAATGAGATGAGAAGATGAATCCTTTCAATGACGAATATTTCATGAAGCAAGCGTTGGTGGAAGCTCGTGCGGCAGCGTCCGAGGGTGAGGTTCCCGTAGGAGCTGTTATCGTCTGCAACAACCAGATCATAGCGAGGGCGCATAATCAAACCGAATGCTTGAACGACGTGACCGCACATGCCGAGATGTTGGCGATTACGGCCGCCGCCGGAGTCTTAGGAGCGAAATACCTGACAAATTGTAGTCTATACGTAACCGTGGAACCCTGCATAATGTGTGCCGGCGCGATCGGATGGGCACAATTAAGTACGATCGTATACGGGGCATCCGATGATAAAAGAGGTTTCTCCAAATTCGCCCCTCAAGCCTTCCATCCGAAAGCGATTATCAAAAAAGGTATCCTTGAAAAAGAGTGCGCGGAAGAAATGCAGCGTTTCTTTAAGCAAAGACGCTAAGCTCTATTTAACTTCCTCGTAATCCACATACTCCCCTTCATCCTTGGCGAATATCTTCTTACGGTGCACATAAGGTGTACGATCATCATCATCGTCCCGGGCGGTAGTAGTCGTAGAACGATGTCCGGAAGTATTGCTATTTGTTTGACGACGTTGTTCTCCCTTACGAGTGTTGTTTCCGCTACCAAAAAAGATGTTCTTAAAGGTACGCAAGATGGAGAAACCCATCAGAAACACCAACAGGATAAAGAAAAAGAATATTACAAACAAAAACTTAAACATAATCCGATACTTAAATGATTCTTTACTATCACAAACACAAAGATAAGAATTCTTGTTTATCCCTTTTTGTTAAAAATAGACAAGACTATATATAACAGGATGGTTCCAGAGATTCCCAAGAATCCCCATAACGCCACGAAAATAATGGCACAAGCGATCAATATATAGCGAAGCTCATTACCCTTCCACGCTAAGGATTTCACCTTCAGCGAGAACATCGGTATCTCAGACACCAACAGCAAGGAGGTAATGAACGCCAAGATAACAGTCACCAATACGAACAAGCCTTCATTCGCATGGACAACCGGTAAAACAGAATACCCCACCGAAGCCCAAAATAAAGCATGCGCCGGAACCGGCAAGCCGATAAACGAGGTAGTTTGCCGTTCATCAATATTGAACTTAGCCAAACGCAAACCTGAAAACGTAGGGATCACGAACGCCAGATAAGGGATATACGTATTCAAAGAGCCAAAAGGCAAAGCCGTAGAAGCCTCTCCCAACAACCAATAGACCACCATGCCCGGAGCGAAGCCAAAACTTACCATATCCGACAAGGAATCCAATTCCTTTCCCATCGGCGAGTAAGCCTTCAATAAACGAGCGGCAAAGCCATCGCAGAAATCAAAGACCGCGGCTATAATAATCCAAATCAACGCAGATAAAAGATTTCCGTGCAAGGCCATAACACTGGCGACACACCCGGACAGAAGGCTCAGACACGTAATCGTATTAGGAATATGTTTTCTTATACTCATTTTGACAAACGGGCTATAGGCGTTTGATTGCCTGTTACTTTTTGATCCATTTCTATTAATACCTCTGTTCCTACCGGCAGGTAGACATCCACGCGAGAACCGAATTTAATAAACCCCATTTGCTCGTCCACATGACATTTCTCTCCCGGCTTGGCATACGTAACGATGCGGCGTGCCATCGCCCCGGCAATCTGACGAGCCAAGACATCCACCCCGTTCCTCGTGGTAATCACGACCGCCGAACGTTCGTTCTCCGTACTACTCTTCGGCAGATAAGCCGCCATAAAACGCCCGTTCTGGTGGGAAACATGCTTAACGGTACCGTTTACGGGAAACCAATTGGCATGCACGTTAAAGATAGACATAAAGATAGATATCTGTAGGCACTTCTTATGAAGGATCTCGTTCTCCATCACTTCCTCGATGGCAACGATCGTACCGTCGGCGGGAGCGATCACCAAGCCTTCCGAATCATAAGGAAACCGACGGAAAGGACTACGGAAGAAGTTTAATACCAATAGGAACAATACGGTAAAAACAAAAGCGACAGAATAAAACAGCATACCCTTACCTACCGTATGGTACAAAGTTATATTCACAATAAATAATATTGTAAACAACGTAAGCAGTAAACCGGTTCCTTCTTTATGTACTTTCATTCTTCTTTGACTGTATCGTTTTATACTAAGAATCTGCAAAAATATTCATTTTTACCGAATATCAAAAATATATCACTTATTCACTGCCTCTATTTTACCTAACTCTACGTACCAAAGGTATCCATCTACCCGCTCGAAACCCATTTTACGAATTAATTGCAAGTAATTTCTTACCTGATTAGGATGGCGCTTATCTTGCCGTTCGCCAAATTTATAATCCACGACAATTACCTTGTTATCTTTTATCATTACCCGGTCCGGGCGTTTAGACAAGCCTTTACCGAACAGGATATCCACTTCATTCAAGACACGGGCGGAACCATCATACCAAGCCTTTACCTCCTCCGCTTGCAATAATTCTTCCAGACGGCTGATCAACTCCGCCGCTTCCTCCCGGTTAATCACCCCGGCTAACCGATAACTTTCGACCGAAGCGGGAATATCTTTCGACGTACGTATCCGGCTCAATACCTCATGCATCAAGGTACCGTGCTTCCGCCTGGCATTATCGAAAAAGAATCCTTTCCCATGCAGGCGTAATTGTAAACGATCATCCGGGGAAACGGAATACAGGCGGCTCATGGGGATTTCCTCCAGGGTATCTTCTGCCGTTCTACCCGAAGCTGGACGCCACCATTCGCCCCTTTCAAAGGTATCATCCTCGATCTCCGTCTCCACCCCCGCCCACAATAGATCGGCGATGGAAGTTATCTTCTCAACCTTACCTTCCTTGTTGATCTTCCTCGGACGTGGGGAGAATACGATCAGTTCTTCTTTCGAACGGGTAAAAGCGACGTATAAGGTGTTCAAGTTATCGATGAAAGCATGCAAGCGTTCCTTGAAATAATCCTTGGCGAAAATCGTGCTACTCAGGATCTGTCCGTAACGGACAGGAACTAAGTGCAGGCGGTCAAACGGCTTCTTCTCCGGGTGGCACCAAAGGATAACGGGCTTTGTCGGCTTATGGTCGATCTCCCAGTCCCCGAAAGGAATGATAACGACCTTAAAACCTAAGCCCTTGGATTTATGTACGGTCAAGATGCGGATAGCGTTTTGCCCATCCGGGGTAGCGATCGTCTTTCGATAACCGGTCTCGTCCCACCATCTCAAGAAACGGTTCAAATCCGCGCTTTCTTTTTGGGCGTACTCGGAAACCATATCCAAAAAGGCTTGCACGAATACCTGTTCCGTTTCCGGGAAGTAAGCGGAGAAGTTACGGAAGAGCCCTTCGGTTACCTCGTACAAGGATTGCCGGGAGATAGACTGAAGGTTTTGGAAAACAGACTCGTCCGCCTCGCTCTCCCCGAATTTTCCGGTTAATACTTGATAGGCATACATCGCCAATTTCCTGTTCGTCCGGTCCTCCGGATTTCGCAAATAGCGCAATACGGCGATCAGGAAACGGACCGCCGGAGAACTACCCACGAACAGGGCATCATCGGAGATGATATCGTAATTGTACCGGTCGGACGGATGCTCTTCCTTATAGGCTAGCAACGTATCAGCCACTAGAGCGCCTTCTTGATTGGTACGCACGAGTATGGCGATGTCTTTTAGCGCGTAACCGTTATCCTGCAAGCGCTCCAAGGTAGCCGGCAATCGCTCCATCGCCTCCTGCTTCCAGTCCTTCTCCTCATCGCCGGACAAGAAATCGATCCGTACATGTCCGTCCTTCTTCTGGAAAGGGGGAGGGACACGCTGAATGCTCTTATCATAAGCGGTCATGATCTTCGTGAAAAAGGCCGTGCGTTCTTCCTCGCTTAATGAGGAGGTTTTCAACGCTTCATTATATAGATCTTGCAGGATCGCCGGAGCGGCGGAGAAGAACGCGTTATTAAACTCCACGATATGGCGGCAGCTTCGCCAATTATCCATCAGGGTTTTCTCACGGACCTGTTCCTCCTCGAAATCCCTGCGGACTTGCTCGTCCAATAGCTTCCAATCCGAGTTACGGAAACGATAAATACTTTGTTTCACGTCGCCAACGATCAGATTCGCCCGGCCATTCGCCAGACTCTCCTCCACCAAGGGCCGGAAATTATTCCACTGCATGCCGCTGGTATCTTGGAACTCATCGATCATATAATGATCTACGTGCGTACCCGTTTTCTCGTAGATAAAGGGGGCGTCACTGCCGCTGATGACCTTATTCAGCAACTCGGTCGTATCGGCGATCAGCATGACATTCTTTTCTTCCCGGTAAGAGGCGATTTGCCGGGAGATATCGGTTAAGATCCCTAACGTATAATAATAACGCACGATCTCCCGGGCCGTGTTATAGGCTGTCAGGTTGGCGAACAGGGATACGATATTCTTTACGCAGGCATTCAACCCTTCCTCATATACACACCCGATGATCTGCCGGAGGCCCGGTGGAGTCGTCTTGGTCGTATAGGCATCCGGATTATCCGGCAGAGCTTGGAACGTGGCAGTCGGCTCTTTCATCTCACCTCTCGCCAGCTTCTCGAAATAGAAAAATGGGGAACGACTTCCTCCCTTAAAATCCGAGGGTTGTAAGGCGAACTGTTTCAGCAATGCCACTCCCTCCTCTCCTAAACGTTTCGCCTCCGCCTCTACGGAGCGGATAATGGCGTATAGCTCATTCTTATAGGCATCAAGGGCCTGCTTATCCGAGATATCTTTACCGACCTCCTCGCTAAATGCCTTATAACTCTCCTTAAAGACCTCCCGGCTGAGCGACATGATATCCTTCCGCAAGCTCCAGCCGCCACCATCCTCGATCTTGTCCTCGGCGAAACGCAGCAACCAACCTAGCAAATCCTTGCTCTCCGGCTTCTCCAGATCGGCCAGCAGGTTATCGATCGCCTCGGTCAAGACCAGTTCTTGGTCCATCTCGATACCATAGCCGCCTTGCAAGCCGATCTCGCGGGTAAAGGCACGCATCGTTTGCTGGAAAAAGCGGTCGATCGTACTGATATTAAAGGCGGAGTAATCGTGCAGGATAGCGACCAAAATCTTCCGGGCCTGCTCCCTCACCTGCCGCTCCGTCAAGGAATAGGCGGAAGAGAGTAGCTGGATATAATCGGACGCGCGGCCGGAAGCGAGGTGATAAAGTTCTTGAACGATACGGGTTTTCATCTCATCCGTCGCCTTATTCGTAAACGTCACGGCCAAGATCCGGCGGTAAGCGCCCGGCTGGGAGAAGAGTAACATCAGGTACTCCCCTGTCAATTTATGCGTCTTGCCCGCCCCGGCGGAAGCCCTATAGATTGTTAGCATAGCGATCGGGATTAGATCGTACGGCTTTTCGAATAGCCCTCTTTCCGGAGGATATCCAACACCTTGGCACGCAGGTCCCCTTGGATGATTATCTCCCCGTCCTTCGCGGAGCCGCCTACGCCGCATTTCACTTTCAAGAGTTTCCCCAAGGCGGTCAGATCCTCGGAAGTGCCCCGGAACCCGGTGATCAAGGTAACCATCTTCCCTCCCCGGTTCCGTTTGTCCAAGGAAATACGCAAAGCTTGTTTCTCCTTCGGCAACGTATCTTCCTCCTCCGTATCTCCCGTATTATATTGAAAATCGGGATTCGTGGAGTACATCACGCCTAATCGATCTTTCCAGTCGTTATCCTTCATATATACTATTGTTTTTAATGGTTCAAAGCTACGGATTTATCCCGAAATAGGCAAACAAGCATTTCTTTTCTCCCAATGATGTTTTTCGGGGAAATAAAACACGTCTTTTTGTGACCCAATATTATAATTTATTTCTTACGTTTACATATTCTAATTTTGGTTTCACTTAAATCTAGCAATAAGATGAAGAGTAGTTTGATTTACTATTCAGCGATATCCATATTTTTCTTTCTTGTACGGGATCTAAAGAAATCTTCGTTTTCGACCGGGAGGGACGTTTCCAATTCGCGCTTAACGAAAAAGGAGACGGCCCGGGGCAGTACCTAAATCTGTCTGATTTCGCGATCGATACAGCCCGCAGGAATTTTGTAGTACTCTGCGCCGTCAGCAACGCTCTCTTTTTCTATGACCTAGGGGGTAAATTCATCGAGAAAAAGAGACTTCCGGATATTACTGGAGCCTACAATTCTTTCCAGTTCCAAAACAAGGATACGATCGCTTTCTTCACCTATAATAATGACAATCGCCTGAAGTTCTATTCCCTATCAAGAAATGAGATAATCGATGAATATTTCCTGGAAGAGAGAAAAGATATATTTTGCAGGGGTGTATTTCCTTTCCCACACGCTCTCCGCAGATCTTTGACTAACACGATTTATTCACTTTCAGGAGCGACCTTGACTGAGCTTTATCGCTGGGATTTCGGAGATTTAAACAATGACATTGAGAATTTAAAGTTTCGTCCCAATATGAGCAAGCAAGAACAAATCCAATACGTAAAGGACGCCTATTCCTCCAAGAGCGTAAATTATGTAATAGATTCACAAGGGCAAAACAGCAGATACCGATATGCCATGGTTGTCCGTAAAAACAAATACATCCACTTGTTCTATAATAGGGAAAAACATGATTTGCTTCAATTCGAGCGAACCAAGGAAGGCTTGCAACTTTACCCGATCTACTTCGGAGAAGACTTCATCCTTTGTACCCCGGAAGGAGGGCTTCCACTAAATGATCTATTTCCCGAGAAGCTAAGAAATGAGGATCAGCAAAGAATCATTCAATCGCACTCGGAAGAAGAGAATCCAATCTTAGTAAAATATGTTTTCAAAAATGAAGAGTAACCAGAATACTTCTTCCTTCCACCCACAAAAAAACTCTGCCGGATCAGCGCCTCAAACACTCGATCTGGCAGAGTAAACCTCAAATTCAATTATCTCTTAGCGAAATCAATAATCATTTTTCTTTTATACTTAAAATTCAAGTCTCCATCATCCGCATGTACAATCCAATCCCCCCAACAAGATAATTAGAATAGATACACATTTTTTCATTTTCTTGTGTTTTTAGATTGATATAATAAGATTATGCTCACAATTCAGCGGAAATAGACTTAGAAAAAGTACGGTTGCAAGTTCGTAAAAAAAATATTAATACAGCAAAATAAATCAATCATATTCAAGAATAATTTCCATTTTCAAAACTCATCATAAAGATTTATCGAATGAACCTTTAATATCTAACACACTAGAACACCATATGCCGCTATCCAGAGATATGGAATATCTTTTGTTATTGTACACATTATATGTTTCCTTAGAATAGATACCCTAATAATCATGATTACTACCTATAGTAAACCCGATCTACTATACATAGTAATTCAAAATACTATGGATAGAAATTCGAAGAGAGCAAGTCTCGTTTACATAAATAGTTAAATATCAATACTATGCAATTATAACAGGTAAAAAACAGACTTATTGTATATTTTTTCGAAATAAAATTCAGTACGATTGTCCAGCGCAAAAATATTATACGCCACCAAACATCATATGTCTCAACGAGGAGTCGCACACGTATCCGTATCAAAACCATTATTTTATGAAGATGACAGACAAAGCCTTTGCTTTATAAAAGCGGATTCACTACATTTGCTACAAAATTTTCTATTGATGCTTATATCGCTTAGAATCATCGACCATGAAAAATACAATTCCTCTCATATTACTTTTATTTTGTATCCATTTGGGCGTGGGCGCACGACCCTCAGAAGGCAAGTCGATCGTCGTACTGCACTCCATCAACTTCGAGGAAAGCTGGACGAAACAGACCTATCTTGATATAGAAAATAAATTCGGGAAGGAAGGGTTTACCGTAAAGGCGATTCCCTTACAGATCCCCGGTATCCGCACGATGGAAGGTTTTCAAGAGAAGAGACAAATGATCCTAGAGAGAGTACCTGTGCCACCCACCTTAGTCGTATGCATAGGAGATCCCTCTTGGCTTATCACCCGCCCGTTATTTGACAAGGAATGGAAAGATGTTCCCTCTATCATCTGCTATGCCAGAGATAATATGTACCCGAAAGAAGAATATCTGATAGATCTGGATACCAACGCGCTCGAGACCTTAACCCCCATCACGGACGTAGTAAAAGGCTATAACGCCACTTTTATAAAATACTCAGTCTATATCAAGCAGACGATCGAGCTAATCAAAAAGCTACAACCGGGATTAACCAAGCTGGCCTTTATTTTCGACCATCGTTATATAAGTCAGCAAACGAAAGCGGATGTGGAGGCCGTGCTACGGAAAGATTTCCCGGGCATCCAATTCGAACCGCTGTCTACGACTTCCATTTCCACCGAGAACTTATTGGACAGGCTGGCCTCTTTCGACAATAAGACCGGCGTCCTTTATTACTCATGGTACAGGACCCAGAAGGACAACGAGAATCGTTACCTAGTCGATAACGTCCAGAAAATGATTAACAGCTTCTCAGTTCCCCCCGTCTTTACCTTGCAAGACGTACAAACAGAAAACGGGAATTTCGCCGGGGGATATTATGTTTCTCCGGAGGATTACGCGCAGGTGACGGCCAACACGATCGAAATGATCCTCTCGGGAAAAGATAGCAAAGAAATCTCTACCCTGACTTCGGGAACCCCGAAGACTTACCTGAATTACCAACACCTATTGCTTCACCAAATCGATCCCGGCTTATATCCCCCAAACGCCACTTATTTCCAAGAGCCTCCCGGTTTCTTTCAGAAATACAAGGTCCATATCATAAGCCTACTCGTCATTCTGGTGTTATTGATAACGATAGGGATATTACGGGTACACCTCTTTATCCAAAAGCAAAAGGGCAAAGACAAGGAACTACGAATCGCACGCCAAGCGCAGGACTTAAACCAGAAATATCAACTCGTCTTGAAAGCCAGCAACATGATGACATGGACGTGGGACGTAAGAGCCGAGATCATAGAGTGCAATAATGTCTACCTCACCCAAAGATCCGCCCGTGACAAAGGCGTAAACGGGATATTCAAGATGTCACCCAATGAGTTCTATAGCGGCGTGTACCCGGATGACCTAGACCGGCTCCGTGATAAGATGGAAGCACTTGCCTCCGGCGAGGGCCAACCGGTAGATGAGGAAATCCGCTACCTAGACGATACGGGGGAAAACTATATATGGATAGAAATTTACGCCATCACCGGCAAGACCGATCCCGTCGGTAAACCTATCTACCTGATCGGGGGAACTGCCCTGATCCATCAACGCAAGCTGATGGAGCAGGAATTGAGGGACAAAGCGAAGGTAGAGGAATCCAACCGGCTGAAATCAGCCTTCCTAGCGAACATGAGCCACGAGATACGTACCCCGCTGAACGCTATCGTAGGGTTCTCGAACCTGCTCGCCCAAACAAACCCCTCCGAGGAGACAAAAGAATTTTGTGAGATCATCGAGACGAACAACGAACTTCTCCTTCAACTCGTGAACGATATTCTGGATCTATCGAAGATCGAGGCCGGGCAAATGGATTTCATCTATTCCGAGTTCAACGTATCCACGCTATTCCGGAGCTTATACCAGACCTTCCAAAGCCGGGTGAAAGACGGTGTCACTCTCTATTGCGAGATACCCGAACAGGATTGTGTTATCTATTCCGAGAAGAATCGCTTGACCCAAGTGATCACCAACTTCCTCACGAACGCCTGTAAGTTCACGTTCCAAGGGTCTATCCGCATGGGATACAAGGAGAGGGAAGATGGATTATACTTTTACGTAAAAGATACCGGAAAAGGTATTGAGCGGAAGAACCTCCCGCACGTATTCGAGCGTTTCGCCAAATTCGATTCCTTTATCCAAGGAACTGGACTCGGGCTATCCATTTGCCAAACGATCCTAGAGAATCTTCACGGGAAGATCGGCGTAGAGTCGGAAGAAGGAAAAGGGAGTACTTTCTGGTTTACGATCCCATGCGCTGTATCAAGACCGTAGCGTAAGCCGAGATCCCTTCCTGCCGTCCGGTGAAGCCCAGCTTCTCCGTGGTGGTGGCCTTGATAGAGATATCCTCCTCGTCCACGTTCATGACCTCGGCCAGCGTTTTCTTCATCAGAGGAATATGGGGATTCAATTTAGGGCGCTCGGCGGCTACGGTGGCATCGATATTACCCAACTCATAGCCCGCGTCTCTTAAAAGCCTCATGGTATCCCGGAGCAAGATCTTACTATCGATATTCTTATATTCACCGGCCGTATCCGGGAAATGATAACCGATATCCCGCATATTGGCCGCTCCCAATAAAGCGTCACAGATCGCATGGATCAGCACGTCCGCATCGCTATGTCCCAATAGACCCAACGTATGCTCGATCTTAATCCCGCCCAGCCATAATTCCCGGTCCGGCACCAAGGCGTGGACGTCATAACCAAAACCTACACGTATCTTCATACCCATTTATCTGAAAAGGTTCTTGATTCCATCCATATCGAACGACAAGGAGAAGCGCAATGTCTGGTCCAACGGGTTACTCTGTACCGTACTGATCAGATAAGCGGCATCCAACTGGAAAACACTCATGCGGAAACCGGCACCGACCGAGAAATACTGACGGTTTCCCTGATATTTATTCTCATAGTAATAACCGCCACGAACAAAGAACTGCTGATTGTAATTATACTCCAGACCGATAGAGGCCATAATCTCCTCTAACTCACCCTTGAAGCCATTCGGCGAGTCTCCGAATGATTTGAAGATACCCGTGATCGGGGACATATTGTTATATTCATCATGTTTTTCCTTATAAGCAGCCTCATCCTCGGGAGTCGTACCTTCTTGAATAGGTTCGGTAGGAACTAAATATTTACTCAAATCCACATAGATACCGATTTGGTTATAATCATCGATCGGATACAGCAAACCGGTTCCAACCTTTAACATCGTAGGCAAGAATTGGTTGGTATTTCCGCCGTCGTAAGAGACCTTCGTACCGATATTGGAGACATTAAAACCAAAGCTCCACAGGCACTCGCTATTCCCTAAGATCACGTATTTCTCCAGATAACCGGCGATATCAGCGGCAAAAGCGTTATCCGGAACCATATCCGCGTCCGACGAGGCACCCATGTCCGAACGAATATAGCGCAAGGCGACCGCCATAGAGAACACATCCGATAATTTACGGCTATAACTTACATCAAAAGCCATCTCATAAGGATTCAATATGAGCTGATTACCCATTCCTCCATCCCGGCTTTCCTGCACTTCTCCTAAAGAGAAATAACGCAAAGAGGCTCCGATCGCCTGCATATCGCTATCGCCTAATTTATAATAACCGGCCAGATACGCTAAAGCCACATCATTCACCAATTTACGTAACCAAGGCGTATAGGATAAAGCGACTCCGGCCTTACTATAGCTAAAAGCATACTTAGCCGGGTTCCAGTACTGGGAATTCACATCCGGCGTAGTAGCCACACCGTTATCACCCATAGCACCTCCGCGAGCGTCGGGCGCGATAGACAAAGACGGTATCGCCGTATTAATCGGGGCGAATTTATGTTTAACATCGTCTGCGCCTCCTTGGGCATATAAAGCCGTAAATGCCGTCAAAAAGCTGAAAACCGCTAGTAACAGACTGAATCTTGAAACTCTTACCATATATTCTATTCTAAAAATACATTTACATTTATCATTCCTAGAGGGTAATAAACATACCCCCATGCTTATTATAAACTAATTACCCGATACTTTATTGTGCGAGAATGATTAATTTATTCGCTTT
Organism: Parabacteroides sp. CH2-D42-20; assembly: GCF_003670185.1. NCBI lineage: Bacteria > Pseudomonadati > Bacteroidota > Bacteroidia > Bacteroidales > Tannerellaceae > Parabacteroides > Parabacteroides sp. CH2-D42-20. The sequence goes on along the minus strand of NZ_RAYG01000015.1, from coordinate 12,808 downwards.
CGTCGCCTCTTTCGAGTTATTCGTGCTAATCGCCGCCCGATACAGATAAACTCCCGGGCGCAACCGCCTGCCACCATTATCCGTCAAGTTCCAAGTTACGATATAAGCCTTAAACAACTCGGAGGAACCGCTCTTCTCGGTACTCCATAGGAACTTACCGGTCATATCATAAACCATAACCGTCACCTTTAAGTTTGACTCCGGACGATTGTGATGCAGAAAGAATTCCACTTGATCCCGTGCCGGATTCGGGGTGGCATACATCTCGATCAGATTAGGTTTCAACCCTTCCGCCACCTCAAAAGTAAAGGTATAGGTCGTGGAGTTATTTAAGATATCCCACACCTTAAACTCGGCGGTATGCATTCCCGGCTCCAGCTCGGGGATGGAGAACTGGACAAGTCCTTCGTTCTCACTATCTGGTAGCAACGCATAATAACTATTTAAGTTATAGCTCATAGAGGGCATACTATCAATCGTCAACATCATATCATGCCCTACGCTACTGCCGGTTATATTCACGCCGCTCTTATCCCACAGCTTCGCTACAAAATAAGGAGTCGTGTTTACCTTATCGCCCGAAACAAAACTGGAATCATTCAAATAGATCTGCCGGATTTCGGGACCGATCGTATCAGTCTCCGCCGTATCCGAAGTCCCCCCCACGATAAAATCGAAGAAAGAACCCTGCGCCTCTTTTGTCTCGGAAGACGCATATAGGTTTAATTTACCTTTCTTATTGGAATAAGAGATATCCTTCGGGACCATAAAAGTAAAGCTGAACTTTCCATTTCGAACCGAGTCTCTACCTATATAAATCGTATTCGGATAATCGAGATAAGTGAATTTCTCAGAGCTATTCCCTAAAGTCGTAATGGAACTTTGGCTATCAAATATGGTCGAGCTTAATACGCCCGTGAAATCCGCGGCAAAAGAACCTGACGGATTCAAGATTTCACCCTCTACCGTAATCCGGGATAACGCCTTAAACTCAAAAGGCTCATCAGAAACAGCTTCTCCATTCACAGCCGTCACCCGAGCCTTATACTCTGGATACGCAAACTTTAACGCCGGGTCTCCGATTAAGATAAAGTTCAATTTATTTGAGTCATTGAGTTGACGTTTCGTATACATCATCGCCTCTCCAAGTGTATAACGGCTATTCGCGTCTTCTTGGAACAGGTTATCGATGAGCGCCTTATTTAAGTTCGCATTATTACCGGAGAACACGACACGGGTCGTCGTAAACAAAGCGATACCCCCACTGGTAGGATTCAAGAAAACAGATTCACCCGCAGAAGTTTTCACATCGTCAAAACGGGTAAAATCGCAGGTAGCCGTCACCCACACCGGCAGATGCTTATAGCTGGAATTATTGATATCGGTTTGTGTCCATACGCTTTCGTCCGCCCAATGGGTCGTACTGCCATGCCCCGTATAATTAATCAACAACTGACCACTTTTTAATAGTTTCTCAATCTCATTATGCACATCCGGATAAGTCCCGAGGCTGCTACGCTTATAAGCATCGAAATACACTTTATTAACTAGAAAACCGGGTTGCACCTCTTCAATGGCCTCAGCAAGCTGATCTGCCTGCTTCATATGATTCGTTGTGAAGCTATCCTCATTATTTCCATCATCCGCCACGAATGTCACGTTATTCTTCCAACTACCCAAATCCTTGTTCTCCATATAAGAAATCGTCTTATCCACCATCTGAGTCGCCTCCGTTACTGTACGGATTGGAAAGCGCCCGACACCCAGACACATCTTATCTCGGCTAAAATTACTGCCGGAATTATCCTCTAAAAACGCAAAATAATCATCTGTCGCATAAGAGTAGACATTCAATGACTCTTGAGACTGGAAAGTCAGGAGCATATTACTCCGTGAAACACCTTGCACCTCACCGCTTATCCCCCGATTATCATAGATCCCGTCTCCGAAAAGCAATAAATATTTTGGAGGATTACCCAAAGAGGAACTACGATCGTAAAACATCTTCATCAAACGACGATATGCCGTCGCATCTGGAGTTCCACTAGAGAACTCATTATAAATCGCCTCTGGAGTTACGACTTCAACAGTCAAGCCATCTTTCTCACGGTGCGCAACCGCCAAACGCTCCGCCTGCTGAACCAAAGACGGGGCCGATATAATAATCATATCCCTCTGTTCCAAACCATGCAGATTCGAGGAAGCGACTTCTCCCACGACTTCCGGAGAAGGAAATGTTTGATTGGTTTGAACCAACACAAACTCCCTCAATCTACCCGCTGGTATTGTAAATGAAAGTTCAGAACCATTCAGATCGGCTTCCACTCTCTTCACATTCAACGCATCGGTCACATCAAACACCAAGGTATTCGAATTCGCCTCGCTAATAACAAAGCGAGACGCATTTCCTACAGAAGTCAAGCTTCTGAAAAAAGTAGAAGCCCCATAAGGGCGCAACGTACGGACAAATTGCATACGGATATAGTCCAAACGTACATTCGTATGTCCACTTGAACTATAGGAAACCACTACGTTATTTTTCTCACTTTTTGATCCCTTCCATAACGCGGTGGTTGTCCCGGGAATCGCCTTTGTATACGATCTGACATTCGAGCTTACTGTTTGGATAGAAGGTATGGTTATATCCAACAATTCGGAGTCATTGATACTTAAAGAAGCCGTACCGGAGCCAGAGTTAATTCTTGAGATAAAACGCATGGTCACCTTACCGTCCGCATCCGTAATCCCGGGGATAGAAGAAAAGGTAGAAATTGTACGAGGGCGTGCCCCACTAAAGTCCTCTCCAAAAAACTCCCGGCCGGATTGGTTTACGGAGACTAACTCTTGCTCATGCAATAGATAATCATCATAAGTCGTAATCCGAGTGGAAGCGCCACTCGCTTGAGCCACGGAAGTCATATCATTCGTCGGAGTGGCATCGGTCACAAAATAATAGCCATACAATGAATAAGGATTATTCGTATGCACGAATGTCTGGCTCGACGAGTCATACTCCCATTTAACCGGACCTTTCCCGTAGAATAACAGGTAATCACTCCCACGCCAAACCGGTGTAGAAGGGACATCATCGATATATTCCTTACTGAAATCCTCATCCAAGGGCCATCCTCCATAGCCATGGACAGAGACTTTCGATGCGTCCGAGAAACCCATATTCTTCAAATCCGCATAGGATAATTTGTAGATTCCGGTCTTATCCACCCGGATCTTCACCCATTTCCCCTCCGATAACAGGGATTTAGAAGCATAACGGCTACCATCCGCCCATGTATATGAGCAAAGTAATAAACCTATAATGAATATATATATTAATCTTCTCATCTCACATAAAAATCCAGAAGCTTCCGCTCGCCAAGATATCCCTCCAGATGATCGTCGATCTTCACGGGACCTACGCCAGCAGGTGTTCCGGTATAAATCAAATCGCCTATTTTCAGCGTAAAGAAGCGACTTACGTACGCGATAATCTTATCTACCGAAAACAGCATATTCGAGGTATTGCCTTCCTGTACCTTCGAGCCATTGATATCCAGATGGAACGGAAGCCGGTTTACATCCCCCGCTTGCTCCAGCGGAATAAAGGTCCCGATCACAGCCGAATTATCAAACGCCTTACTAATCTCCCACGGTAGCCCTTGCGCACGCAATTTATTCTGCAAATCCCGTGCCGTGAAATCAATACCGACCGTAACCTCATTGTAATAACGATGAGCGAAACGCTCGGCTATATTTTTCCCCAAACGGTCTATCCGTACCACGATCTCCGTCTCATAATGAACTTCCGATGAAAAATCCGGAATAAAAAACGGTTTCCCATCTTTCAACAAAGAGGAGTCCGACTTCATAAAAATAGTAGGCTCTGATAATTCTAACGAATGATGCAGCTCTTTATTGTGAGCGGCATAGTTCATTCCAACGGCGATAATCTTCATATTTTAGTGATTCATTGAGTTCAATCGATTAAACATAACAGCTAAATGCGCATACATAGAAGTATTCTGGACTACGATATGTTCCGGCACCCGTATACGGAAGGGGGTAAAATTCCAAAGAGCCTTGATTCCTCCCTCGATAATCCGGTCTGTCACCTCCTGCGCTTTCTCCACCGGCACGGTGATCACCCCGATCGTCGCGCCATATTCTTTCTGCTTGGCAGGAAAATCATCCATATGAAAAACGGGAATGCCATTAATCATGCTCCCGTCCAAATCCTCACGAACATCAAAGCCCGCCACGATCTCCAATCCATATTGACTCAGTCCGGTGTCATGCAACAAAGAAGCGCCCAGACTCCCTACCCCAAACAGAAATGCCTTATGCTGGGATGTAAAACCGAGGAAATCCTCCAGTACGTCAACCAATGCGTTAATATCGTATCCCACTCTCGTCTTCCCGGAGATATTCACAAAAGAGAGATCTTTAGCGACCTGACTAGGATCTACATTTATCTCCTTAGCGATCTGGGTGGATGAGATAAACGTTTCCCCTTTTCCTTTCATCAACTTTACAAACGCAAGATACCACGGCAACCTCCTTAACGTAGGTTCCGGCACTTTCCATGCCTGTTTTATATCATCGCTGGCCATTGTCTAATTTTCCTATTCATGTATAACATTCGTGCAAGCTTGCAAAAGTACAAAATTAAAGACATTCACCAAAAAAGACCGCGTTCATGAATAATTTACTCGTCCCAAAATAATAAGAGCGGAAATTCAGATCATCAGCAAAGACAAATACCGCCCCACTCTTATATTTCTTAGCGAACACAGCCGGCGTATTCCGCAATAAACTCTCATTTTTCTCCGAAAGAAATCCGGACAACAACGGTTTTTCCGTATAATGCAGAGGAGAGACGTAAGGATCGCTATCTTTCTCAAAAATCAAGTTTCCTTTTTTTAGAACCGCTATCTTCGGTTGTTCTAATCCCCAAGCCAACGGATGAGAGCTATCCAGAGAGCAACTCAAGATAACACCGCTGATGCTATTTCCTGCCGCCGCCTCTTTCTTCTCCGAGTAAGCCCGATAACGGGTAGAATCCTCTTTAAATGAAGCGTCTTTCACCGAGATCGGAAGAATCCCGGATTTATCAACCCAAGAGTAGGCCTTTCCCGAGGCGATCAACGTACCGCCATTCGCTACCCAATCCTTCAATGCCTTTTCCGACTCTTTCGTGAGATCCGGAATTCCATTCGCCAGAATAATCACATTATAACGGCTCAACTTCCGGGATGTCAGCGTAGCGGTAGCCTCAATCAATGTCGGTCTCATCTGGAAACGTCGATCTAATAAAAACCACGCCTCGCCGGAATCCGGAACTCCCATCGTACGTCCCACAAGAATGGCTACCTTCGGTAATTTCAACGCCGTATAAGCCGGGCTACCCAAATCCACGTCTTGCATCAATCCGGTTGTAGCCGCATAGATATCCACACCCGATTCTTTCGCCAGTTTAGACAATAGCTCATAAAGCTCATCGGAAGATACCGGTTGATTCCACGCAGATACCAAGATTGTACCGTACCCCATCTCTTTCTCTATATCTCCCGAACGGAAATGGAACGGGCGATTACTTGCTTGTACATGAATACCTTTCCGCAATAACTCATACATCACTTTCGGGGTATAGAACTCTACATTCGTAAAAAGGTATCCATAATCACTTTTACCGCCAATCATTTGACCGGGTACAAACCGATTCTCCACAACCTGCTTACCGATAAAGCCATTCGTATTCTTCACTTGCGCGAATTCCAAATTAAACGCATAAGGGAAGGACCAAGTAGAGATATCATAGAAAGTACTATCCTCATAGCTTAGGCAATCTTCCATAATCGCACGGATCATCGTGTTATTTTTCTGATCCACCGGGATGATAAAGGCCTCATCCGCCTTAAACGTCTTCCCATCTACCGAGAAGTCTTTCGCCAAATGATATACGTTAATCCGGTGATGCCCCATATTCTCGATAAAATGATAGCCCACAGAGCGAGAGCCACGGGTATCGAAGACATATCCTTTTACCGGCTGCTTAGCGATATCCGCCTTGACATTCTTATAATAATCCCGTTGGTAAGCCAGTAATTTATCTTTTAGCCGATAGCCGGCAAGGATCGTACCATACGAACCGAATGCTTGGTTACGAATCGTCCACGCAAACGAGCGCACCCCATTACGAGTCTCCCGCAAATGCCCCCGGGACGTACCCTGCTCATAAAGCAAGCAAACCGATCCGTGAATATCACCATAGGCGGCTCCTTTGCCGTAGTAATAATCATCGTATCCCTCCTTTGAGTAATACAACGTACCGATCTTATCCAACTCCTTTGCGCAATAAGCCGATACTTCCGCCGTAAGCTCTTGATTTTGCCGAGGAGTCAACTGATGCGTACGCTTCGGATGCCCCGGACTGAAATAGTAAGGTCGATCAGCGCCTTGCTCATGTTGGTCGGCCAATACATTCGGCATCCATTTAAAATAGGTATTCACTCCTGTAATCCCTTCCGGGTGTTGCGCCATCAGCCAATCCCGGTTGCAATCCGCCCAATAATGATTCGTACGGCTAGAAGGCCATGGCTCTTGGAATTCCCGGGAATTAAGGTCACTTACGTCCGTTTGGCTACGGGTCGTATTCACCCAATTAGCGAACCGGTTTATGCCATCAGGATTAGCTCCCGGATATAGAACGATCACCGTATTTCTCAACAGGTCATCGATCTCATTACTTTGCGCCGCCGCCAAGAAGTAAGCGACAGCCAATGAAGCGTTCACGCCGGAAGGCTCATTTCCGTGGATACTATATACCAAGTTGACAACAACCGGCATTTTCCGTATATCCAGATCTGTGGAACGATCTACATCGGTCAAGGCCAAATGCTCCTCTCTAATCTTTTCTATATTTCGTTGGTTTTCCGGAGAGGTAATTACCACCTCTATAAAAGGACGATATTGATAAGTACGCCCTACTTCCTGCAAGGTCACCCGATCCGAGGCTTCAGCCAAAGCCTTCATATATTCAACGACTTGTCCCCAATCGGCATGTTGACGTCCCAATTGAAAACCTAAAACCGTTGCAGGTTCAGGGATATTCGAATCGTACTGGTAATTGCCTTCCGGCAAGAAATAGGATAAATCATACGTTGTCTCCACCGCCTTAGGTTGGGCGAAAAGGTCTACCGACACACAGATAAACAGCAAAGAGATAATGCAGCTAGCTTTCATCTTGACAAAGGATTTTTCATATAAACGATCATGTTCTTGCCAAAATTACGAATAATTGACAACATAAAAAAGCTCCGGTGGAAAATCCGACCGGAGCTTGTCTTTTCTTCTGGGATCCGGGTTCAAAGCGAATGCCCAATTAGCCTCATCATCATGCTTCTTCACATATTTAGCCGTATCCGTAGCGGTATATAATTCCAAGGAATCAGTGCCTGCCACATACTTACCCTCGATAAACGCTACGCGAGAAAGGCCTTCCCACTTATAAGTGTTAGCCGTAGAAGCAGATTTCTCGAAAGCGTTGTTCACGCACTCTTTTCCTTCGTGAAGAATTTATATCCGAATATATAAGTCTTATCTTTCCACATATCTTTTCCGCAAAAAGTTTCGAGTTCATTCAGAACTTTTGTATTTTTACGTAAAAGTTTCGAGATATCCAAAACCATAGCAAAGATTTAGATATCACCCACTTTTAACTAAAGTGTTTACACAAAAACTTCAATTATGACAAAGAAAGAAGCTATCAAGATTTTCGAAGAGAAAAAAGTGCGTACAGTCTGGGACGATGAAACAGAGGAATGGTTTTTCTCCATAGTAGACGTTGTCGCTATCCTCACAGATAGTCCTAATCCTAGCAATTACTGGAAGGTGCTGAAACATAGGCTAAGAAAAGAGGGAAATGAGTCGGTTACAAATTGTAACCAACTGAAATTGCCTTCCACCGATGGGAAATACTACAAAACCGACGTGGCTACGACAGAACAGCTGTTTAGGCTTATCCAATCCATCCCATCCCCTAAAGCAGAACCTTTCAAGCTATGGATGGCCCAAGTGGCAAAAGAGCGATTAAAGGTCTGAAAAAAGAGAGCTTACGAGACAATATGACCAATACGGAACTTGCTCTTAATATGCTTGCCGAAGCAGCTACCACTGAATTGTCCAAAGAAAAGAATCCGCAACATCTCGAAGAACACGAAGTTATCGCCAAACAAGGAGGAAAAGCAGCAGAGGCCGCCCGCAAACAACTTGAAAGCGATTTAGGCCACTCGGTAATCTCTCCCCTCAACGCTAGAACCGGATTGAGACTTAAAGATAAAAACGACAAAGAATAGGCAAAAAGCCCCGATCGAGAAACCGACCGGGGCTTATTCTTTTTCCGCTTTCTTGCCTCACGGAAATACTGACGGAGAGCTTTAATTTTTTACTTTAGTATTAATATCCCCGCATGTTCAACCTCTCGGTTTACTTGAAGACGAATCTCCGCACGGGAATTTTAGAATTATATATCTTTATTATTTAACTACCACCTTAACAGCTTCCTCACCATCAACAGCTACGGCTACGATACCAGCAGGTACGGCGATTGTAGCGTTATCAGATGTAAGAATAGTCTCAGCAACTACCTTACCTAAGATATTGGTGATTACTACAGACTTACCAGCTGCGCCTTGGATAGTCACGGCACCGTTAGTAGCTACTACAGATACGCCTTCTACGGATACCTCATCATTAGAAGTTACCATATCATCCTTTTCTGTCGGGCGAACAGCATTGAAGATCAAAGCACCGTCAGAACCAGTCTTAGCCGCATCAAATTTAGAATCACCACGAGTCAATACCAAGCAACCATTCTGCATCTTCAACCATGCGGCATATTCAGGAGCGATTGAGCCAGACTGAGCCTCTTGGAAGCCCTTTGTTGCTTTTCCGTCAGTAGAAACACCTGCTACTGTTGCATTTGTAGACTTATAGCCTGTTTTCTCATAGATGTTAGATTCGAACAAGAACTCATTGTTCACACCTTCACCTTCGCCTCCTTCAATATAAGCCTTGGCAGCCTCTAACGGATTTACATAACGGAATGACCAAGTTACGTTCTTGTGATTATCACCAGTTAAGTCAACAATGAAGCGCTCGCACTTCGTTGCCTTATAGTTAGCGAAGATCTCAGCGGTATCAATCTTAGCCGGTTCAACTTTCTCGAAACCATTCGTTAATACGACTAAAGAATCGCCAACCTTAATAGCTCTCACGAATCCTACGCGAGTGTAACCACCCTTGATATCCATGTATGGAGCTTCCATGTCATTAATCATAGCGGAGTCACCGAAACTTACCAAATACTTACCATACGTGAAGCCTAAGGTCTTGTGAGTAGCATGAACACATTCGTATTGATCCGTTGTCGGAGTTCCGTCCGGCTTGATGTGAGGACCAGCCTCAGTACAAGGATGAGTCACGATGTTCAAATCTTGATCTTGACGATCAACAGAGATCAAGTATTGTGGTTTGATATAACCTTTACCACGATTTACCCAAGCCGTATCAATATTGAACACCAACTTACCTTTTGCTTTATCCCGGTTCCAGATACCTGCGTAATCAACGGTTTCTGAAGTCAAGTTAGGATTCCACTCATCCATCAAGTATTCTTGACGGATCTTCTCAACGAAAATCAAGCTATCAGCAGCATCGTCGGCCTTCTCACCTATGACGGCATTGTTGAAACGGCGATACAACGGGGTCTTATCTGCTTCTACCGTGAAGGCAGATGTACGAGTCTCGTTCAAGATCTGAACTTTCAATACGGCGCTCTTACCGTCATCAGCAGTACCAACCTTATGAGTTGCCTTGTCAAACTCAGCACTTGCGCTTTGGATGATAGCACCAGCCCACTTATAATTAGAAACTGAAACGTCTTGGCCTTGCGCATTTACATATTTTACAACTTCGCCTTTGTCATTCTTTACCTCGTAGGCATAGATAACTTTTCCATCAGAAGCTACCCATTTCGGAGCAGACTCTACAATCGCATAGAAATGTTTAGCATTATAATGATTATTTTCCTTGAAGAAGAATGTATCAACAACATAAGGAGTTACCTTATAATTATTAACACCCATAGAGTACTTCTCACCGTAAGCCTCAACCAAAGACTTCGCACCGTCTACAGTCTTGACTACATAGTTCGTTCTCTCCAAACGTGCGATGCCTAAACGAGCCAATGCTTTACCTTCCGGAGTATCCTTATCTTTACCGTAACCATAACCGTATCCGGCAGTAGAACCTTCTTCCAACATGTAGCGGCTTGCCGTTTCTTTCACATAGTTTACAGAATCCTTATCTGCTCCGTTGGCCATCCAATAGCTATCCGTAAACGGATTCAAATAGTTAAATACATACTTATTAACCAATAAAGAATCTGTCGGGATATAACGATAGCCTAATTTCTTATCACCTAAGATATTCTTATCCGTGATACGAGTGAAAGTAGTTTTATTCAAGACTTTATCAATAGTAGTACCCACTGCCGTACCTATGATATCACCATCCTCATTTAAAGTTAATTGAACAGAATTCGCATACAATTCGGGGAACTCACGGTTAACGAACTTTACAGGAGAAGTAGCCTTTGCCTTATCTGCCGTATAAACCTTTGTTACAACCCATTGATAAGCTGGCATGTGCATCGGATCTTGCTCATCCAAAGTAATCCATTGAGCCTTGTTCGCAGCATTGTTATCATTTAAGTGGATAGGAGCGGCCAAAACTTGTCCCTTATCATTCTTGATAATATACAAACCCTCGTCCAAGGATGTCTTGTTATTAGATGCGACACAACCATTAATACCGAAACTAATCTGTGTATTGATAGCCTTGGTACCGATCGTGACAATACGATCGGCTACCGTATAGTTTTGTAACTTAACGAATAATTGATCCGCATCGGAGTTTGCGTCTGCCGCCTGTTTGCCATCGCAATAAATATCATGGTAGTTTGAACTATATTTCACTTTGGTGGCATCTTTCCAATAACCTCTTTCAGCGGTAGGTTTCTGCGTATCCCTAACACGAGCTTCTTTTACTTGAATAAACAAGCTATCAGCAGAAGGACGATAAGTGAATAGGAACTTATGTTGCTGTGAAATATCATCCGCATCACCCGTTACCGTAAGCGCATCTGCATATTTCTCAACATTCGTATCAGACCATCCGAATTTCAAGAACTCGATACCCACACCGTTAGCGGCTGTATCGACCTTCAAGTAAGTCTTCTTATCTTTCTCGTCTTTCTTAACGACATAAACGAAATTCTTTCCATCAGCGGTTACACCATCGGCCACCTTTGCTTCAATTTGAGAAGCAGAGAATGGGTTGACATCCGCATTAGCATCCAAATGGAAATTCAATACGTCTTTGTTGTTTTTCAAATAAGCGTTGATCTCATTAGCGCTCAATACATAAGTACCGGCGTTCCAAACAGTAAATTTCAATGCATATTGAGCGTCACCTGTTTTGTCCTCGGCATCAGAAGCCATTACTTTTTTAGCTTTAACCTCATCGCCTTCACCAAACAAAATATAAGCATAATCGGAATCGATGTAAGTAAACAACTCCTTATTGGGTCTTAAACCACCCTTAGTTGGATCTTTCTCGTAACTACTCTTTGTCCAAGTTGAAGAAAAAGCCCAACCACCGAAAGAAGAACCTACATTGCTTGTCTCTGTATCAAATGCCAAAATAGCGCCAGTCTTCTTATTGATGAAATCGAAGATAGGGTTCTTTCCTTGGCTCTCTGTCTCAGTAATAGAGATACACCATAAAGAAGATTCAACATCCGTAAGATCAGAAGGAGCAACCAATTTGTACTTATCATTTTCCACGATAAGGACTTTGTCGTTTGCTTTCAATTGGAACATTCCTTTAGGAGTGGCAGACTCAAAATAGGGTACTGCCGCCGCCCCCACTCCTGAAATAGAAGTAAGAGCATCAATATGCTGAGCCTGTGCAGGAGTTTGAGCATTCAATGTGAATGCGGAAACCAGCAGACCAGCACACAAAAGTGTAGAAAACTTTTTGTTCATAATACTGAAATTAATATTAATACTAGTGTTTATTAAGATAATCAAATACTTAGCCCTACTAAACCGATCCCTAAACCATACAAAACGACTAGTCTAAACGATCGATTAAATCTTGCGTTTTTTTGATGCCTAAACGCACAGTTCGTTGAAGGAATCGCTTGTTTCGTAAAGGATAACCTATCCTATTGATAAGAAAGAGAATAAGCGGTAAAAAAATAGCCCGGAAGGGTTGCAAGTATCGAAGAAACGCGTACCTTTGCAAATGACTAAAAGAATCGATCGTTTATACTAGTCGTTTTCATACTCCAAATATCATTTCAATCTATTATTCATCAACTTTTATAGTATAGCATTAATTAATGTACAGGCGTACATTAATATTATATTAAACGAGTTACCCGGAATTTACGGATTGTCATTGTGACACTTTGAAAATTAAAGTCCTTGAGAATCGAATTTTCCGGGAGATTATACATATAGTTCCGTAAAACGAGAAAAAATATTCGCAAGTAGTTATTCCATAACAAGATAACGGAATATGCCCTTTCATTCTGGCGAAAATTATTCATCCTAATTCATATTCTTAAGGCTAAAACCTGTAATTCACCCGTATGTGAAGGCTATTTCTATCGTATGCGATGGGGATTACTACCGTATGTATCACCTAAAACATACGGTTGCGTCGGCTAACGCATATATTCGCG